>JANQEX010000045.1 GCA_028278105.1 Alphaproteobacteria bacterium | reverse complement strand
GTCCAGCATGAAGCCGGAGGCTTCATGCAACCGCCTTCGGCGGTTGCTGGATTCCGGCTTGCGCCGGAATGAGCAGTTATCTGTTTGGTTTGATTCATTTCTAATTGAGTTCAGACCCTAAATACGAACATTCCCGCGCCCGGCTTTGCCCGCGGCTCCGCCGAGGTCCTGGCGCGCCCGTCGCGCCGAAGCTTGCGGAGGCGGAAAAGCGGGGGCCGGGCCTCGCTTGCCCGGAATGTTCATCCAATATTTCTGGATTGCTTCGCCCCGCCAGCGGCGGGGCTCGCAATGACGGCGTTGGCAAGGTTTTGCATAGGCCCTATAAATCGAGGTGCTTCGGGAGCAAAGCTCCCTCGCAACGGCGGCCCTGTGCAAAGAAGATGGACATGACAAGAAAACATTTTCTGCCATTTCTGTTCCTGCTGACGGCTCTTGCGCTCCCGGCCGCCGCGCAGGAGGAATATTATGAAGAATATCACGATGTGGAGAGCGAAGAGCTTCCGCCGCCTTCGTCCGTGCAGGGCCCGCCTGCGATCAGCCTGAACGCGCTGGATTTGACGCCGCCGCCGCCGCCCGCGCGGACGCAGTCGCGCACGTTCAATTCCTATCCCGTGGCGGTGCTTCAGGGGCTGGACAAGATGAACGCCCGTGTGGAGCATATCGAAGCCAGGGTGGACGAGGCCTTTGAATTCGGCCTGCTGTCGGTGCGGGTGCGCTCCTGCCAGAAGACCGAGCCGGAAGACACGCCCGAAGCCGCCGCCTATATCGAAATCCAGGATCCGCGCGTCAAGAACGAGATCCTGCGGACCCTGTTCCGCGGCTGGATGTTCGCCTCCAGCCCCGCCCTGTCGGCGCTGGAGCATCCCAATTACGACATCTGGGTTCTGGACTGCAAGAACGAGGCGGCGAAGGCGCGTTCCGCCTCAAAACCCTCGTCCGCGCCGAAGGACGTTTCTTCCCGCAAGGCGCCGCGCAGCAAAAGCCGGTAGTTTTCACGCGGAATTTCAACGGCGCCGAACTGAAGCATGTGCGGGTTCATGAACTGGGAATCCAGCAGGCGGAAATTCCGCCGTTCCAGCCGCGCGGCCAGATGCACCAGCGCGACCTTGCTGGCGTCGCGCGCGGCCGAAAACATGCTTTCACCGAAAAACGCGCCGCCAAGGCACACGCCATAAAGCCCGCCCGCCAGCCTTTCGCCCTGCCACGCCTCCACCGAATGGGCAAACCCACGTTGGTGAAGGTTGGCGTATGAGGTTTTGATGGTTTCATTGATCCAGGTCTTTTGCCCCGGACGCGGCGCGGCGGCGCAGGCGGCGATGACCTGGCCAAAACAGCGGTTCACGCTGATATTGTAAACGCCGCCGCGCACGCTGCGGGCCAGGCGTTTGGGCACATGGAATTCCCCAAGCGGCAGAATGGCGCGAAGGGGCGGATCAACCCAGTAAACCCCGTCCGCCTTTGGATTTTCGGCCATCGGGAATATCCCGGCGGCATAGGCTTGCAGCAGGAGTTCGGGGTGGAGCATAAGAAAGTAATATCAGGGTTGAAAAGAGAAGCTTCGTCGACTTTATAGTAAAACGAAATAATTTCCGTATGGAAATTTCCCATATGCACATTCCCGCGCAAGCGGGAATCCCATTGTTTTTCAATTAAATGGGACTCCCGCTTCCGCGGGAGTGTTCGGGGTGGGGTGTATGGAAATTAAGGGACGCGGCTATAATCCATGTTCCTGCTGGATGAAAGAAAATGGTCAAGAGAATTGCAAAGCCGGAAATTTCATTCCCGCATCCCGGCAGCAGAGGCTCTCGGGAAGTCTTGGCAGGTTACGTGAAAAAATCCGGCAAAGAGCGGGACTCCATCTCTTATGAGGTTGAAATAAACGGGGACCGTTTTGGGCTTACGATAAGAGAATTCTTTCTACTCGCCGCATTCACAGTCGCCCCGGCCCGTTCAACGATTAAAGGTTTCTGTAATCTTGCAAATGGGTTTGCCAGGCTGGAAGGCCGCGAGAACGACGTTATTACGTTCAGTGGAAAAAACATTCCGGGTGAAGTCGAAGAATTAAACAAAAAAATAGAGGGATATACTGAATTTGTAAATTTCGTCACGGTCATGCGCCCGGCCCGCCGCTCTCTGTTAATAGTGCGTGCCGTCAATAAACACGAAACCAAAAAGCCTGCATTTTACGTTGATGGCCGGCCCGTTTTAGTCCGGGTGAGAACGCGCCGGGCGTCTCTCGATAAATAACCGTGCTGCACTCAATAAAGCCCGCCGGTGCCCATGTCGGCCGCGGGGGGGCGCTCGTAGATATGGCCGGGTTGTGTTCCGGGTTGCGGCCGCGGTATGGGATAGGGGTAGCGCGTGGCGGGTCTTTTTCCCGCGCTATAGGAGTTGCCGCGCGGCGCGCCATAGATCACGGTCGGCGGGGGGCCGCGAGTGTAACCGGCGCCATAATTGTATGAAGGGTCCTGGCCGTAATTCCCGCCTGCGCCTTCTTCGCCGTCCCCGTCATAATAATCGCCCATCAGCATCTCGCCGCCCAGAATGCTGGCTTGCGCGTATTCCGGGTCGGCGCCGGGCAGGAAGGCTTCCAGGATCGTGCGCTCGCCGGGGCTGGTGGGCGGCAGGCCGGTATGGGGGTTGACGCGGATAAGCTGCACGCCGCGCGGCACGCGGAACGGCTCGTCGGGCTGGTCCTTGAGGGCGGCCTTCATGAATTCCTTGAACACCGGCATGGCGAGCCGTCCGCCGGTTTCGCGTCGGCCCAGCGATTTCGGGTCGTCATAGCCGATAAACACCCCCGCCGCCAGATTGGGCGAAAAGCCCACGAACCACACATCCTTGCTGTCGTTCGTGGTGCCCGTTTTGCCGGCAAGGGTCAGTCCCAGCGAGGCCAGGCCGGCCGCCGTGCCGCGCGTGGCGACGCCTCGCAGCAGCGAGATGATCTGATAGACCGTGCGCGGATCGTTGATCTGCTCGCGCTGGTCGGGCACATCGGGGACCACGCCGTCGCCAAAGGGCACGTTGCGGCATTTGCTACAGGGGCGGCGGTCATGCTTCCAGATGGTTTGGCCGCGGCTGTCCTGGATGCGGTCGATGAAGCTGGGCGCGATGCGCTTGCCGCCATTGGCCAGCGTGGCGTAGGCGGCGGTGAGGCGCAGCGGCGTGGTTTCCTTGGCTCCCAGCGCGAAGGAAAGATAGCGCGGCATGTCGCGGGCGATGCCGAATTTCCGGGCGTATTCGGCGATCTTGTCCATGCCGATGGCCTGCGCCAGCCGCACCGTGACCACGTTGCGCGATTTTTCCAGCGCCCGGCGCAGCGTCGTCGGCCCCAGAAAGTCGCCGTCGAAATTCATGGGACGCCACAGCGGCAGGCCGGGTCCCTGATCGAATTCCACCGGCGCGTCGTTGACGAGGCTGGAGGGCGTGAAGCCGCTGTCCAGCGCGGCCAGATATACGAAGGGCTTGAAGGCCGATCCGGCCTGGCGCATGGCCTGCGTGGCCCGGTTGAACGCGGACAGCCGCTCGGAAAAGCCGCCGGCCAGCGCCAGCACGCGGCCCGTATGCGGGTCCATGGCCACGAACGCGCCCTGGACTTTCGGCACCTGCGTCAGCCGGTATGCGGCCCGCGCTTCGCGGCGGCCTCCGGTTTTGTTCGCGCTTTCGCCGGTTTTTTCGACAAGAACAACATCGCCCTTTTCCAGAACGTCCTGGGGCTTTTTGGGATAGGGCCCATGTTTGCCGAAGGATTTCTCGCGTCTTGCCCATTTCATGCCGGAAAAGGGGAGGATGCCGTGGGTTCCGTCATCCAGGCCAAGCTCGGCCCCTTTTTTGCCGATTTCAAGCACGGTGGCGACATGCCAGCCCGCGACGCCGCGCGGACGGGGAACTTTTTTTAGCTGCTTCCGCCAGTCGTCGAAATGGGTCAGCCGCGCCAGCGGACCGCGCCAGCCGGTGCGTTTTTGGTCGTAATCGACCAGCGCCTTGCGCAGGGCCGTGTCGGCAATGGCTTGCAGACGCGGATCAAGGCTGGTACGCACCGTGTAGCCGTCTTTCAGGAGGCTGCTGCTGCCATAGGCGGCGACAAGCTCGCGCCGGACCTCCTCGGCGAAATAATCGGCGCGAACCGACTCTTCCGGCGGACGGCCCCTGGCTTCCAGCTTCTCGGCGCGGGCGGCCCTGGCCTCGGCGGCGGTGACCTTGCCGTCTTGCAGCATGCGGCCGATCACCCAGTTGCGCCGGGCGAGGGCGGCGGCGTGGTTCCTGCGGGGATGATAGTTGCTGGGCGCCTTGGGCAGCGCGGCGAGGAAGGCGGCCTCGGCCACCGACAGTTCGTCCAGCGGCTTGTTGAAGTAATTCAGCGACGCCGCGGCCACGCCGTAGGAATGCGCGCCCAGATAAATCTGGTTCAGGTAGATTTCAAGGATGCGGTCCTTGCTCAGCACGCTTTCGATGCGGAAAGCCAAGATGGCCTCGCGGATCTTGCGGCTGATCGAGACTTCGTTGGTGAGCAGCATGTTCTTGGCCACCTGCTGCGTGATGGTGGACGCGCCGATGGGATGCCGGTCCTGGCCGATATTCTGGATGTTGGTGAGGAGCGCGCGCAGGATGCCCAGCGCGTCGATGCCGGGGTGGATGTAGAAGCCCTTGTCTTCGGCGGAAAGGAAGGCGTTCTTCACCCTTTGCGGAATGTCCTTGACCGGCACGAAAATCCTTTGCTCGGCGGCAAAGGTGGCCAAAAGCCGCCCGTCGCCCGCGTAGACGCGCGACAGGATCGGCGGCTGGTAGTCCTTGAGGCGGGCGAAGTCGGGCAGGTTCTGGCTGTACTGGTGCAGAAGCCAGAATCCCGAACCGACGCCGGCGATCAGCAACAGCGCGCCAATCGAAAAAGCCCAACTGATGAAACGCATGATGGTGTTATAGAGATTATTAACACTAGCGGGAAGCTTTAGCTTCCATGAGAGTTTTTCTGCCAAAGGAGGCAAGAAAAAGATGGAGTGGATGTTTTTTAAGTGCTTAACAGCAGTTTTTGACAGTGCCTGTAATAATGGCAGGTGGAATTTAGCCAGGAATGGCCTTGTTTCTTGATGCAACCAGTTTCCTCATGGCGTGTAATTGCCGCCGGAGGGAACGTATTAGACGGTCATTTTCATCGGGAAGGCTACGCATGGCATTTTCCCTTTCAGCGGGAATATCCAGATCTTCGGGAAGTCCGAAACGGCTTATGTGTTTCATCAAGGTTACGTAAAGGGGTTTGTCTGCCTTGAGAATATGGCCTGTTAGAAGCCCAGGAATCCATTTTCCATAATAATGTTTTACCCACTCTACCGGTGACCATCTAACGTGTATTTTTTCTCTTTCCGACCAAGGATGTTGTTTTCCAACCTCGATAATTTCCGAAATTTCCTCGTCTGTTAATGTGCGAACAAGCGGCTTCAATAAAGAACCGGATTCCTTAAACGTTTCAATTGTTGTTAAGGCCCTTGCTAGAGCGGCTTCCAGATGAGCGCCAACAACCTTCTTTTCAGGTTCATCAAGTCCGCTTTTGTCTACAAGTTCTTGTAAACAGGCTATAAAATCTGTTTCAGAAAAAGACATTTTTCTTTCATCAATAAAGTTATGCCTGCGTTCTATACACTGCATTGAGGCTTGAGCAAAGCTAAAAGAGTCGTTCGCCATTCCCCTGATTTCCAATCGCTTTTTGTCTCGCATGCGGCAGAAAACAGTTTTTGGTTGCATATTCTGCAACTTAAAGGCTATGATGCCGCTTGCGATGGTCATGGGCCCGGCCCGGCTGCGGCATGGAAAAGTCATGTATTCCAGAGACTTGTCCATGTTTTCCTTATGGAACGGTTGGTTTCGGGGCCTGTGAATAAAGGGTTTTGCCCGCCGCCTTTGCGATGCAGTCCGTATCTCCTGCAGCAAGGCCGGCAGGCAGTATGAGGGGCGCGCCGCGCCGGATTTGCTCATCGCCATAACTTCCGATGCTGGCCTGCCGCCCCGTTTGGGCGCGTTGCCTCGCCAATGGGCGGAGGCCCGACAGAGAACAGGCCGCGCCCCGGCGTTGGAGTGATATAAATGCCAAGAAGGATGTTGATTGACGCGACCCACCCGGAGCAAACGCGGGTGGCGGTCGTGGATGGGCGGCGTCTGTACGAGTTCGATTTCGAGACAGCCAGCCGCAGGCAGCTTAAGGGAAATATCTATCTTGCCAAGGTGGTGAGGATCGAGCCGTCGCTTCAGGCGGCTTTCGTGGAATATGGCGGGAACCGTCACGGCTTTCTGGCCTTTTCGGAAATTCATTCCGATTACTACCGCATCCCGGTGGCCGACCGTCAGGCGCTGGAAGAAGAACTGGCGCAGGATCAGGCCGCAAGCCCCGGCGCGGAAGAGCAGCCTTATTTCGACGATGCCTCCGTTCCGGCGGAAGAGGACCTGAACGCTCCCTTTGAGGACGAAGAGATTGAAGAATCCCACATCACCAGTTCGGCCCTGCCGCCCGCCATCGGCCTTGGCGAGCCGCAATCGGGCCTGATTAGCCGGCCCTTCGCGCCCGAAACGGACGCCGGGACCGAGGCGGAATCCGCTGGCGAGGAGCCGCCCGGTTTTGATCCAGCGGCTGACGGGGAAAACGCCGGGGAGGAAGAACATCTTTCCGCGGCCGCGGAAGGCGTGCCGTCCGGTGAAGCCGTGGCCAATGGCGCCGTGCCCGTGGAGAGCGTGGGCGGCGATGAAATCATCGACACGCAACGCGAGCAGCGCCGCCGCCGCATGATCCGCCGCTACAAGATTCAGGAAGTCATCAAGCGTGGTCAGATCATGCTGATTCAGGTGGTCAAGGAAGAGCGCGGCAACAAGGGCGCGGCGCTGACCACCTATCTGTCGCTGGCCGGGCGCTATTGCGTGCTGATGCCCAACACCGGCAAGGGCGGCGGCATTTCCCGCAAGATCACCAGCATGCAGGACCGCCGCCGCATGAAGGACCTTCTGGGCGAGCTGGAAGTGCCCGACGGCATGGCGGTGATCCTGCGCACGGCGGGCATGGAGCGCGGCAAGGCCGAGGTGCGCCGCGACCTTGAGTACCTCCTGCGCCTGTGGGACAGCATCCGCGAGATGACGCTGAAATCCATCGCACCCTGCCTGATTTACGAGGAAGCAAATCTTATCAAGCGGGCGATGCGCGACCTGTACGCGCCGGACATTGAAGCCATTCTGGTGGAAGGCGACGCGGGTTACGTCCGGGCCCGCGATTTCATGCGCATGCTCATGCCGGGCCATGCGCGCCGCGTGCATCATTACCGCGATAACGTCGTTCCGCTGTTCTTCCGCTATCAGGTGGAAAACCAGATCAACGCGCTGCACTCGCCGGTGGTCCGCCTGCGTTCCGGCGGCTATCTGGTGATCAACCAGGCGGAGGCCCTGGTGGCCATCGACGTCAACTCCGGCCGCGCCACGCGCGAGCGGCATATCGAGGAAACCGCGACGCGCACCAATCTGGAAGCCGCCGACGAGATCGCCCGCCAGCTTCGCCTGCGCGACCTGGCCGGGCTGATCGTGATCGACTTCATCGACATGGAAGATGGCCGCAACAACGCCGCCGTCGAACGCCGCCTGAAAGAAGCCATGCGCCATGACCGCGCGCGGGTGCAGATCGGCCGCATTTCGCATTTCGGCCTGATGGAGTTGTCGCGCCAGCGCCTGCGGCCCAGCCTGCTGGAACTCAATTTCGAGAAATGCCCGCATTGCCACGGCACGGGGCACATAAGGCTTGTGGAGTCCACGGCGCTTCTGGCCCTTCACGCGCTGGAGGAGGAGGGGATTCGCCAGTCGGCCTCGGAAGCGGTCATCAGCATGCCCTCCAACGCCGCGCAATATATCCTGAACAACAAGCGCGACGCGCTGACCAGCATTGAAAGGCGCTATGGCATGCTGGTGCGCATCCGCAATGACGAGGACGTTGTTCCGCCCGAATTTCCCATTGAGCGCGTGCGCGGCAAAAAGGCCGAAGAGCAGATTTCGATAAGCCTCGGCATCAATGACGGGCAGGGTTACGCGGCAACGGATCGCGGTTTGGCCGGGCAGGACGCGCCGGAAAGCATCGAAGAACCGGACGATGATACGCTGTTGTCCGCGCGTTCCGGCGGGGAGGGCGCGGCGGCGGATGAGGACGGCGGCGCGTCTTTTGATGAAGGCTTTGACGGCGGAACCCGCCGCGGCGGTCGCCGTCGTGGAAGGCGGGGCGGCCGGCGCAGGAGCGGCGGCCGTTTCCCTGATAACCGCGAAGGCGATACCGGCGCGGCGGCGGGCGCATTCCCGCCCGTGGCGGAGGATGCCGGCAATATTGGAAATACAGCTTCGCCCGGACAGGATGCCGGTGTTCCGGGCAATGAATTCCAGCCGGACGCATTCAACCGGCCGGGCGGCGAATTCAGGCCGCGCCGTGGGGGCCGCAACCGTGGCCGTTTCCGGGATCGTGACCGGGACGGGGAACGCGGCGCGCGCGGCCAAAGAGGCCCGCGTGGCGGGACAGACCGCCATGCCGTGCCCCAGCAGGGTTTCGCGCCCGGCTCTCTGGGCGTTTTCGAAATCGACACCACGCCCAAGGACCTCTCCGTCATGGAGCGGGCTCCCGTGGCATCGGCTTCGTTGCCACAGGAAGTTGCGAGCATGCCCGTTGATCGTCCGGCAAACGAATCCCGTCCTGTTCCCGCGGCAAGGGAAACGGCGGAGGCCGTGGTGACGCCTGTTTCATCGTCGCCGAAACCGGTTGAAATTTTGGATCAGGGACTTGTGACATCGCCTGAGAAAAAGAAAAGCGGCTGGTGGTCGAAGCTGACCGGGGCGTCGTAGCCCATGGCAAAAGCGGTCTTTCCCGCGAGCAAGCCTTTTGCTCCCCTCCCTTTGGGAGAGGCTGGGGGAGAGATCATTGGGGCCCATAAGGGGGCGAAAGAGTCAAAAAGGTCACCCTCCGGGGACCCACGGAAGCCTTGGCGAAGGCGGACCGGAGGGAAGGCTTTTTATTTTTTGCTCATTGCCGTTTTGGCTGTTTCCCTGTTCGCCCCGCCTGCGCCCGCGCGGGCGGCGGGCATGACCGTGATCCGGGATGTGGAGATTGAAACCTATCTTCAGGATCTGGCCCGGCCCGTTTTTCTGGCCGCCGGGTTAAATCCGGCCTCCGTGCGCATGGTGATCGTGCGCGATTCCACGCTGAACGCCTATGTGGCGGGCGGGATGAACATCTTCCTGCACACCGCGTTGTTGCGGTCCACCGACGATGCCGAGCAGTTGCTGGGCGTTATCGCCCACGAAACCGGCCATATCGCCGGCGGGCATCTGACGCGCGGCACGGCGGCGATGAAAAATGCGTCGCTTCAGGCGATCCTCAGCATGGTTCTGGGGGTGGGAGCGGCGATTGCCAGCGGCAATCCCAATGCCGGCGCGGCCGTGATTACCGGCGGGCAGCAGATCGCCCAGCGCTCGATCCTCAGCTTCTCGCGCGCGCAGGAAGGCGCCGCCGACGCGGCGGGCATGAGCTTTCTTGACCGCACGCGCATGACCTCGCGCGGGCTGAAGGAGTTTCTGGAAAAGCTTGGCAACCAGGAGCTTTTGCCCGTCGACCGGCAGGTGGAATATGCCCGCACCCATCCGCTGACCCAGGACCGCATCAACACCGTGCGCCGGCATGTGGAGCGGTCGCCTTGGGCGAAAGCGAGGCTTCCGAAAGCCATGAAAGAACGCCACGCCCGCATGAAGGCCAAGCTTCTTGGCTATCTTCAGCCCGACGCGGCGCTGCTGCGCTATGGCGAAAAGGATTCCCGCGTCAACGCCCGCTATGCCCGCGCCATCGCCCTTTACCGGAAAAGCGATATGCAAAAGGCGCTTTCACTGCTGGACGGCCTGCTGGCCGAAGAACCGGATAATCCCTGGTTTCTTGAACTGAAGGGCCAGATATTGTTTGAATCCGGAAGGGTGCGGGAGGCGATTGCGCCATACCGGCGCGTCGTGGAGCTTGTTCCGAAGGCGGGCTTGCTGCAGGCGGCCTACGGCCATGTTCTATTGGAAACGCATGATCCGGCGCTTGTGGACGAGGCGATTCTTTACCTGGAACAATCTCTGAAGACCGAGCCGCATGTGCCGGCCACATGGCGTTTTCTGGCGACCGCCTGGGGCGAAAAGAACGAGAAAGGCCTGGTCGCCTATGGCCTTGCCGAAGAGGCGCTGGCAAAGGCCGAAAACGTAACCGCCCGCCGTTTGGCCGCCCGCGCCATCAAACTTTTGCCAAAAGGTTCGCCTTATATATTAAGGGCCCAGGACGTCATCAAACAGGCCCGCGAAAACGAGGATGACAGGTGAGGTTAAAACATTTTTAATGCCGTGGCCTTACCAATACCGATTCTCAACAATCAACCTTCAGGAGTTGTCATGACCCGTTTCCGGCTTTTTGCGCTTGGCCTTGCCGGCGCGCTGATCGCAGCTCCCCTGATGGCGGCCGAGCCCGCGGCTTTTTCCGCCGCGCAAAAAGCGGAGATCGAAAAAATCATGCGCGAGGTTCTGAGCAAGGACCCCGATATCATTGTTGAATCCGTTCAGAACGCCCAGCGCAAAAAGGCGGAAGAGGCCAGCAAGAAAGCCGCCGAAAATATACTCAAGCTAAAGGACAAGCTGTTTGAAAATCCCAAGGACCCTTTTATCGGCAATCCCAAGGGGACCATCCGGATCGTGGAATTCTTCGATTATGATTGCGGCTATTGCAAAAAGGCCCTGGAGCCTTTGCTGCAGCTTGTCAAAGCGGAAAAGGACGTAAAGGTCATTTTCAAGGAATTTCCCATTCTCAGCGAAGTGTCGAAAATGAAGGCGAAAGCCGCGCTCGCGGCGCATCTGCAAGGCAAGTACATGCCGCTGCATACCGAACTCATGAAAAACCGGGTGCCGGACGAGGCGGGGGTCATGAAAATCGCCAAAAAGCACGGCCTTGATGTGGGCAAGCTTAAAAAAGACATGCGGGGTTCCAAAGTCGCGGCCATTATCGCCGCCAACCGGGAACTGGCCGACTCTATTGGCGCGCGGGGCACGCCGACCTTTCTTTTCGGGGAAAAGCTGATCCCCGGCGCCATGAGCCTGGAAGAAATGAAAAAGCTGGTGGCCGAACTGCGCGCGAAAAAGAAAAATTAGAGCCGGCCGCCGGTTGTTGGTTGTTATAAACAAGCGCCCCCGCGAAAGCGGGGGCCTAGTTTGTTTAGGGTCTAGACTCAATTTAAGAATTGCCCCTTGAAAAGATTCACTTTCACGTCATTCCAGCCAAGCGCGCCCCGGCGGAAGCCGGGGCAAGCGCGAGCTGGAATCCAGATTAACTGTTTGAATTTTCTGGATGCGATCCCCGCCTTCGCGGGGACTAAAGGCTGGAGGTTACCCCGGCGAAAGCTGGGGCTGGCATGACGTTTGGTTAAATTGAGTTTAGACCCTAATTGAGCGTTGACCCCAAACAAACTGGGTCCCCGCTTTCGCGGGGACGCCTGTTTATCTATTTTATTTGGATAGAAAACAAATAGGACTCCTGGTTGGCGCGGGCTGTGCCCGCTTGCCATGAGTGTTCATTTAACTTAAGGCCGGTTTTCGATCAGCCCTGCGGCGCAAGTGAGGACGCTTATTCGCCCTTGTCCTTGCCGTCCTCGTTCTTGCGCTGCTTGAGGGCAGCACCCAGGATGTCGCCGAGCGAGGCGCCGCTGTCGGACGAGCCATATTCGGCCATGGCCTCCTTCTCCTCGTCGATTTCGCGGGCCTTGATCGACAAGGTGATCTTGCGCGCGCCCTTGTCGATCTGGGTGATCTTGGCGTCCAGCTTTTCGCCTACCGCGAAGCGGTCCGGGCGCTGCTCGGTCCGCTCGCGCGAAAGCTCGCTCTTGCGGATGAAGCCGGTCAGGCTGTCGGCCAGACTCACCTCGATGCCGCCGTCGGTGATGCCGCTGACCGTGCAGGTGACCACATCGCCTTTCTTCACGCCGAGATTGACGCTTTCGAACGGGTCGCGGGTCAGTTGCTTGACGCCCAGGCTGACGCGCTCCTTTTCCGGGTCGTTTTCCAGGACCTTGAACTTGATGACCTGCCCCTTGGCATAGCCGGAAAGGGCGTCTTCGCCGCTCCTGTCCCAGGAGACGTCGGAGACGTGGATCATGCCGTCGATATCGCCGGGCAGGGCCACGAACAGGCCGAACTCGGTGATGTTGCGGATTTCGCCTTCCAGCTCGGTGCCGGACGGATGGCTGTCGGCGAAGCTGGCCCAGGGGTTGTCCTGGCACTGCTTGAGGCCGAGGCTGATGCGGCGCTTGGCAAGATCGGTTTCAAGAATCTGGACCTCGACGTCCTGCCCCGGCTGCACGATCTTGCTGGGATGCTGGTTTTTCTTGGTCCAGGACATTTCGGAGACATGCACCAGCCCCTCGATCCCCGGCTCCAGTTCCACGAACGCGCCGTAGTCGGTGATGTTGGTCACATGGCCCTTCATGCGGGTGCCGGCCGGGTATTTCGCGGCGACGCCTTCCCACGGATCGGCCTCAAGCTGCTTCATGCCGAGGCTGATGCGCTGGGTTTCCGGGTTGAAGCGGATGACCTGCACCTTCAGCGTCTGGCCGATTTGCAGCGCCTCCGACGGGTGGTTGATACGCTTCCACGAGATGTCGGTGACGTGCAGCAGGCCGTCCACGCCGCCCAGATCGACGAACGCGCCGTAATCCGTGATATTCTTCACCACGCCTTGCAGGACCTGGCCTTCCTTCAGGCTGGCCACAAGCTCGCTGCGGGCCTCGGCGCGGCTTTCCTCCAGAACCGCGCGGCGCGACACCACGATGTTGCCCCGCATGCGGTCCATCTTGAGGATCTGGAAAGGCTGGGGCGTGCCCATGAGGGGCGTGATGTCCTTGACCGGGCGGATATCCACCTGGCTGCCCGGCAGGAAGGCGACCGCGCCCGAAAGGTCCACCGTGAAGCCGCCCTTGACCCTGCCGAAAATAACGCCGCTGACGCGCTGCTGCGCGGCATGGGATTTTTCAAGAATGGTCCAGGCCTCCTCGCGCTTGGCTTTTTCGCGGCTCAGCACCGCTTCGCCGTTGCGGTCTTCCATGCGGTCGACAAAAACATCCACCTCGTCGCCGACCCTGACTTCGGCGGGCGCGCCGGACGCGGCGAATTCCTTCAGCGCGATGCGGCCTTCGGATTTCAGCCCGGCATCGACCAGGACAAAATCATTGGCGATGGAGATAACCTTGCCCTTGATGACCGAGCCTTCAAGATTGGACTTGTTGCCCATGGTTTCATTGAGGAGGTCGGCGAATTTCTCGCCCTTCAGATACTGGCTGTAATCGGCGTCGTCCGCGGTGATGGTGATGGCGCGCTTCTTGGGCTTGCGGGCCTGCGGATCGCGGTCGCGGCGGGGGCCTTTACGTTGCGGACCGCGGCCCTTGCCGCGGGAGCCGGAATCGCGCCTGTTTTCGCCCGCCTCGCGGGGTTCCCTGGTTTTCTGTGCGGCTTGTGTCATGGGGGTTTCTTTCTCGCGCGGGGCCTTGGCCACAGCGCTTCTTGCGGTTGGTTCGACGTTATGCAAAACGGCGCGGCCCTTGGCGTCAAACAGCCCCAAATCCGCAAGAAGAGGCTTGATCGACAGGCGCGGTCGCCGCCGCGGGCCAACCCGGCCCGCCTGTTTGTTCCGTCAGCCTGTGCCGGCTTTCGACTTGACGACGCGCAGCGCGATATCAAGAACCTCGTCAATCGACAGGTTTCCGTTATCGATTGTCACGGCGTCCTCCGCCGGCTTGGTGGGCGCCGTGGCGCGGCTTGCGTCGCGCTTGTCGCGCGCGAGCAGGTCTTCCAGAACGGCCTCGTATGTAACCTTTTGGCCGTGCTTTTGCAACTCCTTAAAGCGCCTTTGCGCGCGGATTTCCGTTGGGGCTGTAATGTAAAGCTTAACCTCCGCGTGGGGCGCGATCACGGTGCCGATATCGCGCCCGTCCAGCACCGCCCCGCCGGGCTGGTCGGCGAATTGCCGTTGCAGGTCAACAAGATGCTCCCGAAGGGCCGGGTTCACCGAAATGGCCGAGGCGGTTTGCGACACAAGCTCGTCCCGCAGGCCGGGATCGTTCAGCACGGATTGGGGGATGCCGCCCGACAGTTCCTCGGCGATCTCGATGGCGCAGTCGATGTTTTTGGCCGTATGGCCGCGTTGAATCAAGGTCATCGCCACGGCGCGGTAAATGGCGCCCGTATCCAGATGCGGGAGGTTCAGGCGCTTCGCCAGCGTACGGGCCAGGGTTCCCTTGCCGCTGGCGGCAGGTCCATCGACAGCAATAATCATGTTTGCGGAGCCTCCATTTGGTTAACTAGCTGGATAAACAAGCCTTTGAATAAAGGCAAGAAAATACATTATTTCCTTTCAAAATTTTCAGGTAATTTGTGTTGATGCAAATACCTTCTGCCATACAAGCTTCTTTCTCGCGTGCCGAGTCCTATCCACCAAAATCCCGTTCAATAACGGTTGGTAAAGTTGTGTTCGTTGATACGACCTTTAATGCGGATCTTAATGGCTGCATTTGAATCTGTTGCTGGAGAATTGGCCAAAGCCTGTGTAACGCATGTGAATTTGGGTTGGGGCGAGTACGGAGCCGTGGACGTCAATGCGTATGGGGTGTCAATGCATCAGATCAAAGCCGAACAAGTTGTTTTAAGTGCCGTGGTAAGCATCATGGATAGAGCCGATAAGTGTTATTATGTAAATCGTAACTTCCATCCAAATACATTGCCGCCCCCGTTGGTCATGTAATCCGGCAGCCAAGACCGTTCATTAGATCCACAAATCCCGGAAAGCTGGTGTTGATGAAACCGCCGTCGTCGATGGCGACGGGGTTTCGGGCCGCCATGCCCATCACCAGAAAGCTCATGGCGATGCGGTGATCCATGGATGTGGGCACGGTTGCCCCTCCTTCGGGCGGCGCGCCCGCGCCGTGCACGGCAAGGGTGTCGCCTTCCATCTCCACCTTCACGCCGCAGGCCTGAAGATTGGATGCGATCATGGCAAGCCGGTCGCTTTCCTTGACGCGAAGCTCCGACAATCCTTCCATCACCGTTTTGCCGCTGGCAAAAGCCGCCAGAACCGCAAGAATGGGATATTCATCGATCATCCTTGGCGCGCGCGCGGCGGGGACATGCACGCCTTTCAGTTCCGAACTGGTCACGACGAGGTCCGTGATTTTTTCCCCGCCATGTATGCGCGGATTTTCAAAGCGGATATCGGCGCCCATTTCCTTCGCCGTGTCGTAAAAGCCGGTGCGGTTCGGGTTGATGCCGACATTTTTGATGGTGATTTCCGATCCCGCGCATAAAAGCGCGGCGGCCGTCACGAAGGCGGCGGAGGAAGGATCGCCCGGCACGTCCACCGGCCGCGCCCTCAGTTCAGGATAGCCGCGCAAGCTGATGATTTTTGCGCCATTTTCGTCCGTACCGGTTTTGATCTCCGCGCCGAAATGCGCCAGCATGATTTCGGTATGGTCGCGCGTGGCGTGCGGTTCGATGACCGAGGTCAGGCCTTGTGTGTTCAGCCCGGCCAGCAGCACGGCGGATTTCACCTGCGCCGAAGCCACCGGCAGGCGGTAGGTGACGGGCATGGTCTCGCGCGTGCCGATGACCGCGAGTGGCAGACGCCCGCCGGCCCGTGAGAGAAAATTCACCCCCATGCGGGACAGCGGCTCGGTCACCCGCGCCATGGGCCTTTTGCGGAGACTCCCGTCGCCCGTGAAAAAGCTGGTAAAGCCATGACTGGCCACAAGGCCCATCAGCAGGCGGGTGGAGGTTCCGCTGTTGCCCATGTCCAGAACGTCTTCGGGCTCGGTGAGCGCGCCCACGCCCGAACCTTCCACCCACCAGTCGCCCTTGCCGTCACGACCGGATTCGGCCCCCATCAGGCGCAGGGCGGCGGCCGTGTGGAGAACATCCTCCCCCTCCAGAAGGCCCCGGATGCGCGTGCGGCCCAACGCCACGGCCCCCAGCATCAAGGCCCTGTGGGAGATGGATTTATCGCCCGGAACGGCAATTTTGCCCTTGAGAGGCGATCCCTTGCCGCCTGTTCGCGGCTGCGGGATGTGTTTTTTTGTCAAGGAATCCTCCCAGAACCTTATATTTCATAGCTTTTATGCCGTTATCTGGCAATGATTAACCACGAAAATATACAGCGGATTAAATACTTTCAGTTAATTTATTTTCATGGCTTACGGAAACGAAAATGATTTATCCGGCGGTCGTATAACGACGGCAACTCTTGGCGGCTCGGCGAATATTTCGGTTGGCAGCAATTGGGTTACTGGTAATAGCCCGTATAATCCCGGCGCTTTTGGAGCAGGGAAGGATTTTAATGATGCTTTCAAGCATGGCGTTGATCCCTACCCCATGTGGGGGTCTGTCCTGCAGCAGAATCCCGGCGGATTTCAGTCTGTAACTGGCGCGATTGGCGAGCCGGCCGACTTTCTTGCAATAAGTTTTCATACGCAACTCGACCGCACAGCGGCGTGGGTCTATCCCTTGGGAGGCAAGAGCGGTGGCGGGTCCGATAAAAATTATTCGGATTCACGTGTTGCCGTGGGCCAGTTAAAAGCTGACGCAGGTACGATCTGCCGTCCTGCATGTATTATGTGATGGTTCAAAATTGCTTTTGACAGCGCCTGCCGTTCGTGGCAAGTGAGCCCCTTCGCCTTGCCGGGGATTCCCCGGCCATTTCATAAAATTCAGGAGCCTTTCCGTGGTCAATCCCGAATGGGGCATCAAGCGCACCTGCCATTCCTGCGGCGCGAAATACTATGATTTCAAGAAAAAGGCGCCCATCTGCCCGAATTGCGGCACGCCGTTCAATCCCGAAGCCTTGCTGAAATCCCGCCGCCGCGCCGTGCCGGAGGAAAAGCCCAAAGCGCCCGCGCCGGAGGAGGTCGAGATCGAGACGACGGAAACCGAAGCCGAGGGCGAGGCCGATATCCCCGAAGACACCGAGGATCTGGGCGGCGACGATACCGGTGGCATCGAAACCGAAGACAACAAGGACGAGGAAGACAACTAGACATAAACCGTCATGCCCGCGACGGCGGGCATCCATGCTTTAAAACTTTTGTTTTGATGGTTTTTCAGCGTGGATGCCCGCCGTCGCGGGCATGACAGATTTCCTTATGGGGCGGGTTAATTCATAAGCCCGCTGGTATTAGGGTCTGGACTCAATTAAACAAGCTTTTCATTCAAAAAACAGCTTCTCACCCCGGCCCCGGCTTCCCTGCATCGCCTTGGGCTATGCAGGGCAAGTTTGCAAAACGGCCCGGCGCAGCTTTAGCGAAGACGGGTCGCCGGGGTAAACTCCAGCCGGGGTCCAGCATGTTGCCGAAGGCAACATGCAATCGCCTTTGGCGATTGCTGGATTCCGGTGTGCGCCGGAATGAGCAGTGATCTGTTTGATTTGATTCATTTCTAATTGAGTTCAAAGCCTAGGTTCAATGGACAATTGCCAAAACGAACATTCCCGCGACCCGGCTACGCTAAAGCTACGCCGGGCCTTTTTGCAAGTGCGCCCTGCGTAGCCGAAGGCGAAGCAGGGAAGCGGGAATCCCATTTTATTCATCGAAAAGAAAAAAACTGGATTCCGGGTCGCGGTTGCTGCGCAACCTTGCCCGGAATGTTCATCGGGTCTTTTCAATGACTTGAGTTTAATTGTCCATTGAACCTAGGCTCTGTACTCAATAACTTTACATGAGGAGAGAGATGTGATTCAAGATTCACGGAGGTGGATCATGAACACAAGGTTTGATTTGGACGATAAAGAA
>JANQEX010000024.1 GCA_028278105.1 Alphaproteobacteria bacterium | reverse complement strand
AGGTTCGGAGGTTCGGAGGTTCGGAGGTTCGGAGGTTCGGAGGTTCGGAGGTTCGGAGGTTCGGAGGTTCGGAGGTTCGAATAAAGATTCGACTAGCATAAAAGTCTTTTCTGGGAAACCGCGCAAAGCCAGCCGCCGCGTCCTGCTTTATTTGTCCAGTCTGTTAACGAACAAGGACGGATTTGTTAACATTTCCTCAGCAGATTTCGCGCTATTCATGGGGAGCGAATAATTATCCCCGTATTTCCCCTTCGTTCATGCCGGAACCCTCAAAAATCATGACGCGGATGCGTCACAGGCTGCAAAAGCTGGCCTATTCCAGCAGCCTTTACCGTCTGGTCATCTCCGGCCCCGTTCCCAAAAACCTTCTCATCACGCCGGGCGATCCCTGGCCGGGCGAGACGGCGCGCGCCAGGGCCATTCTGGACGGGCATTTCAACGCGGGCGGGCTTCGCGTTTCCGCCGCCCCGCCCGACTGGCTGCCGGAAGGCGCCGGCCCCGCCTTCATCGATGATGTGCATGGCTTTGTGTGGCTGCGGGATCTGCGGGCGCTCGGCGGCGACGCGGCGCGCCGCGCGGCGCGCGGGCTTCTTTCCAACTGGCTCGACCGGTTCGGCGACTGGTCGCCGGTGGTCTGGGACCCGCCGCTGATCGCCGACCGCCTTACGCATCTGGTGGGCCTGCATGATTTCGCCCTCGCCAGCGCCGATGACGATTTCCGTGCCCGCGTCTTCGAAAGCATGGTGCATCAATGCCGCCATCTGCTGCGCATCGTGCCGGAGAGCCTGGCCGCCGTGATGCGGCGCGACGATGCGCCGGCGCCGGCCGCGGCGCTTCCGGCCTCGGCCCTGCCGGGCACGGCCCTGCTGCGCACCCTGCGCGGGCTGGTCTTCGCCGGGGAATCGCTGGAAGACGGCGAAAAGGCCCTGGCGCTTGCGCTGTCCATTCTGCCGGCCGCCCTGCGCGCCGCGCTTCATGGCGACGGCAGCGTGCGCGAGCGCAACCCCGCGCGCCAGATCCTGGCCCTGCAATGCCTGATCGACATAAGGCAGGCCTTGCGCGAGGCGCAGATCGCCTTGCCGCCGGAATTGCCGCTGGCCATTGAAAAAGCCGCCGCGGCCCTGCGGTTCTTCCGCGCGGGCGACGGCGGGTTGGCCCTGTTCAATGGCGGGCGCGAGGAAAATCCGGTGATGGTGGAGGCGCTGCTGGAACTTTCCGACGCCCGCTCGCGCGCGCCGCGCGGGCTTTCCGGCTATGAGCGGTTGCAGGCCGGCCGGATGCTGGTCATCATGGATACCGGCGCGCCGCCGCCCGCGGGGCTGGATGGCGAGGCCCATGCCGGCATCGCGGCCTTCGAGTTGTACGCCGGGCGCGAGCGGCTGATCGTGAATTGCGGCGCGCATCCCTCGCGCGCCCCGGCCGGAAGCTGGCGCGAGGCGCTGGCCTCCACCGCCGCGCATTCCACCCTTTCCGTGGAAGACCGCAACAGCAGCGAGATTCTTTCCGGCGGCGGCTTCGGCCGCCGGGCGCAGGTCTTGTCCTGCATGCGCAAGGCCGCCGCCGGCGCGCCCGTTTCGGTGCAGGTCAGTCACGACGGTTACAGGCAAAGCCATGACCTGATCCACGCCCGCCGCCTGATCCTGGACGAGCATGGCGACCGGCTGCGGGGCGTGGACATCCTGCAAGGACCCGCGGGCGCGCGCCATGTTCTCCGCTTCCACCTGCATCCGCAGGTGCAGGCCAGTCTCACGCAAAGCGGCACGGCGGTGCTGCTGCGCGCGGGTTCGGGTTTTTTCCGCGTGACGGCGGACGGCCTGCCGCTCGCGCTGGAGGAAAGCGTGTATTTCGGCCAGGACGAGCCGCGCCGCAGCGCCCAGATCGTTTTCGCCGCCGCCACCGGCGCGGGCCAGACCGAAATCAACTGGACAATCGCGCGCGAGAAAAAGGGGTGAGAATTTAGGGGCTAGGATCTAGGGGCTAGGGGCTAGGGAATTTGCAGAAAGAAGCCTCTTTTCTCATTAAGAGCAAAGGTCTATACCCAACGAACCTTCAATTCCTAATTCCTAGGTTCAATGGACAATTAAACTCAAGTCGTTGAAAAGACGAGATGAACATTCCGGGCAAGGTTGCGCGGCAACCGCGACCCGGAATCCAGTTTGTTTTTGAAAACAAATGGGATTCCCGCTTCCGCGGGAATGTTCGTGTTGGTAATTGTCCATTGAACCTATAGCCCCTAGCCCCTAGATCCTAGCCCCTCAATATGTCTGTCGCCGCGAAAAAGCTCCCCCGGCCCGCCCTTGATGGCGTGAAGATCACCCGCGCCCTGCTTTCCGTTTCCGACAAGACGGGGCTGGAGGAACTGGCCCGCGCCCTCGCCGGCAAGGGGGTGGAGATCCTTTCCACCGGCGGCACCGCCCGAAGCCTCAAGGAGCGCGGCATCGCGGTCACCGATGTGGGGGCCTATACCGGCTTTCCCGAAATCATGGACGGGCGGGTGAAAACCCTCCATCCCAAAATCCATGGCGGGCTTTTGCAACGGCGCGGCGACGCGGATCATGTGCAGGCCGCGTCCCGGCACGGCATCCCCCCCATCGATCTTGTGGTGGTGAACCTCTACCCTTTCGCGGCCACCGTGGCGGCGGGAAGCGATGACGAAACCTGTGTGGAGAATATCGATATCGGCGGGCCCGCCATGATCCGCGCCGCCGCCAAGAATCACGAAAGCGTGGCGGTGCTGACCCGCCCGTCGCAATATCCGCTGTTCCTTGAGGAATTCCAGAAGCAGGATGGCGGCACGCGCATGGCGCTGCGCCGTCTTCTGGCGGCGGAAGCCTATGCCCATACCGGGGCCTATGACAGCATGGTCGCAAGCTGGATGGCGCAACAGAACGGGCTGGAATATCCGCGGGAGCTTTGCCTTTCCTATACCCGCGGGCAGATGCTGCGCTATGGCGAAAACCCGCACCAGAAAGCCGCCGTCTATGCCGCGGCCCGGCCCGGACCGGGCGTGGTGGCCGCCGAGCAGATTCAGGGCAAGGAACTGAGCTACAATAACTACAACGACGCCGACGCGGCGTTCGAGCTGGCCGCCGAGTTCGAGGCTCCCACCGTCGCCATCATCAAGCACGCCAATCCCTGCGGCGTGGCCAGCGCCGGCACGCTGGCCGAGGCCTGGGGCCGCGCCCTGACATGCGATTCCGTCAGCGCCTTCGGCGGCGTCATCGCCGTGAACCGCACGCTGGACAAGGCCACCGCCGAAGCCATCTCGGCCGTTTTTTGCGAAGTCGTCATCGCGCCCGAAGCGAACGGGGAAGCCCGCGCCGCGCTTGCGGCCAAAAAGAATCTCCGCCTGCTGCTCACCCATGGCATGCCCGATCCCGCGCGCGGCGGTTTTGCGTTGCGCTCCATCGCGGGCGGGCTGCTCGTGCAGGCGCGCGACAACGGCCGCAGCCTGCCGGAGAACTGGAAAACCGTGACCCGGCGCGCCCCGACCGAAGCCGAGGCGCGCGATCTGCTTTTTGCCTTTCGTGTGGGCAAGCATGTGAAGTCGAATGCCATTGTCTACGCAAAGAACGCGGCCACGACCGGCATCGGCGCGGGGCAGACGAGCCGGGTGGATTCCTCCCGCATCGCCGCGCTGAAAAGCGCGGACGCGGCCCAGGCCGCGGGTTTGGCCGAGCCCCTGGCGAAAGGCAGCGTGGTTGCGTCCGATGCCTTCTTTCCCTTCGCCGACGGGCTTCTGGCCGCGGCCGAGGCGGGGGCCACGGCGGTGATCCAGCCGGGCGGCTCGGTGCGCGACGACGAGGTGATCGCCGCCGCCGACGAAAAGGGCCTGGCCATGGTCTTCACCGGCATGCGGCATTTCCGCCACTAGAAGGATCTAGGAGCTAGGATCTAGGGGCTAGGGTCTGAACTTAATTAGCAATGAATCAAATCAAACAGATAACAGCTCATTCCGGCGCAAGCCGGAATCCAGCAACCGCTGCAGGCGGTTGCATGTTGCCGAAGGCAACATGCTGGACCCCGGCTTTCGCCGGGGTGAGCAGTTGTTTTTTTGAATGGAAAGCTTGTTTAATTGAGTCCAGACCTTAGTCTGGCAGTTCCACTTCTAGATCCTAGCCCCTAGATCCTAGGTTCAATGGACAATTACCAATACGAACATTCCCGCGAAAGCGGGAATCCCATTTATTTTCAGGAACAAATTGGATTCCGGGTCGCGGTTGCCGCGCAACCTTGCCCGGAATGTTCATCTCGTCTTTTCAATGACTGGAGTTAATTGTCCATTGAACCTAGTTTGGCAGTTCCACTTCTAGATCCTAGCTCCTAGATCCTAGATTCTGGTTTCCAACAATGACCAACCCCCTCCCCCAACAACCCGGTCCGTTCGAAAAAATGCTGGCGCGCGGGCGGCACGGCGATTTCGTGGTGATGCCGAATGATTTGATCGTGGGGTTGTCGCTGCTCTATTACGGCGAATTGTACGAGCTGGAATGGCAGTTCATGCGCCGGTTTGTAAAACCCGGCGCGGTGGTGGCCGATATCGGTGCCCATATCGGCGGGCTGACCGTGCCCTTTGCGAAGGCGGCGGGCCCCATGGGCCGCGTGCATGCCTTCGAGCCGCAGCCGGCGATCCATGACTGCCTGCGCGACAACGTGGCGCTGAACCGGCTGGAAAACGTCATCCTTCACGCGGCGTGCGTGGGGGCCGAAGCCGGCGCGCTTGAAATTCCCGAACCCGATTACGCCGCGCCCGGCAATTTCAGCGGCGTGCCCTTTGCCGAGGAGGGCTACGGCGAAATCAGGTATTCCGCCACGCGGCGCATCCAGGCGCGCTGCGTGAAGCTGGACGACGCGCTGGCGCGCGAGCGGCTTGATTTCGTGAAGATCGACGTGGAAGGCATGGAGCTGGATGTTCTGAAAGGCGGCGAAACACTGCTGCGCCGCCACCAGCCGCCCTTGTTCGTCGAAAACAACCGGCCCGGCAAGTCTCCGGCCCTGATCGGCTTTTTGCAAGCCTTGGGCTACCGCATGTGGTGGCATACGGGGGCGGTCTACAATCCCAACAATTTCAACCGCAACGCCGAGAATATCTTCGGACGCATGCACAACATCAACATGATCTGCGTGGCGCGCGACGCGGACGCGGCCCGGATCCCCGCCAGCCTGCGCCCGGTTGCGGGAGTGAACGACCATGTGAAAAAGCCGCAGGGCGTGATGGTCAGCACGGCCGGCGACGTGACGGGGATCTGAGATTCAGAGATCAGAGGTCAGAAATCAGAGATCAGATGAAATGCAGGTGCCAAGGGATGAGGTGAATTGAAATCATGCATGAACATTCCGGGCAAGGTTGCGCAGCAACCGCGACCCGGAATCCCATTTGTTTATTGTTTAAATGATAAAACCGGATTCCCGCTTTCGCGGGAATGCCTGTTTGGGTATTGTCGTTTTGCCCTTACCGTCTGTAACGGACGGACCCAGAACAGCATCAGGCGCGCATCATGACCGGCAATCCCGCTTTTTGTCCCGAATGGCACGGCACCACCATCATCGCCGTGCGCAAGGACGGCCGGACCGTCATCGCCGGCGACGGGCAGGTGACGGTGGGCGGCACCGTGATGAAGTCGAACGCCAAGAAAGTCCGGCGGCTTGGCAAGGGCCAGGTCATCGCCGGATTCGCGGGCGCCACCGCCGACGCCTTCGCCCTGTTCGAGCGGCTGGAAGGCAAGCTGGAAAAGCATCCGGGCCAGTTGTTGCGCGCCTGCGTGGAACTGGCCAAGGACTGGCGCACCGACCGCTACCTGCGCAGGCTGGAAGCGATGATGGCGGTGGCCGACGCCGGCGCGGCGCTGATCCTGAGCGGCACCGGCGACGTGCTGGAGCCCGAAGACGGCCTCATCGGCATCGGCTCCGGCGGGGCTTACGCGCTGGCCGCCGCCCGCGCCCTGACCGGCCAGGACATGGACGCCGAGACGATTGCCCGCAAATCCCTCGACATCGCCGCGGGCCTTTGCATCTACACCAACCGCAGCGTGACGGTGGAAAAACTGTAACCACCGCGAGCGTTAACCAAAAGAATCTCCGGTTTCCGTCCGGTTTCCGTAAAGCCGCAGGTGAAAGTATATCGCCGGAAAAACGGATGATATACTGCGTCCTGCCGCTTCATTTTTTTAAGGCGAGGAAACAATGAACGAGACTTCTTCAAATCCCGCTTCCGGGCTTGAGAATTTTCTGGATACGGAAATAGATTTCAACGGCGTAAAACGCCCGCTTGGTGGTGTTCTTTCCGAACTTGGGAAAGAACGTGAGCGTTTATTAAAGAAAGGAGAAACACGGCTGCAAAAACAGGGAGATTCTGTTGATGCACAAAATTTCATACAAGCCGCCATAGTGGAAATAGACAAACTGGAAACGCAAAGACAGAAAACGCCAGGACTGAAAACAGAACGGGAGATTCTGCAAGAAGAGCAGGCCGCTATTGTTAAGAACATCAAAGCCGTCAAGCAGGAAATCAGGCCTGACCTGCAACAGATCGCCGTCCGATTGAATGACGGAGACCCCAAAGGGATAATCGCATGGGCCAAGGATACTGTGACCAGGAATATTCCTGGGCGTAAGCCCCCACAGTTCGTCCACACGGAGGATACATTATTTGAAAATCTTCTTTCCGGGGACACGGCGCTTTACGTAAAGCGCGGGTTTCATAATGCCATTGATGCCGCCGCCTTGTTCTATTTCGACACGTTCTATTACAACAATGGCACCGGCGAAATCGTAAAAACCGAAACCGGCGCTGTCGACAGGGAATCGGGGAGACTTGTGAAAGGCAAGGCGCTGGATGAACTGGCTGAAAAGGTCCAAAAGGATTACAGGCCTGGACAGACTGTTTCCGTTCCGGACCCGAACGCCGCTCCATTCGCCATTCCCGCCGGAGATGATGAATCTTCGGGTGGATTTTCCGGGCCGGAGGGCAGCACCATTACCGTTTTGAGTGCGAAGGAAGTAGAGGCGCGGCTGGCAGCGGAGGAGGCTGCGCAAGAGAAGGCCAAGGAGGGCGCTACGCAAGAGGCCGATGGGGACGCCACGCAAGAGGCCGAGGAGGGCGCTACGCAAGAGAAGGCCGAGAAGCTGCTCGAAGAGCTGCGGAAAACCTTCAGCGCAAACCGCAATGAACGCGATTACAATGACGACGAGTTGGCAGCGACGCTGCGGCTTTGGAAAGAGCATATTCTCCCAACAGGAAACGGGTTGGGCGATGAAGGCGTTATTTCCGTTGCGCGGGATGCCGGGGAGCCCCCCTCCCAGTTCCGGGTGACCTATAAGGACAGCAAGGGTAGAGACAAGGGCTGGATACGCGGCTCCAAGCGGCAGATGGACTTCTTTGGCGGCGCGGAACTGAACGACGAGGCCATCATCGCCGCGGTTCGGTCTATTGCTCTCCGCGGGCAAGGCGAGGGGATGGAGTTGACAGACACCGGACACCCGAACAACGAAAAGTTCCGGGCAAAGGTTTATGTCTATGCGAAAAAGATGGGCGTGACCGTCTGGGGCATCAAGGATCTTGATCAAGGTCTGGTAGACCAGACCGCTGCGGAAGTTGAAGAATATTTGGAAAAAACACGTCCCGGAAAGGATGTTCCCGGCGGAACGATTGAACCGAAGCGCCGCGAATTCGAACCGGGACCAAAACCAGGCGCGGCAGAGGGACCGGCGTATAAGTAATTTAAGAGCCGACTCCAAGTTGCATCAGGAGCCGCCTCCCGCCCCCGCCTTCGCGGGGGCAGGGATAAACTCCTGCGGGAATCCAGTTTGATATTGCCTGGATCCCGGGTTTCGCCGGGACGGGGCTTCGCCTCAACGGGATCCCCGCTGGAACTTGCCCCCGCGAAAGCGGGAACGCCTGAAACATCAAATCCTGGATTGCTTCGCCCCGCTTTTAGCGGGGCTCGCAATGACGGCTTAGGTTCAATGGGCAATGACCAACACGAACATTCCCGCAGCCCGGCTACGCTAAAGCTACGCCGGGCCTTTTTGCAAGTGCGCCCTGCGTAGCCGAAGGCGAAGCAGGGAAGCGGGAATCCCATTTGTTTTCAAAAACA
>JANQEX010000093.1 GCA_028278105.1 Alphaproteobacteria bacterium | reverse complement strand
TCCGAACCTCCGAACCTCCGAACCTCCGAACCTCCGAACCTCCGAACCTCCGAACCTCCGAACCTCCGAACCTCCTAATCCACCAGCCGCCGCACCCGGTTGCGCACCAGCGCCGCCAGATCGGGCCGTTGCAGCGCGAAGGCCACATTGGCCTCGATAAAGCCGGCCTTGTCGCCGCAGTCATAGGTTTTGCCCTCGAAGCGCAGGCCGTGGAAAGGCTGTTTGCCGATCAGGGGAATCATGGCGTCGGTCAACTGGATTTCGCCGCCGGCGCCCTTTTTGTTCTCGCCGAGATGCTTCAGCACTTCGGGTTGCAGAATATAGCGTCCGATGATGGCAAGGGTGGACGGCGTCTCCTTCACGCCCGGCTTTTCCACCATGCCGCGCACCACGGAAAGATTTCCGCGTTCCTCCGCCACGTCCAGGATGCCGTAGCTGGACACGCGCTCGCGCGGCACGTCCTCCACCGCCAGCAGGTTGCCGCCGGTTTTTTCATAGGCCTCCGCCATCTGGGCAAGGCAGGGCTTTTCCGAAAGCACCACCACGTCGGGCAGCAGCACGGCGAAGGGCTCGTCGCCGAGAATGGCGCGCGCGCATCCGATGGCGTGGCCGAGGCCCAGCGGCTCGCGCTGGCGGGTGAAGAAAAGCTGGCCGGAGGACAGTTCGGACTTCTTCAATTCCTCCAGCTCTTCCAGCTTGCCGCGCTCTTCCAGCGTGCGGTAGAGGTCGGCATGGATGTCGAAATGGTCTTCCAGCGGGTCCTTGCCGCGGCTGGTGACGAAGATGAATTCCTCGATCCCGGCGGCGCGGGCTTCCTCCACCGCGTACTGGATCAGCGGCTTGTCGACCAGGGTGATCATTTCCTTGGGCATCGCCTTGGTGGCGGGCAGGAAGCGGGTGCCGAGCCCGGCGACGGGAAAGACGGCTTTGCGAAGGGGCAGCATGGGGAAAGGAGTCTTGGGGTGTTCGGGTATTAGGGGGTAGGGTATAGGGGGAAAGAAAACGAATGTTAAGCAAGGAATGACAATGCCAAAAAAACCCCAACACCCGAATACCCTAAAACCCCAAGACCCCTAATTCATGGCGTCGCGCACCGCGCCGCAGATTTCATCGATGGAAAAGGGCTTGGCGATGATCCGGTGGATCAGGGCGTCGATATTGTGGGCGCGCATGCGCTCCTGGGCGTAGCCGGAAATCATGACGACGCGCAGATCGGGATTCTGGCTGGTGGCCTTCAGCGCCAGGGCAATGCCGTCCAGATGCGGCATGACGATATCGGTGACCAGCACCTGAAAATTCGCGCGGGCCAGTTCGTCGAGCGCGGCGCGGCCGTCCGCGGCGGTGGTCACCTCGTGCCCCGCGCCGGTGAGCGCGCGCACCACGAATTCCCGCACGGCGGGATTGTCCTCGGCGACGAGGATGCGCAAGGAAGCGATGTTCGACATGGACACCGTTGTCAAAAGGGGCGCTCATCCGCCCCGGAATCCGCCGAACCCTATAACAGATGGAACGCGATGTCCTCAACCCCCTGCACCGGCAGAGGCGTGGAAAAGGTAAACGGCAGGCGCTGGCCGGGCTCCAGAACGGTTCCCGGCAAGGGAATGGTCCATTCCTTCAGGGCATGGCCGCGGGCGTTCAGGGCGCGGGCTTTCAGAACCGGGGTTTTCCGGGCGTCGCCGGAGCGGTTAACCAATACGCCTTCAATGGTCAGGACCGAGCGCCCTTCCTGCTGGCGCACCATGGTGGACGGAATGCCTTCCAGCACAATCGGGGATTTTTCCTTTTGCCCGGCCACGGCGCGCGGCGCGGGCGCAAGCAGCGGCGCGACGCGCAGCGTGAATACCGGCAGCATCACCAGAATGGCCGCGAATAGGGCCAGCGCCACGCTGCGCAAGGCCGCGGCGGATATTCCCCCGGCCAGAACCGGCAGGCCGCCGCCGGACGGGATGGGCTTGAGCGCCTCCGCCACGGCCTCCGGCGCGTCGCCGGAAAGGACGGCGCGCGCGCGCCATTCATGACGGCATTTGCCGCAACGCACGGTGCGTCCGCCCGCGCCGATGGCCGCGGGCGGCACGATAAACCGGGCCGAGCATTGGGGGCAGGTGAGGATCACGCGGCAAAGGTAATCCCTTCCGCATGGGATTGCCAGAGGTTCGGGGGTGCGAGGGTGCGAAGGTTCGGAGGTGCGAAGGTTTAGGGGATGGGGTGGTGTCTCACTTTGGAAATCACCCCCGCGAAGGCGGGGGTCCCATTTGATTAAAAACAATGGGATGCCC
>JANQEX010000036.1 GCA_028278105.1 Alphaproteobacteria bacterium | reverse complement strand
GGAGGTTCGGAGGTTCGGAGGTTCGGAGGTTCGGAGGTTCGGAGGTTCGGAGGTTCGGAGGTTCGGAGGTTCGGAAAGATTCTTCTATTATAGCACATTAAGTTGTCTTTTTAGGTGGAGTTCTTCGTCCCTTCGAACCTCCGAACCTTCGAACCTTTGAACCAGATCCATCATTCTTTGCCGCTTTGCCGTCACTTGCGCGAGCGCGGCCTTTCCGAGATTCGGGTAAATATGGTTTTCGAAAAAATAGCCGGTCAGTTTCAGCCCGTCGTACAGTTCGTCGAATTCGGGTGTTATGTCTTCGTCCCGCAAGAACGGCGGCAGAGGCAGAAGCCGGGCGGCCCAGGGCGCGCCCGCCTCGCGGTTCACGGCGCGGCCGCTGCGCGGGCTGATAAAGGCAAGGTCGCGGGTGGAGGCCGTGAGGGCGCAGGATGAAAGATCAAGCCCGTAGCCGAGCGCGCCCAGCAACGCCAGTTCAAAGCGCACAAGGCGGGCGAGGCCGCCGGGGGTTTCGTCCAGCGGCAGAAGGCCGGCGAAAGCGTCATAAAGCCGGGGCAGGGGCATGCGTTCCGGCGTGGCGGCCCCCAGCAGCGCGCAGCAGGAGGAAAGCGCCGCCAGAGCCAGCGGCCGGTGCAGGATGCCCGCCGCGTAATCGCGCCGCCTTTCGCCGGAAAGATGGCCAAGCTGGTCGAACAGCCGCGCGCGCCAGCCCGCTTCCACCAGATGCCCCGGCTGCCAGTCATTGCGTTTTTTGGAAGACAGCCCGCCCCGCACCAGCCCGGAATAACGCCCATGCGCGCGGAAAAACAGGCTGACGCGCGCGTCCCATTCGCCGTGGCGGCAAGAGGCGAGGACAAAGGCGGAGCCGGAGCGCTGCATTGGAAAAGGGTCGAAAGGGTCAAAAAAGGGTCGAACAAGGGTCGGTAAAAAACCGGAAAGAAAACCATTGTCCCTTCCGGCCCTCCAGACCCTCTTGACCCTTTTTATAGACCCTTTTGACCCTTTTTCTAAAGTACTTGCTGCAACACGCGGTCTTGCGAAAAAGTGACGGTCACGGTGGTGCCCACGCCCAGCGTTGATTCGATGCCAAGGGCGCCGCCGTGCAGTTCGACCAGCGCCTTGGTCAGCGGCAGGCCGAGGCCGGTGCCCTGATTCTTGCGCGACAGCGCCGATTCGATCTGTCCAAAGGGCGCCAGCACGACGGAAAGGTGTTCGGGCGCGATGCCGATGCCGGTATCCTGCACCGAAAGCCGCATCTCCCCGTCCGCGCCCACGGCGCCGTGGACGGTGATCTCGCCGCCTTCGGGCGTGAACTTGATGGCGTTGGTCAGCAGGTTGACGATGATCTGCTTCACGGCCTTTTCCTCGCCGCGCAGATCGGGGAAATCACGCGGGATGTTGACGTTCAGCTTCTGCTTGTTGGCCTTGGCGCGGGCGGCGACAAGGCGCAGGCCGGCCTGCATCACCCGGCCGATATTGATGACGCTTTCGGCAAGATCGCGCTTGCCGGCCTCGATCTTCGACATGTCCAGAATGTCGTTGATGAGGGAGAGCAGCAATTCGCCGGAATCGTAGATATCGCGCGCGTATTCCACATATTGCGGGTTGCCCGCCTTGCCGAACAACTCGTCCTTGATGATCTCCGAAAAGCCGATGATGGCGTTCAGCGGCGTGCGCAACTCGTGGCTCATATTGGCCAGAAATTCCGATTTCGAGCGGTTGGCGTAGTCGGCCTGCTCCTTGGCGGCGATCAGGGCCATTTCCGAGCGGCGGCGTTCGGTGACGTCGGTAAAGGTGGCCTCGAAATGCAGAAGATGGCCGCTTTCCGAGCGCACCGCGTGGCTGTTGATGGACACCCAGATTTTCTCGTCGTCGCGGCGGACAAGGCCGGCCTCGAAATCGCGCACCACGCCGGATTCCAGCATGGCGCGTATCCAGTTCGCGCGCGCCGCTGTTTCGGCGAACAGTTTTCCGTGGAAGTCAGGCTGTGCCGCCAGCAAGGCCACCACGTCGCGGTAGCCCAGAAGATTGGCCAGCGTGCGGTTGGCGTTGATCCATTCGTTGCGGGAGGAAATCTGGCAGATGCCGATGGAGGCGTTTTCGAAAATGGCGCGGTATTTGCGCTCGCTCTCGCGCTGGGCGGCCGACATCAGTTCGCTTTCCACGATGCGCTGTTCCAGCTCGCTCACCGTGCGGGTCAGCGAGCGGGCCAGGTCGTGCACCTGCTGCTCGCGCGTCCAGGTGCGCCAGAAATGCATGAGCGCCAGCGCCAGAAGGCCCAACCCCACCGCGAGCCCCAGATAGGGCAGCACGATCACCCACAAAACAAAGCGCGCGGGTGCTACGCCGTACAAAAGATTGAGCGGCAGTCCGCCGATTTGCCACGGCGCTTCGCCCCGGATCAGGGGCATAAAGGTCTGCGCGCCGGAGTCGGTCAGGCTGGCCAGCACGCGTTTCTTGCCGGGGGTGAGGATGGCCAGTTCGTCGATCTGTCCATTCTCGATCCGCGGTTTCAGGTTGGACAGAAGCGCATCCAGATCCAGGAATCCAAGAATATGCGTGTTTGCCAGAGGCGTCTCGCGGTTGAAGGGCCGCGGCGAAAAAAACAGCACGGGACGGTTCTGCCCGCCGCCCAGGGCGACAAAAAGCGCGGTGCTTGCATTCAGCCATTCCGTGCCGAGCAGCAGCGCGTCCCAGTCTTCCCGGACCCGCGGCCAACGGTAATTTTCCGGCGGCCGGCCAAGAAACTGCGCCCGTCCGTTTTGCAGAATAACGCAGCCAAACCATTTTTTTTCGCCACACGCCGCCGCGAGGACCGGACCAAAGGACGCATTGCCCACGGCGGCGGCCCGCTCCAGGACTCCGATGACGCTGATTTTCCGCTGCACCGCGTCGCGCGACGCGGCCAGAAGCTGTTGCACGTTGTCGTCGAGCCGGGTGCGGACATACCATTGCCCGAAAAGCTGCATCAGCCAGAACAGGCCAAAGGTCACCAGCAGGCCGATCACCGCAACCGGAAGCATCACGCGCGCCGCACCCGGCCGGGAATCGCCAGAGGTTCCGGAAGGCGGATCAAAAATCTCGAACGGCGGCGGGCGGAGGGACATGCGCCTGAAACAAGGGGAAAGAAGCCACTCTAAACAAAACGGCGCCGGCGCGAAAGCGTCCGTTAACGCCCGGCATCCATTCCGGCGGCGCGAGCATCCAGCGCTTCGGCAAGCGGCATGCGCCCTTCACCGGGTTTCAAAGGTTTCTGCTGGCAGGGATCGGGACTCCAGCCCGACAGCGTGATGATTTCGAATGTCGCGGCCACGCCGCCGCCGCGCGCGAAACGTTGCGCGTAGATTTCCGCCGCGCGGAAAAAAAGACTTCGTGACGCAAGGCCCCTGGCGCGGGATCGCAGGCGGTTTGTCTCGCCCATGCCGCGCAACTCGCGCATCAGGGCGAAAGCGTCGGGATAAACCAGCGTGACCGCCTCGCGTTCCGCCACCGGCAGGGCAAAACCCGCGCGCTGCAACAGCGCGCCGCCTTCGCGCACGTCCAGAAAGGGAGACACGCGCGGGGCCGCGCCGCCTTTCAGTTCCAGCTCCGCCCCGGCCAGGCAGCTTCGCAGTTCCGCCAGCGTGCCGCCGCCGAACAGGGAGGCCAGAAAGAACCCGTCGGGCTTCAGGCAGCGCCGGGCCTGGATCAGAACGCCGGGGAGATCGTTCGTCCAGTGCAGCGCGAGATTGCTTGTCATCAGGTCGAAACTTCCCTCGGCGAAGGGAAGCGCCTCTTCACCGGCCGCGATGTGCGCTCCGGCCGCAAGGCCGAAAGAGGCGCGGAAAACCTGCCGGTCCGGGTTGCCCCGCCGCAGCAGTTCCGCCAGCCACGGCCCCCGGCTGCCAAGGTCCAGCGCCTGCAAAAAAGGCCGTTTGACAAAAGACAGCCTTTCCATCAGGGCCTTTGCGTTTTCCTCATACAGAAAACCGTGCCGGGCAAGATCGCCGCGCCGCCGCGCGGCCATAAGGGCCTTGCGGTCGAAAAGCGGGGCGGGGGAAGGCTGGAGAAATGGCGTCACGCTTTCCACGCTATAATTCCCGGATCATTTCGGCTAGGCCTAATCAATGAAAAGCGTTTGAAAAAGACAAGGAACATTCCGGGCGAGGTTGCGCGGCAACCGCGACCCGGAATCCAGTTTGTTTTTGAAAACAAATGGGATTCCCGCTTCCGCGGGAATGTGCGTATGATGTTGTCAACCGAATTCAGCCTTTTCCCGATGCCGCCAAACCCCGCCTCCGCCCTTCGCAAGGGGCTTGATCTTCTTCTGCCGCCCTCATGCGCCTCCTGCGGCGCGCCGGCCGGACAGGCGCAGGCGCTGTGTCCCGATTGCTGGGGAGGCCTGCATTTCATCACCGCGCCTTATTGCGCCTGCTGCGGGCTGCCGTTTGAATTTCCGGCCGCCTTCGCGGACGCGCGTTGCGCGGCCTGCCTTGCCGATCCGCCCCTTTTCGCCGCGGCGCGCGCGGCGCTCAGTTATAACGAGGGCAGCAAGGGGCTGATCCTTCCCTTCAAGAACAGCGACCGCACCGATTTCGCGCCGCTCTTCGCCCGCATGATGGCGCAGGCGGGCAGGGAGCTTCTGGACAAAAGCGATGTCCTCGTGCCGGTGCCGCTGCATTGGCGGCGGCTTTTTGCCCGGCGCTATAACCAGGCCGGTTTGCTGGCGTTGCTGCTGGGCCGGGGAGCGAAAAAGCCGGTACGGCTGCGGGGGCTGGTCCGCCGCAAGCCCACGCCGGCGCAGGGACATTTGCCAAGGCGCCTGCGCGCCCGCAACGTGGCGGGGGCCTTTGCCGCGCCGAAAGGGGAGACGGCGCATATGGAAGGCCGCGCCGTGCTGCTGGTCGATGACGTGCTGACGACGGGCGCCACCGCCAATGCCTGCGCCAGAGCCCTTTTGCAGGCGGGCGCGAAAGAGGTGAATGTGCTGGCCCTGGCCAGGGTGCGCAAGGAAGGAATGTAGTGGTTCGCGTTGTTCAGATTGAAAGGTTGCCTCTGTAAAGGGTCATGCTGAAAACCCTCCAACCCCTCCCTTTGGGAGGGGTTTGGGGAGGGATAACCTTTCCATAGGAAAAAATGTTTCCAACAATACATCCTCGTGAACCCTCCCCTATCCCCTCCCGGAGGGAGGGGTATCCCGGCTTTGCTTCATTCAAGGGGATTCCCTCCGATTGAACGAATACAGATCCCTACACCTTTTCCAAAAAGGGCTTATAGTGTTTCTTGTGGAGGAGAGTGATGAAAAAAGTGATTGTCTACTCAGGGCCGAACTGCCCCTATTGCCAGCAGGCCAAGAAGCTGCTGGAGCATAAGGGCGTGGCGTTCGAGGAATACAATGTGCGCGCCGATCCCGGAAAGCTGGAAGAGATGATGCAAAAATCGGGCGGTCGCCGCACCATTCCACAAATCTTCATCGGCGACCGGCATGTCGGCGGCTACGATGATCTTCACGCCCTCAACGCCGCCGGCGGGCTGGACGAAATCCTGGCATGAGCTTTACCGCCGCCTGCATCCAGACCTGCGCCACCACGCGCCTTGAAGAGAATCTTCGCAACGCCGCGGATCTGACGCGACAGGCGGCGGGCCGGGGCGCCCGTCTGATCGTGCTACCCGAAAACGTAAGCTGTCTTGCCCAGACGCGCGCCGACAAGCTGGCCGAAGCGCGGGGCGAAGACGCGCATCCCGCCATCCCCCTCTTTTCCGGCCTTGCGAAGGACCTGCGCGTCACCCTTGTGGCGGGCAGCATTTCCATCACCGCCGCGCCGGAAAAAATGTTCAACCGCTGTTACGTGTTTGGTCCCGATGGCGGCATCCTCGCGCATTACGACAAGATCCACCTTTACGACGCCAATATCGGCGCGGGCGAGGTTTATGCGGAGTCCGATCTCATCATGCCCGGCCGCCGCGCCGTGCATGTGCAGACGCCGCCGGCGCATCTGGGCCTGACCCTCTGCTATGACCTTCGCTTTCCCGAACTGTTCCGCAAGCTGGCCCTGGCGGGGACGGAGGTCCTCACCCTGCCGGCCGCCTTCACCGTGCCCACGGGTCTGGCGCACTGGCATGTGCTGCTCCGGGCGCGGGCGATTGAGACGGGCTGCTTTGTCCTGGCGGCGGCGCAGGGCGGCGCGCATGAATGCGGACGGCGCACCTTTGGCCATAGCCTCATTGTTTCGCCCTGGGGCGAGGTCCTGGCCGAGAAAAACGGCGACGCGCCGGGGATCATCACTGCGGAAATCGATCTGGCAAAGGTCGCCGAGGCGCGAAGCAGGATCGCTTCGCTCCGGCATGGGCGGGAGTTTGCCCTATCCCAGGGTTAACCGCGCGAGATTTTTCTTGTTTGCCTGCCTTTTGGGGAAAGCCACGTAACGCGGGTCGATGACGCAGGCAAAGGAACGGACGGGCAGCAGTCGCCCGATGAAACGGGTTTTGTTGTTCAGGTTGCCGCAGTTGCGGGCAAGATGGTTGAAGCGGCGGTTAAGCCTTGAACATTCAATGATGGCGTCGTGCAGGCTGAGCAAATGGCCTTCATGTATCATGCCGTTGGGGCGGAGACGGACTTCCTCCCTGTCAAATCCACGGTCTACAAAAACGACGTGATAGGCTGATTCGGATATACCATTTATTGCGAGGCATTTATCCGCAGCTATGCAATACGCCATCCGCAGTTCAAGCGGCTCATTATATTCTATGGCTGCGCGGCTGTTCACGTCAAATAAGTAAAACGGCGTACCGAATAACACGGGCTTTTCCCAATGCCAGATGAAAAGACGGTCGCCCGGATTTGTGCGCAGCCTGACGCGCATATCAATGATGATTTCCTGCGGAAAAAAAGCGTCGGGCGTATACATGAATTATAAAAATGATGAGTGCTGGAATTTTGCGCTAAGGAAATAATTCACATCCAGGCGGTTTTTGTCCAGCGAAAAGCGGCGGGTGAAGGGATTGAAAACCGCGCCGCGGATATCCCGCACCTCAAGCCCCGCCGCGTGAGCCATGCCCGCCAGTTCGGAAGGTTTCACGAAACGCGAAAAGCCGTGCGTGCCGGGCGGCAGCCAGCGCAGCAGATATTCGGCCGCGACGATGCCCAGCAAAAAGCCTTTCGCCGTGCGGTTGAGGGTTGAGAAAACCATCAATCCGTTTTTGTCCAGAAGCTTCGCCGCTTTCTTAACGGCGGAGGCCGGATCGTTCACATGCTCAATCACTTCCAGCATCAGCACAAGGTCGAAACGCTTGCGGGGTCCGGACGTGGCGAATTCCTCCACCGGCGCGCAGATATAATCAAGGTTTTTTATGTCCTTGCCGTGATCGCGCGCGGCCTTGATGACGTCCGCGCTTGCGTCCACGCCCGTCACCCGCGCGCCGCGCCGGGCCAGGGCCTCGCTCATCAGCCCACCGCCGCAGCCAAGGTCAAGCACGCGCAGGCCCTCCGGTCCGTGACCAAAATGCCGCTCCGCCTGCTGGTCCACATAGGTCCGGCGCACCTCCTGCATCATGTGCAAGGGCGCCATCGGACCCTTTTCATCCCACCAGCGGGACGCGAGTTGCGAAAAGCGGCGGATCTCTTCGGGCAGGGCGGAAGCGGCTTTGGGCATGACGCAGGACGTTAAGGATATCGCAGCATAACCGGCTTTTGCCGGAACGCCAGCCCTTGCATAAAAAAGACGGGAACGATAATTTTACGGCTCTTCCCGCGCGTTTGGGGCCCTTGCATGGCGCTTTTTGTTCTGAAATTCGGCGGCACGTCGGTGGCCGATGTGGACCACGTCAAAAAAGCGGCTGAAAAGGTCGCGGGCGAATTGCGCCTCGGCCACAAGGTGGCGGTCACGGTTTCGGCCATGGCGGGCGTGACCAACCAGCTGGTTGACTACTGCCGCTCCATTGCAAAAATCTATGATCCCGCGGAATACGACGTGGTGGCTTCGTCGGGCGAGCAGATCACCAGCGGCCTGATGGCGCTCGCCTTGCAGCAGCTTGGCCACCGGGCGCGGTCCTTTCAGGGATGGCAGGTGCCGGTGATGACGTCGAACGCCCATGAAAAGGCGCGGGTCGAGCGGATCGACACGCAGAAACTGCATGCCTGTCTTGAGGAAGGAATCATCCCGGTGGTGCCCGGTTTTCAGGGCGTCACGCAGGACGGGCGCGTCACCACGCTCGGCCGCGGCGGCTCCGACACCTCGGCGGTGGCGCTGGCCGCCGCGCTGAAGGCCGGCCGTTGCGATATCTATACCGATGTGGACGGCGTCTATACCAGCGATCCGCGCCTGGTGCATCGCGCGCGCAAGATTCCACGCATCACCTGCGAGGAAATGCTGGAACTGGCCTCGCTGGGCGCCAAGGTCTTGCAGACGCGCTCGGTTGAACTGGCCATGAAATACAGCCTGCCGGTGCAGGTGCTGTCCAGTTTCGAGGACGCCGCCGGCTCAACCCTTCCCGGAACCCTGTTGGTCAGCGAGGACGCCATGATGGAAAAACAGCAAGTCACGGGCCTGGCCCACAGCCGCGACGAGGCGAAGATCACGCTGGCCGGCGTGCCCGATCAGCCGGGCGTGTCGGCGGCGGTGTTCGGGCCCCTGGCCGAGGCCAATATCAATGTCGACATGATCGTGCAAAGCGGCAGCGAGGACGGCAAGCGGACCGACATCACCTTCACCGTGCCGCGCGCCGACCTGGCCCGCGCGCAGGAGGTCCTGAACGGCCGGAAAGACCAACTCCGCTACCGTTCGGTGCTGGCCAGCGCGGATGTCGCCAAGGTGTCGGTGGTGGGCGTGGGCATGCGCAGCCATGCGGGCGTGGCGCAGACCATGTTCAAGGTTCTGGCCGACAAGGGCATCAACATTCAGGTCATCTCCACGTCCGAGATCAAGATCAGCGTGCTGATCGAGGAAGCCTATACCGAACTCGCGCTTCGCAGCCTGCACGCGGCCTATGGGCTGGACCGGGGTTCATAGGGTATTTGGGTATTGGGGCGCCGGGTGTGGGGTAAGGCATGCCGCTGCGGAATTACAAGGAACTGGCCGTTTGGCAGAAAAGCAGGGAACTTGTATGAGTTATTTTAGGACCTTACGAAGGGACGCTAAATTCATGAGTTTTATATTTCCACATGTATGGGATTAGGGTCTGAACTCAATTAGAAATGAATCAAACCAAACAGATAACTGCTCATTCCGGCCCCCGCCTTCGCGGGGACAGGCTCCAGCCGGAATCCAGCAA
>JANQEX010000034.1 GCA_028278105.1 Alphaproteobacteria bacterium | reverse complement strand
CGGCTACGCCGAGGTCTTGGCGCACCCGTCACGCCGAAGCTTGCGGAGGCGGAGAAGCCGGAATCCAGCAACCGCCGAAGGCGGTTGCATGAAGCCTCCGGCTTCATGCTGGACCCCGGCTGGAGCCTGGCCCTGCGAAAGCAGGGGCCGGGGTGAGAAGTTGTTTTTTCGAATAAAAAACCTGCTTAATTGAGTCCAGACCCTAGGTTCAATGGACAATTACCAACACGAACATTCCGGCGCCCGGCTTCGCCTGCGGCTACGCCGAGGTCTTGGCGCACCCGTCGCGCCGAAGCTTGCGGAGGCGGAAAAGCGGGAATCCCATTTGTTTTCAGGAACAAACTGGATTCCGGGTCGCGGTTGCTACGCAACCTTGCCCGGAATGTTCATCTAGTCTTTTCATTGCCTTGAGTTTAATTGTCCATTGAACCTAGTATAACTCCGGGAAAACCACATCAGGCCGCCGGGTTCGACTGCATCGCCTTTTTCAGATTGGCGTCGATGGCGGCAAGAAATTCCCTGGTGTTCAGCCATTTCTGGTCGGGGCCGACGAGAAGGGCCAGGTCCCTGGTCATGACGCCGCTTTCCACCGTGTCGATGCAGACTTTTTCCAGGGTCTCGCCGAAGGCCGTGACGTCGGGCGTACCGTCGAACCGGCCGCGGTAGATCAGCCCGCGCGTCCAGGCGAAGATGGAGGCGATGGGGTTGGTGGAGGTTTCCCGGCCCTTCTGGTGCTCGCGGTAATGGCGGGTGACGGTGCCATGCGCCGCCTCGGTTTCCACGGTGTTGCCGTCGGGGCTCATCAGCACGGAGGTCATGAGGCCGAGCGAGCCGAAGCCCTGCGCCACCGTGTCGGACTGCACGTCGCCGTCATAGTTCTTGCAGGCCCAGACGAAGCCGCCGTTCCATTTCAGGGCCGCCGCCACCATGTCGTCGATCAGGCGGTGCTCGTAGGTGATGTTTTCCGCCGCGAACCGGGGTTTGAATTCGGCGTCGAACACCTCCTGGAACAGGTCCTTGAAGCGCCCGTCATAGACCTTGAGAATGGTGTTCTTGGTGGACAGGTACACCGGGTAGCCGCGTTGCAGGCCGTAATTGAAGCAGGCCCGCGCGAAGCCCCGGATGGATTCGTCAAGATTATACATGCCAAGCGCCACGCCGGGGCCGGGGGCCTTGAACACTTCATAAGACCGGGGCGCGCCGCCGCCGTCGGGCGTGAAGGTGAGGGTCAGCGCGCCGGGGCCGGGAAACGTGATGTCGGTGGCGCGGTACTGGTCGCCGAAGGCGTGGCGGCCGATGACGATGGGCGCGGTCCAGCCCGGCACGAGGCGCGGGATATTGCGGCAGATCACCGGCTCGCGGAACACGGTGCCGTCCAGGATGTTGCGGATGGCGCCGTTGGGCGATTTCCACATTTTCTTCAGATTGAATTCCGCCACCCGCGCCGCGTCCGGCGTGATGGTGGCGCATTTCACCCCCACGCCATGCCGCTTGATGGCGTGGGCGGCATCCACCGTGATCTGGTCGGATGTCCTGTCGCGGCTTTCGATGCCAAGGTCGAAATATTTCAGCTCCACGTCCAGCCAGGGCAGGATCAACTGGTCCTTGATGAATGTCCAGATGATGCGCGTCATCTCGTCGCCGTCGATCTCGACGACGGGATTCCGGACCTTGATTTTCGTCATGGCTTTCTCCGGTTGGAGTGGGGTGAGCATGGAGACACTTATACCGCGGCGGAGCCGGAGACGGAGGCGATTCCATGCATGGGGATCAGGACCGGGCTAAACCACCGTCAGTCCGCGCGCGGCGAACAGGGCCTGCGCCTTTGCCACCTCCTCCGGCGTGGGCGTGGGATGGTCGTCCAGCAGATAGGGCTGGCCAAGCTCTTTCCACTTGAACTTGCCCATCTGGTGGAAGGGAAGAACCTCCACCCGTTCCACCGCATCGCCCAGCGTGGCGGTAAAATCGGCCAGGCGAAGAATGTCGTCCGCGCCGTCGGTCAGGCGCGGCACCAGCACGTAGCGGATCCACATTTTCTTGCCAAGGCGCGTCAGACGCCGCGCGCAGTCCAGCGTGGGTTGCAGCGCCTGGCCGGTGAGCTTTTTGTAAAATTCCGGATCGCCGTGCTTGATGTCCAGCAGCACAAGATCCACGCTATCGAACCAGCCGTCCGTCACGCTTTCGTGCAGGAAGCCTTGCGTATCAAGGGCGGTATGAAGGCCAAGCTCCCGTTTCAGGGTCGACAGAAGCCGGCCCACGAAAGGGGCCTGCAACAGCGGCTCGCCGCCCGTGACCGTCACGCCGCCCGCCTTGAGAAGAAAACCCGCATAGGGGCGGATTTCCGCCAGCGCGTCTTCCTGGGTGATCTTGCGTCCGCCGTGGATTTTCCAGGTATCGGGGTTATGGCAGTAGAGGCAGCGGAACAGGCAGCCCTGCATGAAAAACGCGAAGCGCATGCCCGGACCGTCCACGGCCGCGCCGCTTTCCACCGAATGCAGCCAGCCAAGCTCGCCCCGCGCCGCGGCTTCCTGTTCGGTTTTGGAATTCTGGAGAGTCATGAGCAAAAAAAGTCATGCCCGCGAAGGCGGGCATCCACGTCAATTGATTGTTTCGTAGAGATCATTCCATTCAGGATTCATTTGCAAGATGCGCCGGACCTTCCACGCCCGGCTCCAGTGCTTCATACGTTTTTCAGCCTGGATTGCTTCCCCCGGCGTTGCATAAGATTCGTAATAAACAAGTCTTTTCAATGCATATTTTTTACTGAAGCCTTCAAGAAGGCCGTTCTTATGTTCATGCAGCCGCCGCGACAAGTCGTTCGTCATGCCGATATACAGAATACCATTCGGCCGATTTGTTATTATGTAAACGTAATATGCTTGGGGCATTCATCATTTTCGTGGATGCCCGCCGGAGCCTGTCCCCGCGGAGGCGGGGGCGGGCATGACAGATCTCCACCGTTGGTATCATTACATGCACGTGTGGAACGTGCGGCTGATGACGTCGAGCTGCTGCGCGCGGGTGAGCTTGACGAAATTCACCGCATAGCCGGAAACGCGGATGGTAAGCTGCGGGTAAAGCTCCGGGCGCTCCATGGCGTCCAGCAGCGTTTCGCGGTTGAAGATGTTGACGTTCACATGAAAGCCGCCGGCTTCGACAAAGGCGTCCAGGCAGTTGGCAAGATTCTTCCGCCGCTCGCCGTCCGCGCGCCCCAGGGCGTCCGGCGTGGCCGAGGCCGTCCAGCTGATGCCGTCCAGCGCCGCGCCGTAGGGCAGCTTCGCCACCGACGCGCCCGCGGCCACGAAGCCCTTCGCGTCGCGCCCGTTCATGGGGTTGGCGCCGGGGGCAAAAGGCTCCCCGCCACGCCGCCCGTCCGGCGTGCTGCCGGTTTTCTGGCCGTAAACCACGTTGGAGGTGATCGTCAGGACCGACTGGGTCGGCAGGGCGTCGCGGTAGAAATACGGCTGCGCCTTCACCTTGTCCATGAAGGTGGTCACGAGCCAGACGGCGATATCGTCCGCCCGGCCGTCATTGTTGCCATAGGCGGGATAGCTGCCTTCGATCCGGTAATCAACCGCCAGGCCCTTCTCGTTGCGCACCGCTTGCACCCTGGCGTGCTTGATGGCCGAAAGCGAATCCGCCGCCACCGAAAGCCCGGCGATGCCGCAGGCCATGGTGCGCAGGATGTTGCGGTCGTGCAGCGCCATTTCGATGCGCTCATAGGCGTATTTGTCGTGCATGTAATGGATGCCGTTCAGCGCCTTCACATAGGTGCGGGCCAGCCAGTCCATCATCGGGTCCAGCTTCGCCAGCACGGCGTCGTAGGCCAGCACGTCGCCGCGCAGCGGTTCGAAGCCCTCGGCCACCACCGCGCCGGTCACCTCGTCCACCCCGCCGTTGATGGCGTAAAGCAGCGCCTTGGCCAGATTGGCGCGCGCGCCGAAAAACTGCATCTGCTTGCCAAGGCGCATGGCCGAAACACAGCAGGCGATGCCGTAGTCATCGCCCCAGCGCGGTCGCATCAGGTCGTCGTTTTCGTACTGGATGGAACTGGTCTCAATGGAGGTTTTCGCGCAGAAATCCTTGAAGCCTTCCGGCAGGCCGGGGCTCCACAGCACCGTGATGTTCGGCTCCGGCGCGGGGCCGAGGTTGAACAGGGTGTTCAAGAAGCGGAAGCTGCTCTTGCTGACCAGCGGCCGCCCGTCCAGCCCCAGGCCGCCCACACATTCGGTGACCCAGGTGGGGTCGCCCGAAAACAGCGCGTCATAGTCGGGCGTGCGCAGGAACCGCACGATGCGCAGCTTGATGACGAGATCGTCGATCATCTCCTGCGCCTGCTCCTCGGTCAGCGCGCCCGCGCGCAGATCGCGCTCGATATAGATGTCGAGGAAGGTGGAGATGCGGCCGAGCGACATTGCCGCGCCGTTCTGCTCCTTCACCGCGGCGAGATAACCGAAATAGGTCCACTGCACGGCTTCTTTCGCCGTGGCGGCCGGGCGCGAAATGTCGAAGCCGTAAGCGCCGGCCATCTGCTTCAACTCGTCCAGCGCGCGGATCTGCTCCGACAACTCCTCGCGCAGGCGAAGGACGTCCTCGGTGAAGACGGCGTCGTCCAGTTCGGCCAGCTCGCGCTCCTTGTCGCGGACCAGAAAATCCACGCCGTAAAGCGCCACGCGCCGGTAGTCGCCGATGATGCGGCCGCGCCCATAGGCGTCGGGCAGGCCGGTGATGACGCCCGATTTGCGGGCGGCGAAGATGTCGGGGCTGTAGGCGTCGAAAACCCCCTGGTTATGGCTTTTCCGGTATTTGGTCCAGATCTCGGCCACCCGCGGATCGGGCGTATAGCCATAGGCTTCCAGCCCCTGCTCCACCATGCGCAGGCCGCCATTGGGCATGATGGCGCGCTTCAAGGGCGCGTCGGTTTGCAGGCCGACGATGATCTCGCTTTCGCGGTCGATATAGCCGGGTCCGTGCGCGGTGATGGCGGCAGGCGTGTCGGCCGAAACGTCCAGCACGCCCTTTTCGCGTTCCCGCTTCAAAAGCGGTTCCAGCTTTTGCCAGACGCCTTTGGTGCGGGCCGTGGGTCCGTGGAGGAAAGACGCATCGCCCGCATAGGGCGTGTAATTCTGCTGGATGAATTCACGGACGCGCACGGCGTCTTTCCAGTCCGCGCCGTCAAAGCCGCGCCAGGCGTCCCCGGATGAATCCGCGGATTCGGGCGGACGGCGCCCGGCATTTTTGCTTCGTGTTTCGGCGGGCTGTTTCATGCGCGGACCCCGGCAAGGCGAAAAACGTCTCAGTTCGCTTATTATGCCATCAGTCCGGTTCCTCCCAAAGAAAAAACCGGACATGCGTGGCGGATTTTGCGCGGAATTTTTTCTTCCGGTGCATCTCGGATTCCATGTGCGCCGCAACAAAATCCGCAAGGCGTTGAAGAAACTATGGTCAGCGAAAATTCACCCTGTTCCGCGCGGCCATGCGATTTGCTTTTCGGCGTTGCGGCAGGCATATTCGCTTCTCCGAAACGATCCTCCAGTCATGATTGCCGAGACCGGGCTTTTCTGTCTCATCCTCGCTTTCTGCGCCGCGCTTGCCCAGGGCGTGATCCCCCTTTGGGGCGCCGCGCGCGGCGACAGGGCGTGGATGCGGCTTGCGCCCCGCGCGGCGCTGCTTCAGGCGTTTTTCGTCGCGCTGGCCTTCGGCGCGCTCGCGCTCTGTTATGCGCAAGGCGATTTCTCGGTCCTGAACGTGGCGCGGAACAGCCACAGCGCCAAGCCGCTGCTTTACAAGATCACGGGCGTGTGGGGAAACCACGAGGGCTCGATGTTGCTGTGGGTCCTGATCCTTGCGCTTTATGGCGCGGGGGTCGCCCTGTGGGGCGGGCGCATGCCGCTTGCGTTCCGGGCCAGGACGCTTTCGGTGCAGGCCATCATCTCCTGCGGCTTTCTTCTCTTTATCCTCTTGACCTCCAATCCCTTCCTGCGCCTTGTGCCGGCTCCCGCCGATGGTGCCGGCATGAATCCCCTGCTGCAGGATCCGGGCCTGGCCCTGCATCCGCCTTTTCTTTATCTGGGCTCCGTCGGCTATTCGATTGTTTTTTCGCTGGCCGCCGCCGCGCTGATCGAAGGCCGGGCGGGGCCGGAATGGGCGCGCCGCGCGCGCCCCTATGCCCTGGCGGCGTGGGTCTGCCTGACCATCGGCATCGCGCTGGGATCGCTCTGGGCCTATTACACGCTGGGCTGGGGCGGCTGGTGGTACTGGGACCCGGCGGAAAACGCCTCCTTCATGCCCTGGCTTCTGGGCACGGCGCTCCTGCACGCGCTGATCGTGATGGAAAAACGCGGCAGCCTCCAGGGCCTGACCCTGTTCCTGGCCGTGGGCTGTTTTTCACTTTCCATGCTGGGGACCTTTTTGATCCGCTCCGGCGTGCTGGTCTCGGTGCACAGCTTCGCAACCGATCCCGCGCGTGGCGTATTTATTTTGCTGCTGCTTGCGCTCACCACCGGCGGGGCGCTTTTGCTCTACGCCCTGCGCGCGCCGCGCCTGGGGGAGGGAAAGGGAATCGCTCCCTTCTCGCGCGGCGGGGGGATTGTGCTGAACAATCTTGTCCTGTGTTGCGCGGCGGCTTCGGTTCTGCTGGGCACGCTCTACCCGCTGGCAATCGAGGCGCTGGGGCCTGGCAAGATTTCGGTCGGGCCGCCTTATTTCAACGCCTTTTTCCTGCCGATGATGGCGGCGCTCGCCGCCGCCCTGCCGCTGGGCGCGGCCCTGCCCTGGACGGGCGGGGGCCTGCCGGTTGTGTTCGGCAAACGGCTTTGGGCGCTGGCGCTGGCCGCGCTGACGGGGATTGGTGTCTTTACGCTTTCCCCGCCGCAGGGTTTTGCCGCCTTCAAGGCCGCCTGCGGCATGGCTTTGGCGGTTTGGATTCTTCTTGGCGCGCTTGCCGCGAGACCGCTTCGCAATCCCGGCATGGTCCTGGCGCATCTGGGCCTTGCGGTCTTGATCGCGGGCGCGACCGCCGCCGAAACCTGGCCGGTTGAGCGCTTGCAGCTTCAACGTCCCGGCGAAAGCGTGACCGTTGGCCCGTGGCGGGTGACGCTGCAAAAAGTGGATGAAAAGGCCGAAGGCCCGAATTACGCGGCGGTGCGCGGGCATTTCACGGCCGAACGCGGCGGACGGAAGGTTGAGCTTGCGCCGGAGCGGCGGCTTTACATCGCGCCCGAACGCGGGGTCAGCCGCGTTGCGCTTGTCCCGGAAATTTCCGGCATGCTCTATGCCGTTCTGGGGGAAGGCGATGCCAGAAAAGGCTATGTCACGCGGCTTTTCTGGCACCCCTTGCAGGGATGGATTTTCGGCGGCGCGCTGATCTGCGCCTTGGGCGGTCTGGTGGCGCTGTTGAGGCGGGGGCAGGGGGTCCGATGACGCGCCGCGTCTTTTTCCTGCCGCTTGGTATTTTTATGGCGCTGCTGGCCGTGCTGGCGCTGCGCCTGTTTCTGGTGGAGCGCGGCGCCGCGCCGGAGCTTGTGCCTTCGGTCCTGATCGGCCGGCCCGCGCCGCCGCTTGATCTCCCCCTGCTGGCGGGCGGAACACTCACCAACGCGGATTTGAACGGCAGGGTGACGCTGGTGAATTTCTTCGCAAGCTGGTGCGAACCCTGCCACGGGGAACATCCCCTGCTGATGGAACTGAAAAAATCGGGCCTGCGCATGACCGGAATTGTCTATAAGGACAAACCCGCCGCCGCGCGAAAATGGCTGAAGGAATGGGGCGATCCTTATCAGGCGCTGGCGCTGGATGGTGATGGCCGCGCCGGAATCGATTTCGGCGTTTCCGGCGTGCCGGAAAGCTACTTAATCGATAAGGATGGCATCGTGCGCTTCAAGCAGACGGGACCCCTGACGATGGACGTCCTGCGGCAAAGGCTTTTGCCGCTGGTCGCGGAGTTGCGGAAATGAATGACTTTGCCGCATATAAATATTTTTGGAAAAAGGGCGCGAAAAGATTCTTTCTCTCCCCGGCCCGGCTTTGCCAAAGCCTGGCGTATTCGTCGCGTCGAAACTTACGGGAACGGGCTCTGGCAAGGGCCTCAAAACCCAGGCGCCCCCGCGCAAGCGGGGGCCTAGTTGAGGCGAAGCCTCATCCCGGCGAAAGCCGGGATCCAGGCAATATTAAACTGGGTCCCCGCTTTCGCGGGGACGCCTGCTTTTTCTTCCCGTGCGGTTCTTCCTTTAAGGGGAGAGGAAGGACTTTAATTCTTGTGCTGGCCTTTTTAATGTTACTGCCTCTCTCTCTTGCCGCGTTGCAGCCGGGCGAGGCCCTGCCGGATCCCGCGCTGGAGGCAAGGGCGCGGGAGATCGGCCGCGGCCTGCGCTGCCTCGTATGCCAGAACCAGTCGATTGACGATTCCGACGCCGGTCTTGCCAGGGACCTCCGCCATTTCGTGCGTCAGCGCCTGATGCGGGGCGAGAGCGACGAGGCTGTCCGGCAGGCGGTGGCCGCGCGTTATGGCGATTATGTGCTTCTCACCCCGCCGCTGAAGGCCGGGACGCTGCCGCTCTGGTTCGGGCCGCCGCTGATTCTCGCGGCGGCGCTGCTGCTGGCGGCGGGCTGGTTCCGCAAGAGCGGGGGGCGCTGATGCTGGCCGTCATTCTGGCGGCGCTGGCCGCCGTGCTTCTGGCGGTGCTGGCGGGGCCGTATACCGGCGGCCGCCCGCGGCTCGCCATGGTCCTCGCGCTTGTTTCGGTGCTGCTGGCGGGCGGGCTCTACGCCCTGCTGGGATCGCCCGAAATTCCGGGCCAGCCCTTGGCCCGCCGCGAAGCCGATGGCGGGTTTTTGTCCGGCCTGCGCCGGGCCGCGGCGCGCGCGCCGGATAATCCCACCGTGCTTTATTATCTGGGCGAGGCCGAGCTGGAAAACGGCCATGTGGAAAAGGCGAAAACCGCCTGGCGGAAGCTTCTGGCGCGAATCCCGAAAGACGACCCGCGCCGGGGGATTCTGGAAAAGAAAATAGAGGCGCTGAAGAAGAAAAGAAAATAATTCAACGAACATGACGGCTACATTCCTTCACACGGGTTATGCGTGTCCAACAACCTTTTGCGTGCTTACGGGCAACCCCACGGATACGCGCCACCAGTCGCAGCAATACAATTTAGACTACCCCCGGCGCCGGGTGGAGAGTAATATTGATAAGTGCACGATCCGTTGTTCATGTTGCAGCAGTTCGTATAATACGAGTGACAGGCAAAGCAACTTTCAACACTGCACGACGCATGCGTATACGACCCGCTGAGCGTGCCGTTCGTGCATGTGCGCGTTTCGGAGGTGCAAGCCGAACCACAAGGGGCGGATGACTCAGAATAAGCCGTATTCGCGTAGCCCGTGGCAACATTGCCCCACGGCGTGCCGGTGCAACCATCCGTACAGGAGCCGTGGGCATAACTGCCGCTCAGGCTACCATTGGTGCAGGTGCGCGTTTCGGAAAAGGATGCGCAAGGTCCCGCGGGAGTCGTGCTGGAATAGGCCGTATTCGCGTAGCCCGTGACAACATCGCCCCACGGCGTGCCGGTACAGCCATCCGTGCAGCTTGTGTCGGAGTAACTGCCGCTCAGGCTGCCATCGGTGCAGGTGCGCGTTTCGGAAAAGGATGCGCAAGGTCCCGCGGGAGTCGTGCTGGAATAGGCCGTATTCGCGTAGCCCGTGGAAACATTGCCCCACGGTGTCCCGGTGCAGCCATCCGTGCAGCTTGCGTGGGTATAACTGCCGCTCAGGCTGCCGTCGGTGCAGGTGCGTGTCTCCGAGTAACCGGAACATGGCCCTGTGGGCGTTTCCTCGGAATAGGCGGTGGCGGTTGCCCCATGCAAGATGTTCAGCCCCCATGGCGCCGTACAGGAATAGCAGGCCGCCGGACTACAGGAGACATTTACATAAGAACCGTTCAGCGTGCCGTTGTCGCAAACCCGCGCTTCAGCCACGCAACCTGCGCCACAGGCGGGCGCGGCCGATTGATAGGCCACCACCGCCTCGCCTCCGTCGAGGCTTGTGCTCCAGGGCGTTGTGCAGCCCGCCCCGGCGCCCTTAAAAGGGCTCCACGCTGACCCATTGCAGTATTCATAATAGGCGCTGCTATTGTTCCATCGAATGCGGCCAAGGATCGTGCCCGTGCACTCCGTGCCGTCGGTCCCGAACTTTGCCGGCCCGGCGACCTCAAGCGTGGCGCCTGCGGTTGCCGTGCCGATGCCGACATTGCCCCCATTGTAATAGATGGCGCCGCTGGCGCCGTCCTGCCATTGCGCGCCGCCCGCCACCGCCCAGGTGCCGTCCCCGCGCCAGAAGGTGCTGCTGCTGGCCCCCGTGCCGCTGTTCAGGTTGGCGACGGGCAGGTTGCCGGTGACATAACCGGCCAGATCAATCGCCGCGCCCTGCCATGTTCCGGCGGCAATCGTGCCCACCGTGGTTATATCCGTCCCCACCAGCTTCGAGGCCGCGATGCCGCCCGCCAGCATGGCGTTGGTTACTGCTCCTGTTGTGATGGTGGCAGCCAGCGATCCTGCGCTGGTGGTCACATCCCCCGTCAGGGCCGGGAACTGCGCCGCCTGTAGCGTGCCGTTGGCCTGCGATGTCAGACTGATGGCCGCGGTGGTGCAGTTGATCACCGAGCCGTCGGTGGTGCAGAAACTGCCATTCGTCAGCGTGCCCACCCCCACGGCCCCGCTGGAGCCGGCATTGACCCATTGTGTGCCGTTGCAGAACTGCACGACTTTGTAGGTGCTGTTATAGATGATGTCGCCTTCATTGCCCGGCGGAGTTGAGCAGCCCGCCGCAAGAGCACCGCGCCCCCAAAGCGCGAGCATCAACATCGCCAGGGCAAGGCCAATCCGCCCGTTCATCACTCGCCGCCCCGTGCGCCGCCATGGACGGGCACATGCAGAACCGCATCGCCCCCACGATCCTTGACCGCCTGCCCTGCTTCAAGCCGCTTCACGGCCTGCACGAGACAGACTAGCGCTGCTGTCCCGTCCTTCCCAATCAGGGCTTTCTCGGCGGCAAGGACGGCCTCATGCGCCGTGACGCCGCAATGCTTTGGTTCCACATCCCGCAGGCCGCCTTGCGCGGGCGGCGCGTCCACGGCGGCGGCAACCACAGCGGTGATTCCTGCGATAATAAGCGACCGGCGCGCGCCCACGCTCAAACTCCCCCTGGTGGCTGGGAGTTCAGAGATCGCCTAAAGACGATTGCAGGGCCTTTGGCCGTGAGGCTTGGACATGCGCCACTGCCTCCCAGCCCGACAGGCCGGAGGCAGCGTTCATAACGGCAACGCTCGGTACCGCTTTAGGTGAGGCTCTGACACCCCGGAAATGGCAAATCCATTTCCACCAAAATACTGGGGGATCGGCCTAAAAAGGTCAACAGCAATAAATGCATGGTATTGCATAACAATTTGAGCCCGCAAAAAAGAGGCCCCTTCCAAAAGGTAAAGCCCCTTGGCTTTCATGAGGGTCCGGGTTTATTGAAACACGTCATGCCCGGAATGCGAGGACTGTTTTGCGAAGTAAAGCAACCGGACGTTCTGTGGCATTCAGATTTAAAACTGTTAAACCGGAGGCCAGCTTTTCCTTTTCATGGCCGTTTGCCCTTGCCAGACTGGTTCCGTTTACCGGAATTCCGAAAACATGAAACCTCTTCCAGCACTCTCCGTCATCGGCCTTGGCAAGCTGGGATCGCCCTTCGCCGCGGTGATGGCCGCCAAGGGCTTCCGCGTGACCGGCGTGGATAAAAACCCGCGCTTCGTGCAAGCCATCAACAACGGCAGGGCCCCGGTGGACGAACCGTTTTTGCAGGCCTTCCTCCGGCGCGGGCGGCCGCGCCTTTCCGCCACAAGGCGGCTGGACGCGGCGGTGGCGAAAAGCGATGTGAGCTTCATCATCGTGCCCACGCCTTCCCTTCCCGAAGGCGGGTTCACCAACCGTTTTGTGCTGGAGGCGGTGCGCGGCATCGGCCGGGCCCTGCGCGAAAAGAAGGGACGGCACGTGGTGGTGGTGACCTCCACCGTCATGCCGGGATCGAGCGACGGTGAAATCCGCGCGGCGCTGGAAAAAGCCTCCGGCCTCGCGGTGGGGCAGGGGGTGGGCTATGCCTATAACCCGGAATTCATCGCGCTGGGCTCGGTCATCACCGACATGCTCTTCCCCGATTTTGTCCTGATCGGCGAGAGCGACGCGCGAACCGGAAAGCTTCTGGCCGGCATCTACAGGAAAACCTGCGGCAAGGACGCGCGCCTGGCCCGCATGAGTCCCATCAACGCGGAGATCGCCAAGCTCGCGGTGAACACCTTCGTGACGTCCAAAATCTCCTACGCCAACATGCTGGCCGAGATTTGCGAGCAGCTTCCGGGCGCGGATGTCGATGCCGTCACGCGCGCGGCGGGACTGGACAGCCGCATCGGCGGCAAATACCTGAAGGGCGCCGCGGCCTTCGGCGGACCCTGCTTCCCGCGCGACAACCTGGCGCTGGCGGCCCTTGCCCGGAAGGCGGGCGTGCGCCCCGATCTGCCGAAGGCCACTGATGCCGTCAACGCCCGCCAGGCGGATCGCATCTTGCGCCTTCTGCGCCGCAAGGTGGAAAAGGGCGGCGTGATCGGCCTGGCCGGCATGGCCTACAAGCCCGGCACGCCGGTGATCGAGCGCAGCATGGGCGTGGACCTCGCCCGCCGCCTTTTGCGGGAACGCTACGGCGTGCGCATCACCGACCCGCTGGCCGCGAAGGAAGCGCGGAAGGAACTGAAGGGCCGCGTGGGCGTGGCCGACAGCATCCAAAGCCTTGCCCGCCATGCGGACGCGCTGGTGGTGCTGACGCCCGCGCCGCAATTCGCCAAGCTGGGGGTGGGGGCGCTTTCGGCCCGGCGCAAGCCCTTGCTGATCGTGGATTGCTGGCGGCTTTACAAGGACAGGAATCTCGGCAGGAAAGCCGATCTGGCTTTTCTGGGCCGCGGTCCGGTCGGCGATTAGGAAAATTATGTGATGAACATTCCGGGCAAGGTTGCGCAGCAACCGCGACCCGGAATCCCGTTTGTATTTGAAAACAAATGGGATTCCCGCTTCCGCGGGAATGTTCGTGTTGGTAATTGTCCATTGACCTAGACCCTAAATAGAATGGGATTCCCGCCGGAGCCTGCTCCCGCGCAGATGAGGGCGGGAGTGTTTGTAGGGATATTTGCCGTTGACTCTTCAGCCCGGCCCCTTGAAAGGAATGCAGATCATGCCCGTTTCTCTTGATAAAAACGCTCCCGTCCTTGTCACCGGCGCGGGGGGATTCATCGGCGGGCATCTGGTGGCGGAACTGCGCCGCCGCGGCTTTTCCAAAATCCGCGCCGTGGATATCAAGCCGCTTGCCGGCTGGTGCCAGAGCTTTGCGGATGTGGAGAATATCCAGGCCAATTTGAAGGAACCGGCGGCCTGTTATCAGGCCTGCAAGGGCGTGGGTGCGGTGTTCAATCTTGCGGCCGACATGGGCGGCATGTGGTTCATCGAGCGCTTCAAGGCTGAATGCATGCTCTCGGTGCTGATCTCCACCAACATGCTGCTGGCGGCGCGCGATTGCGGGGTGGACCGGTTTTTCTATTCCTCCTCGGCCTGCGTCTACAACGCCGACAAGCAGAAAAACGCGGACGCCGCGGCGCTGAGGGAGGATGACGCCTATCCCGCCCTGTGCGAAGACGGCTATGGCTGGGAGAAGCTGTTTTCCGAACGCATGGCCCGGCATTTCATGGAGGATTATTTCATGAATGTGCGGGTGGCGCGTTTTCATAACGTCTATGGCCCGCTCGGCACCTATGACGGCGGGCGGGAAAAGGCGCCGGCGGCGCTGGCGCGCAAGGTGGCGCTGGCCAAAATCACCGGGCGGCACGAGATCGACATCTGGGGCGACGGCGAACAGACTCGCAGCTTCATGTTCATCGACGACTGCCTGGAGGGCATGATCCGCATCATCGAAAGCGATTGCCGCGAGCCGCTCAACCTTGGCAGCGACGAGCTGGTGACCATCAACCGGATGATCTCGATTCTGGAGGACATCGCGGGCGTCCGGCTGACGCGGCACTACACGCCCGACGCGCCGCAGGGCGTGCGCGGCCGCAACAGCGACAACGCCCGAATCCGGCGCGAACTGGGCTGGGCCCCGTCCATCCCCCTGCGCGGCGGGCTGGAAAAAACCTATCACTGGATTTACGGCGAACTCCGCAAGCCCGAAAGCCAGCGCCGTCCCGCCTTCACCGAAGCGGCGGAGACGCGGTACCTGAATGTGGCCTCTTCGGGGCTTGAGGCGCTGGCCGGCCTGCCCAAAACCCTGCCCGCGTTCGGGCTGTTCCAGTCGGAAGAGCAGGCAAGGAAGTTTTCCCAGGTTTAATGGAGATAAATACTTTCAGGTTTATTCGTTATATTGCCCCGGATGATAGCGATCAATAATACCGATCCGAAAAGCGTTGTTCATGTCCAGAATGGCGTGACGTTCGTTGCGCGCCGTTCGTCGGTGATCGCGCCTTCCTTTCGTGCAACCGTGTTGGTTGGCGCCGGCGCTTTTCACGATGAGGTCAGCGGCACGGCGCATTTCCTTGAACACCTGATATGCGCCAGGCGGTTCCAGGAGTATAATATAGCTGATTATTACACAAAGCTTGGCGGCTCGTTCCGGGCAGGGACGGGTGACAGCCATACCTTTTTTAGTTTTCAGGTGAGCGGCAAAAACTGGCGGGACGCTCTTAAATCGTTGGCCGTGGCCTTACGCCAGCCCGTGGTGGGTGTCGAGGAAATCGCGCGGGAGTGCAAGACAATCCTCAATGAGAGGATTAATGGTGAGTTTTCGCCTGCGGTCAGGAATGGGCGGGAGCTTCGGCGCGCGGCTTTTGGCGTCAATGCGCCCGATCAGGTGATCGGCCTGCCGGACGGGATACGGCGCATCAATGTGGATACAATAAATGATTTTATCCGGCGGCATTATGTGAACGAAAATATTGTCGTTGTCATGGAGGGCCGCGGGAGTCCTGCGGCGGCCATAGCCGAGGCCGTTCGGCATTTTATCTTTCCCGTGGGGCCGCGTTCTCCCCAAAGACCGGCACTCGAATTTTCGCCGTCAACATTACGCATCCCGGCGGACGGGGAAGGCACCGAGATTTTTCTGCTTTTTCCTTCGTTCCGGCGCCCGGCCAGCATGCAGACCTGGCTTGCAGAAGGTTTCGCAAAGCGCATGCTGTATGGACTGGCCTTCGCCATGGCCCGCGAAGAGAAACAACTGATCTACGGATTGCGAAACCTGGACGAACATGAGCAGACTTGGGGATTTTCTGGCCTTCGCTTCACAACAATGCCGGAAAACCGGCGGGAAACAATTGAAACGATCATGAATTGTGCCGGGATTCTTGCTTCAAATCCAAACGAAGAACAGTTTGAATTTCTTCGCGGGAATGCCTTGAACCAGGAGCGCTGGAATGTATGGCTGAATCCGGGCCGCGATCTTGATCGCGTTGCCGAACACGTTTTTTTTGAAGGAACCATTCCCTCCCGTCTTGAGGCAAGGAAAGTTCTGAAAAGCATGACCGTCGCGGATATCGCCGCCCATGTAAGAGATTATTATTGCCATCCGCTTTCGGTTGTTTACCGCGGGCAGGTTGAGGGCGATTGCCCGGACCATGAAGAAATCCGGGGCAGGATCATGCGTAGGGCCAGGCGTCTGGCCGCGGGCGCGGCGCCCCGATGCGCTCCCTAGACCACCGCCACCGCGCAAAGATGCCAGCCGAAGATGCGCTCCAGCGCGCGGAAAAGCGGCTTTGGCAGGGGACGCCAGTACCATTCCTTCACGTAACGGTATTGCACGTAGTCGGGAATGCGCCAGCAAAAAATATGGTCGACGAACATTTCCGTGGTTTTAAAGCCATGCGCGCGCAGCAGTTCCCTGAGCTGCGTGCGGCTGTAGGTGTAGGTGACGGGGCAGCCGGTCTGCGCCTCGCTGTGCCGGGCGATCAGGCATTCGGCCTCCCGGAAGCGGAACCCTTCCCGCGCCAGAATCCACAGGCATTTCCATGACCAGCGATGATAGACCATCAACCGCAATTCCGTGCCCGGTTTGGCGTAACGCTGCAACTCGGCCAGGGCCGCGCCGGGGTTCGGCGTGTGATGCAGAACGCCGAAAGCATAGATCAGGTCATGGGGTTCCACCGGAACAACGCGGCTGAGTTCCTCGGCATTGGCCGGATAAAATTTTACCCGGCCCTCCAGTCCGAAAAGCCTCACGCGCGCCTTTGCCGTTTCCAGCGAGACGGGGGAAAGGTCCACCGCCGTCACGTCCGCGCCCGCGCGGGCGAAATTCACCGTGTCGGTGCCGAGGCCGCAGCCGATCTCCAGCACCTTTTTCCCGCGCCATGTCTCAAACCCGGCGAAAGCGGGAATATGCGGTTCCACGAAATATTTCCGCGCCTCGACCTCGTCGAAATACTCCTTCGTGCCGGCCGGTTTCGGCGAATGGCGGCTATTGCAGGGCCGCCGGTCCCAATAGGCGCGCACGTCGGCGATGGGGATTTGCGGGAAAGGCATATGCAGGTTCGGTTCGTGGGTTCGTGGGTTCGGGGGTTCAAAGGTTCGGGGGTTCGGGGGTTCGGGGGTTCGGGGGTTCGGGTAGATTCTTTTATTATAGCACGTTAAATTGTCCTTGTTGGTGATTTCCTTCGCTCCTTCGAACCCTCGAACCTCCGTACCTGCGCACCTTAACATGAACCCTTTCCAAACCACCGAAGACATATTTTACCACAAGGCCGGCCTTGACGAAGCGCGGCTGAAAATCCTCACCGCCGAAGCGCTGAAAGGCATGGATGACGGCGAGCTTTTTCTGGAATACGCCGCCTCGGAAAACTTCGCCTTTGACGACGGGCGGCTCAAGCTGGCCAATTCCGATTTGTCACAGGGCTTCGGCCTGCGCGCCGTCTCCGGCGAGGCGACGGGCCTGGCCCATGCCAGCGCGCTGGACGAGGCGGCGATACGGCGCGCCGCGTCCACCGTGGCGGCGGTGAAGGGCAATCATGACGGCGCGGCGCCGGTTGATCCGCCCCGCGCCCATCACGCGCTTTATCACCCGGACAATCCCATCGCCCTTCTGGAGGACGCGAGGAAAATAGCCCTGCTTCAGGACATCGACGCCTATGCCCGCGACAAGGATCCCCGCGTGGCGCAGGTGAGCGTCAGCCTGGGCGCGAGCTGGCAGGCGGTGCGGATCCTGCGCCCGTCGGGCGCGGTTTACGCCGATCTGCGCCCCCTCACGCGGCTTCACGTGAGCGTGATCCTGCGCGACGGCGCGCGGCAGGAATCCGGCTGGGCGGGCGGCGGCGGGCGCGAAGCCTATGGCCGGTTCATCGCCCCGGCTTATTGGCAAGGCCTGGTTGATACCGCCTTCGCCATGGCCGAAAACAACCTGCGCGCGGTCGCGGCTCCCGCCGGCGAGATGACCGTGGTGCTGGGCCCCGGCTGGCCGGGCGTGATGCTGCACGAGGCCATCGGCCACGGGCTGGAAGGCGATTTCAACCGCAAGAACACATCCGCCTTCGCCGGGCTGATGGGGACGCGCGTGGCGGCGAAAGGCGTGACGGTGGTGGATGACGGGGCGATGGAAAACCGCCGCGGCTCCCTTTCCATCGACGACGAGGGCACGCCCACCCGGCGCACCGTGCTGATCGAGGACGGGATACTGGTTGGCTTCATGCAGGACCGGCTGAACGCGAGGCTGATGGGCGCGCCGCCCACCGGCAACGGGCGGCGCGAAAGCCATGCCCACAAAATCCTGCCGCGCATGACCAACACGCTGATGCTCTCCGGTCCCTACGCGCATGACGAGATCATCGCCTCGGTCAAGAACGGCGTCTATGCCGCGCAGTTCGGCGGCGGGCAGGTGGACATCACCTCCGGCAAATTCGTGTTCTCGGCGCAGGAAGCCTATAAAATCGAAAACGGCAGGATCACCACGCCCGTCAAGGGCGCCACGCTCACCGGCACCGGCTTCGAGGCGTTGAAGGAAATATCCATGGCCGGGAACAACAGCGCGCTGGACGGCGGCATCGGCACCTGCGGCAAGGAAGGCCAGAGCGTGCCGGTGGGCGTCGGCCAGCCCACGCTCCGCCTCGACCGCATGACGGTGGGCGGCGCCGCGGTTTCGGCCCCTTGATTTTGTATTACATTTGATATACAATAGACATACAAAATTGGGAGGGAGTCTTGGCCAAAACCGAAGTCATCAACACCCGCGCCGAGCCGAAAATCAAGCGCGCCTTCACCCGTGTCCTGAAGCCGCTGGGCCTCACGGCGACAGACGCCATCAGCCTGTTCATCCATCAGGTGGTGCTGGAAAAGGGTCTTCCTTTCCCGGTCAGGATTCCCAACAAGGAAACGCAAAAGGCGATGCGGAATGTATTAAAGGGCAAGGGCACGAAGAGGCATGAGTCTTTTGAAGACCTCATGCGCGACACCCGCTGATGCGGGAGCTTCACACCGAAAGCCGTTGCCGGAAGGATATCAAGCTTGCCCGCAGGCGGGGAAAGGATATGCGCAAGCTTGAGGACGTCATTCACAGATTGCGCAATGGCTTGCCTTTGGAGCCGCGCCACCGTCCGCATCGGCTCAGCGGTGTCTGGCATCCTTTCATGGAATGTCATATTGAGCCGGACTGGCTCCTGATCTACCATGTCACGGACGATATTCTTTATCTTGTCCGCGCCGGAACGCACAGCGATCTTTTTGAGTAGGTTTCATGCCCCGCACTCCGCAAGAGCTTCTGCGTCATCTGGATGATATCGGCGTCGCCTACAGGCTGTACGAGCATGAGGCGGTGTTCACCTGCGAGCAATCGGCCGGGATCTGCGCGCACATACCGGGAACGCATTGCAAGAATCTTTTTCTGAAAGACAAGAAAGACGCGCTGTGGCTGGTCACGGCGCCCGACGCCGTGGCGGTGGACCTGAAGGCCCTGCCGGAAAAAACCGGCTGCAAGCGGCTGTCCTTCGGCAGCGGGGACCTGCTGATGGAGATTCTGGGCGTGCCCGCCGGCTCGGTGACGCCCTTTGCGCTCATGAACGACGCGCAACGCCGCGTACAACCGGTGCTGGACGCGGGGATGATGACGGCGCCGCTCGTCAACCTGCACCCGCTGGTCAACACCGCCACCATCACCGTGGCGCCCGAAGGGGTTCTGCGCTTCCTGCGCGGGCTGGGTTATGAGCCGTTGATTGCCGGACTTTAGCGCGGTGGGACGATTTAGCAGGTTTTCTTTATAGTAAAACGAAATAATACCAAAAGTCTTATGAAATGACTCACCTCGAAGACATGGGCAGTCACCCCCGCGACCCGGCTTCGCTAAAGCTACGCCGGGCCGTTTTGCAAGCTCGCCCTGTGTAGCCGAAGGCGAAGCAGGGAGGCGGGGGCCCACGCTTTAAAATTTTTGTTTTGATGGTTTTTCAGCGTGGATGCCCGCCGGAGCCTGCCCCCGCGAAGGCGGGGGCGGGCATGACGGATTGCTTTATTGGCGCGTGTTAGTTCATAAGTTCGTTGGTATTATGAATCATGGAATCGGCGGCGGCTTCATTGTCCTGGGCGATGTGCAGCCAGATTTCTTCAAGGTCCGCATCGGCAAGGGGAGAAAGAACGTAATCCACTTGAGGGCCTTAGCGGCGGGCCGGTTTTCTTGCGCGGGCGCGCCTGATAATGGTGCGGGCCGTGGTCTTGCGCCCGCGGCCGCTTTTTATTCCTGTCTCAAGATCGTGTCTCAAGACGGCAAGACGCTTTTTGCGCAGCTCGTCATATTCGTCAAGCAGCCGCAGGGCCGCGCGCACCACTTCGCTTGCGGACGAATACATGCCGCTGGCTATTTTGGAGCGGACGAGTTCCTCAAGTTGCGGCGTCAGTGAAATGCTGAGGGGCATGGGAATTCTCCATAAGCAAAGTATAATAAAAAATACGATGATTAAAAATGTCCTGACGAAAAGGGTGAAAATTTCAAGGTCTTGTCATTCGTCCGGTTCCCTTGCCGCCCAATCTACAGCACCAGCCCGCGATAGAGTTGTCGCAGGTCGCCTTGCCAGTCGCGCGTGAAGCGGCGGCGGAGCGCGCCGCTTTGCGTTTCTTCCAGGTCCAGCAGCGCGGTGAGCGGCTCCAGATAGCGGGTCTCGTCCGCGCCGCCTGCCTGCATGCGCACGCAGCGCCGGCGCAGGCCAAGCGTGGCGTGATGCACCAGCTTGCGGCCCAGATTCAGCAGGTCGCACCCGCCGATATGGGCGGCGAGGCCAAGCTTCGGCGCCTCGGCGCGCAGGCGCGTCCGGTCGCCCGGACGCCAGTCCTTCACCAGCGCTTCCATCTGGTTCAAGGTGGAATCGTCGTAGAGCAGGCCCACCCAAAGGGCGGGCAGGGCCAGGATCATGTCGGGATCGCCCACGTCGGCCGAGCGCATCTCAAGATAGGTTTTAAGGCGCACATCGGGATAAAGGGTGGTGAGGTGGTCGATCCAGTCGGCCATCACCGGCTTTTCGCCGGGAAGGGCCGGCAGGCTGCCGGCGAGGAAATCGCGGAAAGACTGCCCGGCGCAATCCACATATTTGCCGCCGCGGCGGATGAAATACATCGGCGCGTCCAGCGCGTAATCCACGTAGCGCTCGAAGCCGAAGCCGGGTTCGAAGGCAAGGGGCAGGAGGCCGGTCCGGTCGGGATCCACGTCCTCCCACGCGGCATAGCGGTTGCTTTCCATGCCGTTTAACTTTCCCCGGCGGAACGGGGAATTGGCGAACAGCGCCGCCACCACCGGCGAAAGCGAAAGGGCCACCCGCATTTTCCGCGCCATGTCGGCTTCGCTGACGTAATCCAGATTGGCCTGCGTGGTACAGGTCAGCGTCATCATCTCCAGCCCGCGCCGGCCCTTTCGCGGCATGTAGGCGCGCATGATCGCGTAACGCTCCTTGGGCATCCGCGGCATGTTGTCCGCCGCGGCTTCGGGGTGATATCCCAGCGGCAGGAAAGCCAGCTCCAGCGCGCGGCCGATCTCCGTCACCTCGCGGAAATGGCGCTCCAGCTCGGCGGCCGTGTCGTGCAGGTCGGGCAGGGGCGCGCCCGACAGTTCAAGCTGCCCGGCGGGTTCCAGGCTGACGCCTTCGCCGCCGCGCCAAAGGCCGGTGATGCGCCCGCCTTCCATGACGGGATCGAAGCCAAAGCGCATCAGTCCGCGCAAAAGAGCCTCGATCCCTTGCGGCCCGTCAAAAGGGGCGGGCGAGAAATCACGCGCGCTCAGGGTGAATTTCTCATGCTCGGTGCCGATGAGAAGTCCTGTTTTTGTCTTGGCGCCCTGTTCCATCAGGCGCGCGAGCTGGGCGCGGCTTTCGATGGGCGTGAAGTCTTCGGCGGCGGCAGCGGGCATGCGGAAGGAGTGATGCAATGATAAAGTGAAA
>JANQEX010000028.1 GCA_028278105.1 Alphaproteobacteria bacterium | reverse complement strand
AAACAAACTGGATTCCGGGTCGCGGTTGCTGCGCAACCTTGCCCGGAATGTTCATTTAGTCTTTTCAATGACTTGAGCTTAATTGTCCATTGAACCTAGGACCACCGTTGCCGTTAGGAGGCAGGTTATGGGGTCGTGAGCCGATTTGAATAAATCACCCCTGCCGGAACCCGTGCCAGAAAAAGCCGGGCCAAAAGTGATTTTCAAAACGGGGCATTGTTCCACGGAAAAGAAAAAGTCATTCTTTTCGAATCAGCAATCTTTTTGCCTCCTCAATACCGGGGTAGCCGGCGGGCGGCTTGACCGCCTGTTCCAGATAACGCCTTCCCTCTTCGGTCCTGCCGGTTTTCAGCAGCAGCGCGCCGTAATGGTAAAGCATTTGCGGGGGCGGCGCGGCGGACAGGCGGATGGCGCGCTCCAGAACGGGCGCGGCCCGCGCCACGTCGCCCGCGCGGAAATACACCCAGCCCAGCGTATCAAGGAACAGGGGGTTTTCGGATTCCGCAAAGCGCTCGGCGGCAAGGCGCGCCTTTTCCATGGCGGCGGGATCGCCGCCGCGCCGGTCGGCAAGAAGCTGGGCCATATTGTTGGCGGCAACGTCAAGGGCGGGATTGCGCGCCAGCAGGCGGTCATAGACGGCCACAGCTTCGTCCACCTTGTCCCGCGCGGCCAGAATTTCCGCCATCATCATCGGTGCGCGCGGGTCGGCGGGTGCCGCTTTTTCCGCCTTTTGCAGAAGCGCGATCGCTTCCTTGCCTTGCTTTTGCCGGTGAAGGATTTTTGCCCGGACCAGGTAAGGCTCCTGAAAAGCGGGGTTTTGCGCCATCGCCCGGCCGAGAATGGCGGCGGCTTCTTCCGGCCTGCCAAGCGCCAGCAGAAGCTTGCCTTGCGTCGTGAGGATCGACGGACCGGCGGAAGACAGGTTTCCCAGCCACGCCGCAAGCTCCGGCAGGTTTTTTTCCGAAAGCGGCAAAAGCGCCGTCAAGGCGCGCTCGGCAAGGGGCGCGGCGGGATCACTCTGGATCACATTCCGGTAAATGGCGGCGGCTTCATCGGACTTGCCGGCGCCGGCCAGAATCCGGCCGCGCAGGAATTCGGCCACCGGCTCCTGCCCTTCCAGCGCGCGCAGCTTTTTCACGGCCGCGTTGGCGGCATCCCAGTCTTTTGCATCAATGGCGAGTCGGGCCGCGGTTTCCTGTCCCACCGCATAGGCGGGATCCGCCTGCGTGACCCGCGCGGCGGTTTCCCTTGCCAGGGACAGATCGCCCTGCAACGCCTGCATCTGCGCAAGACGCAGGCGCGCCGGTTTGTCGCCGGGATGGATTGACAGAATCCGGCCAAGCGTGTCGGCGGCGAGATCGGGCTTTCCCTGAATCAGCAGCACTTCGGCCAGAATGCGCAACACGCGCCCGTTGTCCGGCTGGTCGCGGAGAATGGCGCGCAGGTCGGCCACCGCTTTCGGATACGCGCCCTGCCGGAAAGCAAGACGGGCGCGCAGGAACAGGGCCTCGGCGTTGTCGGGATCCTTTGCCAGCACGAGACCGGCCAGGCGGGCCGCCGTTTCCTCATCGCCGTGCCGCAGGCGCAGGCCGGCAAGCGAGGCGCGGGCCGCAAGGCCGATGGCGGGATCATCATTCTTCTCCGAGATTTCTTCCAGCAAGCTTGCGGCCTTGTCCGTTTCGCCGTGGCGAAGATAAAGACCGGCCAGCCACAGCCAGGGCGCGCCGTTTTTTGGCCTGTCTTTCAGCCAGGCGCGGATTTCGGCTTCGGCCGCCACCATGCCGCGGGTTTCGTCCAGGAACTGCGCCAGCCTGCGCCGGATATCCGGGTCACCGGGAAAATCGGCGGCGGCCTTGCGCAGCACCGCCTCGGCCTGCTCTGGCCTGCCGGCCTTTTGGCAGATACCGGCAAGCTGGATGCGATAACGTATGTCCTTCGGGCGCCGCGCGAAAATGGCCTGGAACGTTTCGGTGATTTTCGGCAGATCGTTGCTCTTGCCATGAAACGCGGCTTTCAGGAGAAGCAGCGGCAGATCCCTTGGATTGCGTTTTGCGCCCTCTTCCAGCGCGGCAAGGGCGGCTTTTTCATCGCCTTGCGCCATGCGCAGGCCCGACAGGACCGTGAAGCCGATGACATTGCCGGGATCCTTTGCAAAAGCCCTGTTCAGCTCACGCTCCACGGCCGCGTATTCCTTTTGGCGCAGCCGGAGCGCGGCGCGCAGCGCGCGGGCATCGGCGTTACCGGGATCATCGGCCAGCACGCGGTCGACGCGCGCGCGCGCGGGTCCTTCATGCCCCGCCGCCAGAAGATATTGCGTGATCTTCACGGCCGCCGGCGCGAAATGCGCATCCTGCTGTTCGGCTTTTTGAAAATAGGCGATGGCCCGCGGCGCGTCGTCCAGCGCCTCGCTGACAAGGCCCAGATGGTAAAGAATGCCGGGATCGAGCGGCGCGATGCGGGCGGCGTTCCTGAATTCCAGCCGCGCCTTTTCAAACTGCCCGCCGGCATACAAGGCCGCGCCGCGGCGCATGAAGCGGGCCTGCTTGTCCTCCGGCTTTTCGCAGGCGCCCAGATGCAGGCAGGCCAGCGCAAGAGTCAGCGCGATGACAATTTTATGCAAACGGAGCATGCGTTTTCCTCAACCCTTTCCAACACCCGACTGCCAGCGCCAGGCATCCGCGCACATGGCGTCGATTCCACGCCGGGCGCGCCAGCCCAGAAGCTTTTGCGCCCGGGACGGATCGGCGACGTACATCGCCACGTCACCGGGGCGGGGCGGCGTGAATTCATGCGGCACGCCGCGGCCGGACGCGCGGGCAAAAGCCCGCACCAGCTCCAGCACCGAGGTGCCCCGTCCCGTGCCCAGGTTGATTGTAAGAAACCCGCCGTTTTTTTCCAGATAATCCAGCGCCGCCCGGTGGCCTTCGGCCAGATCCATCACGTGGATGTAGTCGCGGATGCCGGTGCCGTCGCGCGTGGGATAATCCTTGCCGAAAATATGCAGGCATTCCCGCTGGCCCGCCGCGACCTGCGCCATATAAGGCATCAGATTATTGGGGATGCCTTGCGGCGTCTCGCCGATCAGGCCGCTTTCATGCGCGCCCGCCGGATTGAAATAACGCAGCCGCGCGATGCGGAAATCCGGCGCGGCCCGGTGCAGATCGGCCAGAAACATTTCCACCATCATCTTGGAGCGGCCATAGGGATTGGTGGGGGCATAGGCGCAATCCTCGGCAATCATGGCGGCTTCCTCCGGATCGCCATAAACGGTGGCCGAGGACGAAAACACGAAGGTGAAAACGCCCGCCGCGCGCATGGCCTGCAACAAGGCCATCGCCCCGCCGAGATTGACGTCGTAATAGTCCAGCGGAGCCCGGACGGATTCCCCCACCGCCTTCAACCCGGCGAAATGCATCACCGCCGTGATTTTATGCTCCGCGAAAATCTTGCGCAAAAGGGCGCGGTCGCGCACATCGCCCTTGATGAACGGCAGCGGCCCGCCGCCCAGTTTTTCCAGCCGGGCGATGACGCTTTCCTCGCTGTTGCAAAGATTATCAAGGATCGCCACCGGACGGCCCTGCGCCCGCAACACCGCGGCCGTATGCGACCCTATATAGCCCGTGCCGCCCGTCACCAGTATCATCGCGTCATTTCCCTGTTGCGCGCTACCGCGTCTGGTTCAGAACCGTGCCCACCACGGTGGCGGGAGCCAGAATGTCGAGACAGCGCCGGACCGCGTCGGCGCGGGTGACTCCGTCCTGCACCACCAGCAGCACGGCGTCCACATGCGGCAGGAAGGCCAGCGGATCATCCTGCGCCAGAAGCGGCGGCATGTCGTAGACGATCATGCGGTCGGGGTAGCGCGCTTTCAGCTCCCGCGCCAGGGCCTGCATCTGCGGCGAGCCCAGCACTTCCGATGAATGCTTCACCGGCTGCCCGGCGGGAAGGGTCACCAGCCGCTCGAACGGCAGGCGGATCAGGCAACCGGAAACGGGCGCGCGCCCGGCGAAATAATCGCTAAGGCCAAAGCGCGGCTGAAGGCCAAGATAGGAGTCGATACAGGGCTTGCGCAAGTCAAGATCAGCCAGAAGCACCGTCTGCTTCAGGTCCAGCGCCATGCTGATGGCCAAATTGATGGCGATGGTGGTTTTGCCGTCGCCATAATTGGGACTGGTCACGCACAGGCTGCGCAATCCCGCCTTGCCCATGACCTGCAAGGTTTGCGCGCGAAGAAGACGGAAGCGGTCGGCTTCGGCGTTGCCGGTGCGATGCGCGACGATGCGGCGCCGCGCCAGGGTGGACTCGTCCAGCATGGCGGCGGCCGCGTCACCTTGCGCCAGGGTTTCCAGCGGCGGCATGGTGACGGGCACAACAGTCGCGGCGGGGTCCGGCATGCGGCGGGCGCGCTGCTGGCGGGCTTTTTCAAGGGCTTTTTCAAGCTTGTCCATGAGTCCCCGTTTTCTCCGCCAAAAAGAAGGAAGACAGGCCGGGAAGGCTTTTGACCCAGGCCGCCGCCCGCCGGGACAGGCGAAGCTTCTCACCCGCGACGGCAAGGTAGGGAATGGTCACCAGCGGCGCGACGCCCGCGAGAGCCTCCAGATGGCGCGCGCCCACCACGCCGCCAAACAAAATCTGGGCCGCCAGCACGCTCACCAGCCCCATGCCCACGGACAGGATCAACCCGCCAAGGACGAGCAGAACGCGCCTTGGCCTTGTATCGGCGGGAAGATCGGGCGGATCGATGACCTGAAGGCGCGGGCCGCTGCGGTCCTGTTCGATCTCGCGGCTCATGTCGGCGGTCATTTTCTTTTCCTTCATCTGCCGGTAGCGCAGGCGCGTGTTGTCGTAATCGCGGGTCAGGGCGGCGAGTTGCTGTTCGACCCCCGGATTTTGCGCCACGGCGGACTGAAATTTTTCCTGCTGCGCCTGAAGGAGGTCTTTCTGGGATATCAGGGCCTTGTATTGCTCCTGCGCGGCGCGCAGCTGCGCCACGATTTGCAGATAGGCGGGATTGTCGGCATCGGCCTTGATGCCACCCGACGGCCGGCCCGGCGCGCTGGCGGCCCTGGCAAGCTGCTGCTCCAGGCGGCCCATCTGGCTTTTCAGGGATCTGACGTCGGGGTGATCCGCGCCGAACTCCTTGCGGGCGGCGGCAAGGCGCGCGCGGATATCCGTGATTTTCGCGCGCAAGGGGCCGGTATCGTGCGAACGGACGCCCCGCATCTCCAGCGCCGCCACCTGCCGGCCCACGCGCAGCACATCGGGATGTTCGGGTCCGTATCTGGCCGACAGCGTGGCGTATTCCGACTTCAGGGCCTTCAACTGGGCCGAGGGCGTGGTCAGCACCTTGCCGTCGTCCACCACGCGCGAATAGGGATCGACCAGCGCAAGCTGCGCCCGCAAGGCGCCCTGCGCGCCGAGATTGCTTTCGATCCGGCTGTCCAGATTTTGAAGCCGCATCGCCGTGGCGGTGGCGGTCTGCTGGTTGAAGGCCAGCATGTCGGGACGCACGTCGCCATGGGCGGCGTGAAAGTCGGCGATTTTCTTTTCCTGCTCGGCCAGCGACTTTTCAAGCGCCTTCAATTGCAAATCGAGAAAGGCGGCGGTTTCCCGCGCGCGGGTGCGGCGCTCTTTCAGGTCTTCATCAAGAAAGCGGGAGACAAGCTCGTTCGTCACCTGCCGGGCCAGGCGGGGATCGCCGTAATCGAAGCTGAGGGTAAAGGCGATGGCGGCAAGCTGCCCGGCGGACGCCTTCTGGGCCGAGGCGGGATTGGCCAGCGCGCTTCCCACCAACGCGATTTTTATGTCCTTGCGCATGTGGTCGGCCACGGCGGCGATGGGCGCGTTTTTCCGCCTGCCGGGATAAAGATCGAACTTCGTCACCACGTCGATCAGCGAGCCGGTGGCCAGCACCTTTTGTTTCAGGCGGCTGATGCGCAGATCGGCCATCGACTCCAGCGCGGCGATGGGGTTGCCATCGCCATCCGCGATGAGCGCGCCGGACAGTTCCGGCTGCGCCACCTCGACCGTCGCGCGGGAGCGGTAATTCGACCAGTTCAGGGCAAAGGCCAGCGCGGCCAGCAAGACGAGGCCGCCAACCGCAAGAAACAGCTTCTTCCGGCGCCACAGGATCGACAGGTAATCGGCAAGAACAAGGTCTTCCATGTCAGATCATTTCCTCCGGCACGCCGCGCCAGGAAAGGCCGATCCGAACCCCATGCCCCCCGGCGTCGCCGCGGGTCAGGGAGTCGCGCCGGTAGCGGTAGCTGATTTTTCCGTCCAGATTCGGGGTGATGCGCCAGGTGGCGCCGCCCGAAGCCTTGACCTGTGATTCAAGATTGTTGCCCGGCGCGGAGGAATCCGAAAACCGGTAGCTCACGCGGGCCTTGAGCGACAGCCACGGATTCAGCCGGTATTTTTCCTGCGCGGTCAGGATGGTGGAAAGCCGGTCGGCGCCGTTGGCGAAGGCCTGCTGGGTGCGCTCCGCCGAAAGGAAGAATTCGTCCTGCGCGCCCTTGAATGTCAGATCGCCCGAAAAAGTCGGGCTCCAGCGCCAGCCGCGCACGGCCGCCCCGCCCTGCTGGCGTGACGCCTGCACTCCTACAAACAGCCGCGCGTGCATCCGTGGCGTCAGAAAAACACGCCAGCCGGCCATGGGATTGAAGGTCGTGGTGGTCGATTCCGGCCCTTCCATGGCTTCGTAGCGGCGCGCCTGAAGGGCAAGGATGCCCCGATGGCGCGGCGTAAAGCTGTGCGTCAGCGACGGCGACAGAAATCCGGTGCGGTAGTCGGTGAGCAGGCTGCTGTCATACAGGGATTCGCTGTAGCCGCCCGCCAGCGCGGCGCGCATGCGCGGCGTCAGCCGGTATGAAAGTTCGGGCCCGAAGCCATAGCCAAGATGCCGCGACGCCCTGGTGTTGAGGCCGAAAGTCGTCGTTTCGCTGGTGCGGGTCGTGTCGTAACCGATCCGCGCGCGAAGCCGCGCGGACCAAAGCGCACCCTGCCTTGCCAGCGACGTGGAGGCATGCACGTCGGTTGAATTGAAGGCGGACTGGTTGAAAACATTCTGAACCAGCGACAGACGGCCTGCCAGCGCGCCGGTCGGCGTTTCTTCGCGCATGGAAAGCCCCGCGGTGGTCGTGGAACCGTAGAGGTCCCGCGCAGAACCCAGCAGCATTTGAGGGTTGGTGTCGTAAACGCCTTCCTCGCTCAGCCTGAACTGAAAGGCCGGCTTGACGTCCACGCGGCCGGCATCATCATCGGCGCAGGCCCGGCCCGGCAAGACAAGAACGCAAAGGACTGCCGCGCCAAGGCGCAACCCGCGGCATCCGCGCGAAAAAAGAAAAAATGCGGCAAGGCCCGGCAATCAGAAAATCCCCATCGTTGGCACGAACACGACATCGTTCGGCTTCAGGTCGATATCCTTGTCCAGATCCCGCCCGGCCGCGATGTCGCGGTAGGGATAGGCGATGGTTTCCTTGCCGCGGCCATCCGGTTTCGGGCGGATAATGACGATCCCTCCCTCATCGGCATAGGGAGTCAGCCCGCCGGCCTGGCTCAGGGCCTGCATCACGCTGGTGCGGGCGCTCATCAGGACTTCACCCGGCTTTTGCACCTGCCCCAGCACGCTGATCTTGTGCCCCAGCGGCGCCTTGACCGTCACCGTAACGGCGGCATCGGGAATGATGTTGCCGAGCCTGTGCTTCAACAGGGCCTGAACCGCGTCGGGCGTCATGTTTTGCACCGTCAGCGTGCCCACCAGCGGGAACGAGATCGTGCCGTCGGGCAGGACCAGAACTTCGCGGTCCATCCCCTCTTCCTTCCAGACGGTGATCTGAAGCACATCGCCCGCCAGGATGGTAAACGTGGCGTCCGGCACGGCCGCCGGCGCGGGAGCGGGGGCGGCAAGGGACAAAACCATTGCCGCAAGCGCCAGAAAAAACACGCAAATCCTGTTCATGGCCGTCTCGAATCTTTATTATACTAATGGTCTTATGAAATGACTCACCCCGAAGGCACGGGCCGTCACCCCCGCGACCCGTCTTCGCTAAAGCTACGCCGGGCCATTTTGCAAACGCGCCCTGCGAAACCGAAGGCGAAGCAGGGAGGCGGGGGTCCACGCTTTAAAACTTTGTTTTGATGGTTTTTCAGCGTGGATGCCCGCCGGAGCCTGTCCCCGCGAAAGCGGGGGCGGGCATGACAGGTTGTTTTTTGGCGCGTGTCCGTTCATAAGTTCGTTGGTGTTCGGTGTTAGGGTTTGGATGTCTGTATTTAAGAAGCGTGTCAGTATAGCCATTCGGCATCTGTTTCAAACGTGAAAATGCCGCCTGGAAAGGCTTTTTCTCCCGCAAATTCTTTTGTTGTTAATCAAGGCGATGCGCGAAAGGAAGCCGCGAAAATATTGCCAAATTTCCATGGCGGCAAAAAGCTGTTAAGGTGCGGCCCGTTCGCGGACGACAATCAGGACACCAATGCCCGATGTATGAACGGTTTTATGGATTTTTGGCCCCGCCCTTTTCCCTTCTGCCGGATGCGGATTTTCTGTATCCCGGCGCGCGGCACCGGCGCGCCCTGAACCATCTGGAGTACGGCCTGGTGTCACAGGCCGGATTTATCGTGCTCACCGGCGAGGTGGGCGCCGGCAAAACCACGGTGGTGCGCCGCTTTTTGAAAAACGCCGGACCCGGCCTCGCGGTGGGCCTGATCACCAATCCCAGCCCGTCGCTGGGACGGCTGTTCGGCTGGATCGCCATGGCCTTCGACCTGAAGGTTCCAGGCGCCCCGGACGACGCGAAAATCTATCACGCCCTGGTCGCCTTTTTGCTGGAGCAATACGCGCAGGGAAAGCGCACCGTTCTGGTGATCGACGAGGCCCAGAATCTCGGCCCCGCCACGCTGGAAGACCTGCGCATGCTCTCCAACGTGAACAACGAAAAGGATCAGCTTTTGCAGATCGTGCTGGTGGGCCAGCCCGAATTGCTGGACATGCTGAACCAGCCGCAATTGCGCCAGTTCGCCCAGCGCATCGCCGTGCACTGCCACCTTGACCCGCTCTCGGCGAAGGAAACGTCCGCCTATATCCGCCACCGCCTTTCGGTGGCCGGCGGCGCGCCCGCGCTGTTCGACGACAAGGCCTGCCGCATGGTGCATCGTTATTCCGGCGGCGTGCCGCGCCTGATCAACCTGCTTTGCGATCAGGCGCTGGTCTACGGTTTTTCGGAAGACCGCGAGACCATCACCGGCGACATGGTGGCCGCGGTGGCGCAGGACCGCGCCCGCGGCGGGCTCTCCCCCTTCAAGAACCTGACCCGCGGCGGGCAGGCGGCTTAGGATCGCCGCGGATTCTTTCAAATCAGGCGGTTATTCATTAACCCGTGCAATTTTATACAATATTAGCCCCTGCTCAAGATTGTTTGCCTAGAATTCCCCCTTATCCTGCCCATGACCGGGAATTTGGACACAGCGATCAAAGCGAGGAGTTTTTTCAAGGGAGGTCGTTATGCGCTTTCTTGCTTTTGCCTGTTTGTTCTCACTTGTTGCCGCTACAGCGTTTGCCAATCAAAAAGCGACGGTCTTCCCGCCCGCAGGCTGCTCCTCCGGCGAGCAACGCGTCATCACATGGCAGGACGGCACCTCCACCACGGTATGCGCCACCGGGCAACAGGTCATGAATCTTGCCATTCCCGCCTGCATGGACGGGCAGACGGTTGTGAAGGAAGGCGGGCAGTTCACCTGTAAAACGGTGCCCAACCCGCCCGTCTGCGGCGTGAACGAGTTCCTGACATTCGATGGCCGCAGTTATGCCTGCGGCGCAACCGACGTGCCCACTTGCGGCGCCGACCAGGTGTTGACCTTCAATGGCTCAGGGTTCATCTGCGTTAACCGCACCGACGAAATTCCTACTTGTGCCGTCAACCAGTTTCTTACCTATAACGGCTCTTTCCAGTGCGCCAGCACGCAACAAATAAACATCCCGGTTTGCGGAGCCGACGAGGTTGTTAAATCCAACGGGGTGACGCTTTATTGCGATGATCTTCCCGACACGAACCGCTTTGGCGGCAATTTCACCGTCAACATGGCCGGAAATTATTGCCGGTACAGCAACCCGCTGACAGGCTCCTGCTCATGCCCCCACGGCTATACGGCGTACCGGTTCCATGATTTCGCGGCGGGATATTGCATTTACTATTGGGATCAGGTTGGAGGCCCCTACCGCGGATCTATTTGCGGCGTCTATCATTATCAGTGCGTCCGCTGATCCTGACAACAATTCCGCTCCTAAAAAGCTTTACCGCTTGCCCTTGTTGACAAGACTGTACAGGTTCTTCGGCATGATGCCGATCAGCTTGTTGAGGAAGGGATTGGATTTCGCCAGCGCGCTGACCCCGTGGCGGAAATACTCGCGCCGCACGTAGTAATCGGATTCCATGTAGCACAGTTGCAGGCTCATGCGCGGACCCTTTTGCGGCAGGAAGCCGTGCCAGCTCTTGTCCGACACCTTGAACATCAGCATCGCGCCGAATTCGGGCGGGAATTCGAACGCGTAATCGTCGCGGTCGGACGAGCGCAGGATGCGCAGACGCCCCTTTTCATACGGCCATTCGCGGGTGAAGCCCACCAGCACCGTGACGATCTTGTGCCTTGAATCGGGATGGGCGTAGCCCTCGTTGTAATGGCCGGTGGTGTTGCCCATCATCACGATGCAGGGCGGGTTGTTGCGGAGATCCATGTTGAATTTCTTTTCCACGATCTTGCGGAAGCGGTCGGACAGCAGCTCCTGAATCACGCCGTCGAAATGCTTGCCGTAGCGCAGGCGCGGCAGGCCGAAATAGCTCTTGATCGGATAGCTGCCGCGCGTGGGGATCACCGGCGCGTCGGCCAGAACCTTTTCCTTCAGGCTTTGCGGCATGCAGTCGGGGACATGGCCCCATTCATAGGGCTCTTTTTTTATCTCCAGCCGGGCGATGGCGGCTTCGTCGAGATATTTGAAGGGTGCGCCTTCCCCGGCAGCGGGGGTCGGAGCGGTTTGCCTGCGGGCGGCGGCCTGGGACATGGGGTTCACCTGCGGAAAAAGAGGAGCGAAAAACACGCCAAGGCTTTTCCCTTTTTGCCGCGCTGTCAAGCATGTTTATGCGGTCTCGCCGGGTGCTGGCTTTTTCGCTTCCTCCACGTCGGGCGATGACGCCCGTGGCGGAAGCGGCTGCGTGTTCGTCCCGGTCCGCGATTTGGCGCGGGACCTGCCGCGGGTTGCGCCCTTGCGCTTTTTTCCCATGCGGGGATCGCGCGCGGATTCCGGTGGAGCGAACTCTTCCTGCCGGTATGCAACCGGCGGTTCTTCCGCAACCCGCGGCGCGCTCTTCATGGCGCGCGCGATGACCTGTCCCGTTGTTTCGGGAGAAATTTCTCCGGCTTTTCCTTCCGGTTTTTCCATTTCGATGCCGGCCATGACCGTGGGTTCTTCTTCCGGCAACAGGATCGGATTTTTGTCAAACGCTTCCGGCGCCAGACCTTTCAGCATAACCAGAAGATTGGCCAACTGCCCGTCAATTTTGTCAAGACGGCGAATAATAATCTCCCCTCGCTGGTTTTGTTGCCCCTGGTTTTCTTCTCCGTTCCGGGAGGTGTTTTCCGCGGCTTCCCTGTCTGGTTGCTTCACTCCTTCAATCTGCTGTTCGACATGGGTGCGAATTTCACCCACATGCTGGACGGCTTCATCCAGGCTTGAAACCGAATCCGCGAGGGTTGCCACCGGAGTTGTTGCTACCGGGGTTCCGGCCGGCGGCCGGGCGGCTTCCTGATTTCCGTGCGCGGCGGTCTCTTGCTCTCTCCGCGCGTCTCCTTTTTCCTGCCCTGCGGCAGAAAGTTGCTCCTTGGGCGGGTTTTTCTCCTCTCCCGGCCCGGCGAAGGCCGCGTAGTTTTCGGAAACATCGGGGGTCTTGACCGGCCCGCCGCCTGGAGGCCGTGAGGTTTCGGATGGCCTGGACGAACCCGGCGCTTTTTCTGTCGCGGGCGGCTTTTCCGTTTTGGATGCCGCTTTCGCCTTGGGCTCCACAGGAGACGCGGCCTTGTCCGGCGCGCCGGCCTCCCCCGGTTTCACCTCGGCCTCCGCCAGTTTCGTATAGGCCCCGGCCGCCGTGCCCGGCGCCGTGCTTGTTTCCGCCCCGGAGACTCCGTTGTTCCGTGCCGGATCTGAGCGGGATTTTTTCCGCGCCACCTCCTCGTGCAGATCCGCAAGGGAATAGACCTTGTGCGCCGCGCCATCCTTTTTCTGTTGCGCCACATCTTGCCGAGCCGCGTCCTTTTGAGCTTCAGGCGCTTCCGCCGATTTGCGCGGGCGGCGGGCAAATCGGGCGAGACGGGAAAAAATGGAGGGTTTTTCCGGGCTTCGCCTGTTCGTTATCTTGAGGGCATCCACGGCGCGGCGGCGGGCCGGAGCGGCGGCTCCCTCCGGGGGATCGAACTTTATGGAAGAGTCCCGCGGTTTCCGGATGCGCGTCCGCCGGGCAATCCTTTCGATGACATGGTGCACGCCCGTCTGGTCCGGCGGTTCCTTGAAGCCGGTCACGGCTTCCTTGGTGCCGAGGGCGGTATAGGTGCCGCGATTCCGGTCGGGGTCTTCGATACCGTACAGGATGAGGTAAACGCCTCTTTTGTTTTCCTGGCTTTCCCCGGCCAAGTTTTTTCTTTGCTGGAAAGCCTCTTCCTCGCTTTCAAACACATGAGCCTGGGTATAAGAGATGTCGGGCACAACCACCAGCAGGCCCTGTTTGCCGAGATCGCGCTTTAGGGTTGAACCGAATTTCTTCTGTGCAATGCCGGATTCGCCAAGCTGGACGACAACATATTTCCACCCTTCGCGCGCAACGAAAAGTTCGATGACTTCACTCACCCACTCTGAAACGCGCTCATTGTCGGAAAGGCCGGGCGCCGCATCCTTAATGTCCTCCAGCACCGAGGAGACGGGCCCATGCGTTTCGAAATAACGGTAAGGCGCGCGGCGTCGCCTTGCCGGCTGGCCGCGGGAATCGGCGGTGCGCCCGCGCGTACGGGGTCGCACGAGTGATTCTCTGGACCCGGCAGGCTGGCCGTCCGGTTTCGCGGAGGCGGAAGGGGTGTCTTTCATGATGATTTATATAGTCTATTTTGCATTAATATAAAGACAGGAGTGAAAAGGGCCGGGCCGGGCCGAAATAAGGCCCTGTTTTCAGGGACGGCGGCGCTATTCGCGCGGCGCGGGCGCGGGCAGAAACGCGCCGGGCGCATGCGCCATGCCGTAATCATGGCGCGCGACCTGCTGTACGGGGTGCGGCAGCGAGTCGTAAAGCCGCGCCTGATGATGCGGCGTCCAGCTTGTGATACCGGCGAACTCCTCCGGCACGCGGCCAAGCTGGTGGATCAGGCCCTGCAGCGAGATGTCGACAAAGGGGCTTTCGCCCTGCATGGCCGCCAGCGCCGCCATGGCCAGATTGATGTCGGCCTGAAGGGTGGGATAATAGTTGCTGGAGGCGTTGTTCCTGACGCGCTCGGTCAGGCCGCCCAGCGCGTCATGCAGGTGCAAAAGGCGGCGCACCAGTTCGCCATCCAGCAAGGCGTGCCGGTAAAGATGCCGCAGCGCCTCGTCCTCTTCCATGATCTGCTGCAGGGTCTGCGTGGCCATGCGCACCCGCCGCACCGCGAAGCGCAGGTTGTCGTGCCCTTGCTGGTAATTGTTGATGGCGTAAAGCACGGCGAAAATGCCGTAGGTGTCTTCGTTGTCGCCGGCCAGCCGGTCGGTATCATGCCGCAGAAGATTGATGGTGGCGTAGCTGTTGTACTGGCGCACCTCCACGTCGGGCTCGACCAGGATGGGACCGTCGTGCCTGAATTCGTGCGAGGAAATCTCGTCCAGCTCGCGCCGCGCCATGCCCATGGAAAGGGAAAGCACGATCAGTGTCCACGGATTTTCCGGCGCGGCCTGAAGGACAAAGCGCTTCAGCGGTCCGAGGATTTCCGCGCCGCGCACGCCAAAGACGGCCGGAACATGGGTTTCGGCATCCCGCAGCACATGGCGGACCGTGCCGATGCTGTCAAAACGGACAATGGGCTGGGATAGCAAAAGGCAGCGTTCCGTCGTGGCGGACGAGCAGGACCCGTAAGGGATGCCTTGAAAGGCTGGATAGGCTGCACATGCCGGCATCGGCCTCTCTCCATCGCCGCGAAGACAGCGATGCTTTTCGCTTTACCCTTGGGGTGATTTTTTTTCCAGTCCAAAAGAATTGGGCTTGAGAAGCGCAAGAATTTCGGATGCGGGCAAAATCCAACCGGATTGAACGAAATGTCCAGAAGCTTTCCCGGACGGCAAAAAGGATGACAAAAATATTTGGTTCGGATGCGGATTTTTCGCGCGCCGCGCCGGATTGCGTAGCTTTAGCGAAGACGGGTCGTGGGGACGCCTGTTTGGATTGAAAATGTTATTACGGTATTCCGCTCTTATTGGTCCCCGAAATGCCTGTGTTTATTCACGAAAGCGTGATCGGCCTGCCGGGGAAACAAAGCTGACCGGTATCACGCCAGGCGGGGCGGACATAGTTGATCTCCATCAGCCGCCGCACGCCGATGATGGGACGCTTTTCAAAACCGTGCCAGGTATCCTCGCCCGGCACGAACACCACCGCCGAATTGAAACGGGCCGTCGCCCGGCCGCACCATTTCTGGTTCCTGTCGTAAATATCCGTGCCCCAGTTCCTGGCTTCGGGCCCGGTGGTAAGATAAATGACCATCGAAAACATTTTCTCGTAAATATCGCGGTGCGGCACAAGCCAGGCGCCGTCCGTGTCCTGAATGTATTCGATGCGCAGGAACGAGCCTTCCAGTTGAAGCGCGCACATCTCCTCAAAAGCCTTCGCCACCACGGGCTTTTGCAACGCTTCGGCGAAGTTTTTGCAGACCGGAAAATCTTCCTGCAATTTCGGCGTGAAGAAGGAGCGCTTGTTGTTGTTGTCGTTCAGGTCGCGCACGCCGCCGCATTCGTCGATCAGCGGCGGCTTGATGGGCAGCATCAGGATGTTCGCCGCCACGGCTTCCGGCAGGCTGTCCGCCAGGGTCCAGTGGCGATAGGGCTCCTCCCCGCGCGTGCTGGCGCGAAGGGCGGCGGCGAAATGACCGGCCACCGCGCCGGGCGCGGGCAGATCGAAAATGGACATGACAAGCTCCTTCCCTATTTCCTGCCCCAGGGATTGCGGGGCAGACGGTTCACAAGAGGCCCAAGCACCGGCACGGATTTGACAAAGGCGCTGAGGCCGTGGCGGAAATATTCGCGCCGCACGTAATTTTCGGAATCCACATAGCTCAGTTGCAGGCTCATGCGCGGGCCTTTTTGCGGCAGGTAGCCATGCCAGCTTTTATCGCCGATGCGGTACATAAGCATCCCCCCGAATTCGGGCGAAAATTCGAAGGCGCAGTCCTCGCGGTCGGGGCTGTTCAGCACGCGAAACCGGCCCCGCTCATGCGGCCAGGCGCGCGTCAGCCCCACGATGACGGTGATGATCTTGTGCTTCGAGGCGGCGTGCGCGTCCCCTTCGGTCTCCGCGCCGGTGGTATTGCCTACCATCAGAAGACAGGGCGGGCAATGGGAAAGGTCGATACAAAACTTGCGCGCCACCAGATCGCGGAAAGGCTCGCCGAGCAGGTCCTGCACCAGCGCGTCGAACCGCGCGCCGCGCGCGAGGCGGGGCATGGCATAGCTGCCGTGATTGGGGATGCGCGGCGCGTCCGACAGCACCTCGTCCAGAAAGTGGCTGGGAATGGCCGCGGGCACATGCGCGTAATCGTAAGGCGTGGCGCGCAGCGGCGCGTCGGCGATGGCCTGCGCGTCGAGATACTGGAAAACACGGCTCTGTGTGCGGGTGTCGGGCATGGCGTCCATTCTTTTGTCAAAAACCTGGCATGCCGGGAAAGGCCTGCGCCTTCGCGCCCACGCCTTCGATCTCGATCAGCCATTCGGGGCGGCAGACGGCGCCTTCCACGATCACCATGGGCAGGCCGGGAAAACGGCGGCGCAATTCGGCGGCGACGGGCGGCGTGTCGGCGGCGTCGCGCAGATAGACGATGACATACATCATGTCGGAAAGCGCCGCCCCGCCGGAACGCAACAGCGCTTCGATATTCACCAGCGCGAGGTCGAGCTGTTTCATCACGTCGCCCCGATGCACGGTATCGCCGAACCTGTCGATGCTGGCGGTGCCGGAAATGTAGTAATGCGCCCGGTCGGCAAAGGCGATGCGCGTGCCGCGTTCGAACGTCACGTTATAGTCCTTGGTGGCGCAAAGATAATCGTAATCGTTCAAATAGCTCATCTGTCCGGGGCGCAAATCCGGGATGGAATAGGCATCCATGACCACAAGGTCGAACTGGTTTTCGCATCCGCCCTCGATGCCGGTGGAGGCGATGTAATGCGTGTTTTCGGTGAGGCCATGCCGGACAAAAAGCGCGCGCCGGGCGTTTACCATGCCGCGATAGAACACATCGACATCCTTCAGGTAAAGCCAGGTGCGCACGCAGTGGCCGGCGAGACCGGCCTTCTGCCGGGAGAGCGCCTCGATCAACTCGCCGAATATTTCGTTCGTCTGCACGTCCTCCGGGGACGAGGCCGCGCGCGAGCCGGTCCAGAGCTGCGTGCTCCACAAATGACGCAGGCCGTTGCGGGTCACCTGAAGATGCCGGGGCGCGAGGCGGCGCTTTTCCAGCGGCGCGCCGGAGACATGATAGGCCAGCAAGGCGAGCTTCGAGCCGTTCAGCGGGCGTTGCTCGATGACCGAAACCGCGACCGGGTTCTCCGGCGCTTCCGCCACCAGCGGGCTCGCGCGGTAAAGCGGCGCCTGGTTGATGGCGTCGCTGACGAAAAGACGGCGGAAGACCGCCGTTTCCCCGTCCAGCTTCCGGGCCTGAAGCGCGGCGGCGTATTGCTTTTCCAGCGCGGCAAGCTGTCCGGCGAAATCGCCCCCGGCCGGCGGGTGGAGGATGATGAAATGCTCATCCCCCGCCGGGCCCGAAAAACAGCGGGCGGCGCAGGGATCGGCGGCGGACGAAGGGGCGGTCATAAGCAATCTGGAATCGCAAGGCGGAACGGATGAAGGCAGGGAGAAAATATCGCCCCGGCCTCCTGCCGGCAAGTATTGGTTATATCAATGTCCACGAGAAATCATGGAAAGGCTTTGCCGCCCTATCCCGGAGGCGTCATTGCGAGCCCCCGCGAAGCGGGGCGAAGCAATCCAGTGTAACCAAATACGAACATTCCCGCGACCCGTCTTCGCTCAAGCTACGCCGGGCCTTTTTGCAAATGCGCCCTGCGAAGCCGAAGGCGAAGCAGGGAAGCGGGAATCCCATTTTATTCTTCGAACGGAAAACAAATGGGATTCCGAGTCGGCGTGATCCTGGCTGGAGTTTACCCACGCGAAAGCGGGGACTGGGGTTCACTTGCCCGGAATGTTCATTAAACATTTCTGGATTGCTCCCTGCTTCGCCTTCGGCTACGCAGGGCCAATGGAGCAAGCCAGCCCGGCGTAGCTTCAGCGAAGCCGGGTCGTCGGCGCCGCGCGGCTCCTCG
>JANQEX010000003.1 GCA_028278105.1 Alphaproteobacteria bacterium | reverse complement strand
GAGGTTCGGAGGTTCGGAGGTTCGGAGGTTCGGAGGTTCGGAGGTTCGGAGGTTCGGAGGTTCGGAGGTTCGGAGGTTCGGAGGTTCGGAATGATTCTTCTATTATAGCACATTAAGTTGTCTTTTTTGGTGGCTTCCTTCGTCCCTTCGAACCTCCGAACCTTCGAACCCTAAAATTCAATGCCGCTTTGCTTGAGCTGGCTTTTGATCTCATCGACCAGTTTTTGCAGATCATCCCGGCTGGCGGCTTCGGCGCGCGCCACCATGACGTCCTGCGTGTTCGAGGCGCGCAGCAGCCACCACCCCGAAAGGCTTCTGACCCGCACGCCGTCGATGGCGTTGACATCAGCGCCCGCCGCGGACAGGCGGCCACGGATTTCCTCGATCACCTTGAATTTCCGCTCTTCGCTGGAGGGCACGCGCATCTCCGGCGTGTTGTGCACCTCCGGCAGCCGGTCGCGGAGCGCGGCCAGCGAGCCGCCCGCGCGGCTGACAAGGCCCAGCAGGCGCACGGCGGCGTAAAGCGCGTCGTCAAAGCCGTAATAGCGGTCGGCAAAGAACACATGTCCGCTCATCTCACCGGCAAGAGGGGAGCCGGTTTCGGCCATCTTGGCCTTCAGCAGCGAATGACCGGTCTTCCACATCAGCGGCTTGCCGCCCACGGCGGCGATGGCGTCGAATACCGTCTGGCTGGCTTTCACGTCGGCAATGATGGTGGCGCCGGGATTTTTCTTCAGCACGTCGCTTGCGTAGATGGAAAGAAGCTGGTCGCCCGCCACCACGCGGCCCTCCTCGTCCAGCGCGCCGATGCGGTCGCCGTCGCCGTCGAAGGCGATGCCGATTTGCGCCTTGTTCTTTTTCATGGCCGCGCGCAGGTCGCGTAAATTTTCCTCAACCGTCGGGTCGGGATGGTGATTGGGAAACGTGCCGTCGATGGCGTCGAACAGCAGCGTATGCACGCCGGGCAGTTTGTCCGTCAGGCGGCGCAGGATCTCGCCGGTGGCGCCGTTGCCGGCATCCCATACCACGTTCAGCGGGGCCGCGCCGTCATAATCCCGCAAAAGACGGGCGGTATAGGTTTCACGCATATCAAGCGGACGGCTGGTCCCGCCCGCCTGTTCCGCAACGCCGGCGGCGGACATGCGTCCAAGCTCCTGAATCATCGCGCCGTAAACGGGCCCGCCGCGCAGCAGCATCTTGAAGCCGTTATAATCGGGCGGGTTGTGCGAACCGGTAATCATGATGCCGCCGTCGGCTTCTTCGTGCTTCACGGCGAAATAGAGCATGGGCGTGGGGCCAAGGCCGATGCAGGTCACGTCCGCCCCGGCGGAGGTCAGCCCGTTCACCAGGGCTTTTTCCAGCAAAGGCGAGGAAAGGCGGCCGTCAAAGCCGACGCAGATTTTCGGGCGCGGTGCTTTTTCCTGCCCACGCACGTAATCGGCGAAGGCAAGGCCCAGCGCTTCGGCGTCCTTTTCGTTCAGGGTTTTGCCGACGACGCCGCGAATATCATATTCGCGCAGAAGGGTCGGGTCGAAACGATGCGAAGTCATACAAAATTCCCGCAAGAATGGAACTGGCCGGCCATCATAGGCATTGAGCGGCGCTTGGCAATTGCCTGTTGGAAACGCCTTTTACTTGCGGCTGTTTGTGGTTACGTTCGGCGCACGGAGAGGAGAAAAAATGATTTACAAGCTTCCGGTCAGCGAATTCTTTTATCTGCGCCATGGCCAGACAACCGACAACCGCGACGGCATTCTTACGGGCGGCGAGCGGGATAAAGGTGTTCATCTGACCGAAGAGGGAAAGGCGCAGGCCGAAAGCCGCTCCGGCTGGCTGGTCGCAAAAAGAGAAATCACGCTTATCTGCCGCAGCCCGATGGCGCGGGTGGATGAAACGGTGCAGGGCATGAACCGCGAGGCGCAAAAACTGGTTATTGAAATACCGAACCTGATCGAATGGCGCATTGGCGATTATGCGGGCATGCCTGAAGGAGAGTTTGGCGAAGGCCTGTCCAATTTTACCTGCGATCCTCCCGGCGGGGAAACACGTGAAGAATTGAAGCGGCGCGTACACGACGCATTGATGGAATGTTTTCGGATTGAAACGCGAGGCAAAGTATTAGTTGCCGCTCATAAATCTGTCGGCATCGCCATAAAAGAAAATCTGGGCATTACCAGGCCCGACGAAATCGAAAACTGCGTTCCCTATAAATTCTTCAGGGTTGGAAACGCCTGGGATTACCAGCCGGAGCTGTTGTAATACCAACGAACTTATGAACTGACACGCGCCAATAAGGTAATACGTCATGCCCGCCCCCGCTGGAGTTTACCCCCGCGAAAGCGGGGGCGGGGACAGGCTCCGGCGGGCATCCACGCTGAAAAACCATCAAAACAAAAGTTTTAAAACGTGGGCCCCCGCCGTCGCGGGGGTGACGGTTGATGCTTTCGGGGTGAGTCATTTCATAAGACCGCTGGTATAAGCCGGGAGGCGTTACCGGCGGAACGGCGCTGCCCGCCTGCCACGATGGTTATGCGCGGCGGGGCGCCGATGAAACCCCAGGTTTTATTGCGCAGCACAAAATCGCGTTTCCGTTGCTTGCCGCCGCAAGGCGGCAGGCCGTCCGCAGAGTCGGTTGGAAAGTTTTTTTACTTGCGGCTGCGTGCGAGTATCATCGGTGCGTGGATTAGAGAGAAAAGAAAATGCCTTATAAGCCTCCGGTCGACAAATTTTATTTTCTGCGCACTGGTAAAACCCCCGATAACCGAGACAGAATCCTTGCTGACTGCGAATGGAAAGACAAAGTTGGCCTTACTGAGGAAGGAACAAGGCAGGCCTTGACTCGGGCTGACTGGCTGGCCAATGAGTCGGAGATTAGCCTTATCTGCCATAGCCCGGTGAAATGGGCAGAGCAAACAGCACGGTATGCTAATGGTAAGGGAAGAAAATCAATACATATAATACCAGAACTTCAAGAACGGCTTATTGACGAAACGAATAAAGAGTTCAACATGCGTATACGAGTTGCGTTGGGGAAGTGCTTTCATATCAAGACACCGGGCAAGATACTGATTGTTGGCCACGAGTCCGGAGCCGCCGCCATTAAAGAAATTCTTGGCATCAAGAATCCCGGCGAGATCAAACACTGCGTTCCTTACCAGTTCATCAGGATTGAAGGAACCTGGGAATTTCGGCCAGAGCCTGCCTTTATCCAAGAAACCGCTTACCGGCCGGACGGCGGCGGCGAATATTCACTCAAGCCGCCCACCTGCCACAAATAATGGTTGCGGCAGGGCTTGGGACGGCCCTGGCCCGTGGAGCAATATGCATTGACGTTAAGGTAGGTCAATGGGGCCGGCTTGCTGAGATTGGGAATATCCTTGCCCTTGCTTTTACGGGCCGTGCTCAGCTTCCAGCTTTCGTTGCGAAGCACAAGGTCGCGTTTCCACTGCTCGTAGCCGTAGGAATGATAGGCCACCAGCAGGCAGCCACTGTCGTTGCAGCCAAGGCCCGCGCCGCAGGATTCCGGGTTGGGACCCAACGCGGACAAATCCACAAGGTAGTTCGGTGAAAGCCCGCGCCCGCGGATCAAATCGGACACGTAGCTGTAGGCCTTGACCTCGCCCAGCTTGCCGTTGACGGGACAGTTCCGCACCGAACCTTCGATATCGGCGCGGACCGGCGCGGGAAGATCGTCGTAGGAAACCTCGTTCAGCACGACGTTTTGCGCATTCCGGCGCCCAATCACGGGATCGGCCGGACGGCCGAAACGGTTTTCATAGCTGAAGCGAATGGGCTTCGGTGCCTTGTAGGGGATTTTCCTGAATTTCATGGTACCGGGAATGTGCACCAAGTTCTTCGGCCTGGCCTTATCCTTATCCCGGTCCGCCTTCCGGTCCGCAGCCTGTCCGGCGGCCTGCGCGTCACCGTCATCGGCGGAAGCCTTGTCCTCCGCCGCGTAAGCCGGGCCCGCCAGAACGGCAAGCACAAACAGAAAGAACGCAATGGAAAGCTTCATGGGGTTTCTCCATTATTGAACCAGATCCGAGGGCACGGGATATTCCAGAACCCGGACGCCGCCCGCGATATAGCCATCGGCATTCACCAGGGACAGGTTGTGCACCGTGGTGGGCGGATTGTCCATGTCGACCTTCATGACTTCCTCAACCAAGCCGTTGGCCTTCAGGATCCTGTCGCCCACCTTGATTTCCTTGGCCATCACCGCGCGCCCGCTTTCCAGAACAATCTTGTGCAGCGGCGTGATTTTCAGGTCGTTAATGTGCACGAGCTTCTGTTCCTTGGTGATGGCCGTGGCCTTGACCTTCACCTTTTTCAGCGCGCCGCGCGAACGCTTGGCGTCGAAGCCCATGACTTCATCGCCGGCCTTCAGGCTGTCGATGCGCTTTTCGGTGCCGTCGGCCATCAGGATTTCCGTTTCCGGCGACAGGCAGAAAACATGCCCGCCGCTTTTCAGGCCCGGACAGATGTTCGTGGTATGGCACCAGGCCTGGAAATAACAGGTGTTGGTGCCGCCATTGGCGTCTTTTCTGTAGTTGGAGATCACGCCGCTTGTGCCGGGATCAAGCTTCCCGTCCGGGTCGCTGGCGCTCAGGCACTCGCCGCAATCGCCCAGAACGCCGACCGAACGCTCGCAATAACGCTGCGCCGAGATGGTGGTCACCTGGTTGCAGGAGGGCGAGGGAATCTGGCTGCAATTCGTGATGCCGTACCAGGTCAGCGTACCGTTGGGATTGGCCGTCGGCGTGTCGGAGCCGTACAGCTTGAACCGGGCCTCGCACGGCTTGCCGGAAAGGTTCAGCCCGCCCACGCCGTTGCCGGAGACCATGCCGGCATAGACGGCATTGGCGAAAGACTGGAATTCCAGCCTGGTGTTGGTGGGCACGAATACATCGTCGTTTTTCTGGCCGGGATCGAAGGTGAATTCGATGCAGTTGATCTCCTTGCCTTCCCAGCTAATGGTCTGCTTCTCAAGCTGGACGGCAATGGACGTGCCCATCTTGAATTCGATGCCGGCGCCGTCGCCCATCAGCGTGCCGGGGCGCGGATTGGTGCCGCCGGGATCAAGGACAGGCTGGCCGGGGGGCTGGATGCGCTCGACCGCCGGGGCCGCCGTTCCGGCGTTCATGTAGGTGGCATCGAGATCAAAGAAGGAAACAGGTTGCCCCGACAGGTTGAGCACGGCGCTGCCAAGACTGCCATCGGCGTTGACGTTGTAGTTATGCTTGACGGCCCATGCCGCAATATCGTTGACGGTGCCGGAATCTTCCGACGGATTGTAAAGGCTGATGAATTCGCCGCCGGCCGGCTCGTTGCCGTCGGTTTCATATTGCAGATACTGGATGCAGGGCAGGTCGGTCTGGTCCAGGGCAGGATTGGACGTCATCTCTTCGTAGGTGCAGTAGGAATTCGCCCGGACCAGCATCAGCACGGGATTGTCGTTGAGCGGCTCAAGATAAAGATGCGCCTCGGCGATATTCTTGCGGTCTTCCACCTGGGCCCAGTATTGCTCCGGCGTGATGAACGACCATGCCAGGGCATAACCCGCCCAGATGACCGGATAGTTGTTGAACGTGTAGGTGGTGCTTTGCCCGGTGAAGGTCGTGGCAGGCCCGACGCCGTAGATGGGCAGGTTGCAGCCGGCATAGCCGGTGGGATCGCAAATGCCGTCATACATTTTCAGGCCCAGAACGGGACAATTCTCATAAGGCGTGGGCGAGCCGACGTAATTATATTGCCGCATGTCATAATAGGGGTTGGGGTCGACAATGATGAAAGAGTCGCTGTCGGAAACATTCGATATTTTGTAGGCCTTGATGTTCGCAAGGTCTTCACTTGAATTATCGATGGTTTTCAGCGTGCCCGCGACGTAACGGTCTTTCTCCGGCAGGATGGAGGAAAGCACCATGTCGCCCGGATCGCCGGATTCCTTTTTCTCGCGGTAATGGTAATAACGGACGGGAAGCTGGTCGCCTTCCTCCAGGCCTTTTTTGTCTTTATCGACAATCCAGTTTTCTTTCTCCTCGTCGGAAAACACGTGATAGACGGGGGTATATTTGCCCTCGCCCTCATCATAGCCGTAAATGTCACGAATACAGTTATTGATGACAAGCTGCTGCCAGCCCGGCTTGGGCGTCAGGTAGGTGGGATCAAGACTGCGCTCGTCCGTCATGGGCATGTAAACAAGAGTGAGCGGGTCGTGATAGGATTTGGTTCCCACCAGGCCGCACACATAATCCATGAAGGCTTCGTTGTGGTTCAGCGGAAATGTGGGGAGTTGAATGGCGGCGCAGTTGACCACCGAATTCTTGATATCGTATTTGATGCCGTGAACCACGGAGCCGCCCGTGATTCCGGCCGGGCCGCACAGATTGGCGCCGGCCGCGCAGGGCATCACGCCATTCGCCGTGGAGGGAATGCCCGGATCGTTCAGCCCGTCGGCATAGGAGTTGACGTGAATGCTGCCCCATTCCTCCTGCCAGTCGAAGGGCTGGGCGAGGTTGGGCATGACCAGCCATTCTTCAGGTTCCTTGGCCTGGGCCGAATACGGCATGACAAGGCTAAGGCTTGCAGTCACCAAGGATGCAAGCGCCAGGGCAAAAAATTGACGCATGGGGGAACTCCATTGTATGGAGGGAAAGCTATCTGGCCTCTTGAGAATCTCAAGGGTAAATTAAGGCCTGTGAATAATTATGACGGCACCAAAGGGCCGGGAAAAGGAAATGCACGATGGAATGGCGTAAAAAGAAAAAGACTTTTTGTCTTGCCTGCCTGGCGCTTTTTCTTCTGACTTTGCCGCAGGCGCCGTCCGGCGCGGCGGAAAACGCGCCCTGGCTTGCCGAAAGGAACGATATGCTGGCGGCGGCTTCCGTGAAAAAAGGGCACGAAATTTCAACCGCTTGCAGCATCTGCCATACCTTCGATAAAGGAGGGCCGAATATGACCGGTCCTAATTTGTGGGGCATTGTCGGCGCAAGGCACGCCCATAGCGATTATGATTTCTCGCCGGTCCTTCGAAAGATGAAGGACAAGATCTGGACGCCGGATGCGCTTGACCGGTATCTCAAGGAGCCAGGACGTTATGCGCCCGGAACAACAATGTATTTCGGCGGATTGCTTGATCCGCAAGACCGCGCCGATCTCATCGCCTATCTGATGACGTTAAAATAGTGATCCTGATCCTACGGCCCCACGGCGGGATAATGCCGGCGTATCTGTTTTTCCTCATCCGGGTGGAGACGGAGCGCGGCCTCGAATAATTGCCGCGCCTTTTCAGGACGGCCAAGACGGTCTTGTGCATGCGCGCCCTGCACATACATGAAAGCGCTGACATCCCGCGGCGATGCGGCAATCGCCTGGTAAAGCGCGTCAAGCGCCGCCGCGTCGTTCTTCCGCTTCAACTGAAAATCGGCAAGTCCCAGCCAGCCGATGGCCGTGGTGGCCGCGCTCGCGGGCGGGAAAGACAGGCTGGTCGCCGTACAGGCCAGCGCGAGACAAAGTCCCGCGGCAAGCTTGCGGATTTTTCCGAAATCAACCATGGCCGCGGCGCCCGCCAGCGGCAGAAGGAAGATCATCACCGGCAGGCGATAGCGGTCGGTGACATAAAAAGGCAAGACGGAACATAGATAGACAAGCGCCAGCACAACAACCGGCGTCATCCTGGCGCGTTGCGCGCGCCCCGCCACGGTCCATGCGAATGCAACCAGGCCCAGCGCCACGGCAAAGCCGGGCAGGGGCAGGCGCAACAGCGTATCCATATGGCGGGTGAAAAAGGGCTGGTTGTAATTGTCGGGAAATTCGGTGTCGCTGAAGAACAGGCCCGCCTTGCGCAGGGTCAGCTCCGCCGCGCGCGACGGATCGTTCCGAACAGCATCCAGCCCCCGGCCGAACCAGTAGGCCGAGACTTCGGAAGGTTTGGGCGGATGGCCAAGCGCCTGCGCGGCGATGTGCGTGGTCGCGGTTTCTTCCAGAAGGCCGGTCGGGATATCGGCGGGATAGCTGTTGGCGCCGTTCGCGCCCGCGCGGTTGCCGATGTAGAAGTTGAATCCGCCCGAATAATTCACCGGCACGAAATCACGGCTGGCTCCATAGTTATGAAGCGTAACCGGGAGGATAACCAGCAGCGTGCCAAGCGCGTAGAGAGCGCAGGTTTTCACCGCGACGCCGCGCCATTTGACCAGCGCGAGAACGGGGAACACCGGCAAAAGCAGCGCGGCATTGCCGCGCGCAAGAATGGCGAGTCCAAGCCAGATTCCGCTCAAGAGTCCGGCGGTGACCTTGTTGCTTTCAAGCGCCGAAAGCATGGCGCCCAGAAAAAGCGCCAGCAGCAAGAGCGCCAGCGTTTCTTTCATCACCGGGCCGGTGTAGAAAATAAAAGGGCTGTAAAGCGCCGCAAGCAGGCCCGTCAGAAGCGCCGCGCGCAAGCCGAAAAGCCGCGCGGCGGCATGGGCCAGCAGGCCGCAGGTTGCCGCGCCCATGAAGGCGTTTATGATTGCAACCGCCGCAAGGCTGCGCCCCGCCGCGCCATAAATCAGCGCCAGGAAACAGGAATAAAGCGGCGACTGGTAAAAGGCCCGCTCGCCCAGCCCCGCGCCGCCCAGGATTTTTTGCGCGACGGCGTCATAGGCGGCGGCGTCCAGATAGGGCGCCGCGCCGAAGGGCGTGGCCAGCCATTGCGCGGCGAAGACCAGCCGCAGGCCGAGCGCGAGGCCCATGACCGCCAGCAGCAGCCACAGCCGCCGCGTTTTCCGGTTTTCAATCTTGAACAAGCTGGAAGCCAGCAAAACGCCTGCCTGCCATTGGGGAAAGACTTGAGTAAAAGCGGCTTTATGCAAAGGGTCAAGCTACCGGGGAATCGGCGAAGGACGGCTTGACAGGCCGCGCCCCCGCCCGGACGGTTTATTTCTAGGTTCAATGGATAATTAAACTCAAATCATCGAAAAGACCCGATGAACATTCCGGGCAAGGTTGCGCAGCAACCGCGACCCGGAATCCCATTTGGTTTCTATATCAAATAAAATGGGATTCCCGCTGGAGCCTGCCCCCGCGCAGGCGGGGGCGGGAATGTTCGTGTTGGTCATTGGCCATTGAACCTAATAGCTCGGCCGGAAGGAGGAAGTCATGGGTCAATGTCATGTGCCCGCGCTGGGCGTCGCCGTGGGGGCTGTCTGCGCGCTGTATTTCTTTTGCCTTGGCGTGTTCGGCATGTTCGGCTGGGGCGCGGAACTTGTGACCGCGCTCGGCTCCCTTTATATCGGCTACGAGGCCACCCTCCTGGGTTCCGTGATTGGCGCCCTGTGGGCGTTCGCCGAGGGCTTCGTGGCCGGCGCCCTTGTCGCCTGGATCTATAACAAGGTGGCGCGGCTGTAATGATGCCTGCGCGCGCGACACCCCGGCCAGGATGAATTTGCCGAACCGGGACATCAGGATGAAATTGGAGGCGGCAGGGTTCAACAGGCTGGGCCGCGTCCGGCGAGGCGGTCAAAAAATCGTCTTTACAAAATAAAACAGGCTGCCGGGGTTAAGGTTTGGTAAAAGCGGCCGGGGTTCATACTTGACGAAACTACTGGTATCCAGTACTATGAAATTCACGTGGAACAAGGTCAAGGCCAAGAGCAACGATGCCAGACATGGCGTCCGTTTCGAAGTGGCGAAAGACGTGTTCAAAGACCCGTTCGCCATCGAATTTTCGGACGACAGGGAAGACTATGGCGAGGAGCGTTTTATCATCATCGGCATGGTTCAAGACCGGCTTCTGCTTGTGGTGTATGCGATGAGAGATGACGTCATCCGTATCATTTCAGCCCGCGCGGCTGAACCTTGTGAGAGACGGAAATATCATGAAGAAAACAGTCAAGACGACCAAGCCTGACTGGCGGCGGCTGGATGCGATGAGCGCCAAGGCGCGTCATGTAGCTGCTCGCGGCGACCCTGACGCGCCGCCCCTGACACCCAGGGATTTCAAGCGCATGAAACGCACGCCGCAGGTGAAAATTATTCGCCGCGCCCTGGGCGTGACGCAGGAAGAATTCGCGGCCCGTTATCATATTCCTCTCGGCACCTTGCGCGATTGGGAGCAAGGCCGTTCTGTGCCGGACAAGCCCACAAAAGCCTATCTTACAGTCATCGCTCGTGATCCTGACGCCGTGCAGCGGGCGTTGGAAGGGTAGATGAATGGGGCCGGAAAAAATCCAATGATTAAATCCCTTTGGCAATCAGGTTGTGAGCGATCCCATTGTACCGTATTTTCCGGTAAAGGTAAACACCGGATTATGAGGTAGGGCCGCGCAACAAAGAAGGCGGCCCATGGACAGGAATCCACATAGCCGGAGAAGAAAAAAGCTTAGGGAACGGCTGGTTAACGCCCGCCGGGATCTGGGTCTGTCCCAAACGGAACTGGCGAAAAAGCTTGGCATACGCCAGACCCTTGTTTCGGACATAGAAACCGGCGTGCGCCAGCTTGATGTCATCGAATTTCTGGACTATTGCGCGGCTCTTAAGGTCAGCGCCCTCAAGCTTCTGCGCGAGGCGGAAGATTAGGGATCATCAAGCATATTGCCGTGCGCGTTCATTTCCGAACGTTCCACTCCGAACGCTCCTGTGACCCGGCTCCGCAGGGCACATTTGCAAAAAGGCCCGACGTAGCTTTCGTGTAGCCGGGTCGCGGGAATGTGCATATAGGAAATCCGCATACAGAAATTGTTTGGTTTTGCTATAGTGGCGTCCCCTACGGGAATTGGCTTCACGGCGCTTGAGCGCCGTTCGCCCTGACTTCGCAATCGCTTTGTCATTTTTTGCGCGCGGCGTACACGCGCGCCGCGCGTATGGAATTGCTCGTCATGAACCCGTGTCGCCACGGCTTCAAACCTTGGTAGAAAGTCATCAAGGAAAAAGCAGCCGCAAGGGCCGCTTTTTCCTTAATGGCGTCCCCTACGGGATTTGAACCCGTGTTGCCGCCGTGAGAGGGCGGTGTCCTGGGCCACTAGACGAAGGGGACAGGCGGCCTTGCCGAAGGCGGCTACCATAGGGGGACGTGGCCACGGGTTCAACCGGAAATATGCTTGCGGAACGGGCGTGATGTCCAGGGTGAGACACCGCACGCTATTTATGAAGACAAATCCTCGGAAAAACAGGGTAGGGTGGTAAGGTGATTTGTCCGGCGAAAGCAAGGTGTGTGCGCGCCGGAAACGCTGCCCTGTTTTTTTCATCATCCCATGCCGTCTTTACCACCCGACGACGCCTCCGGTAAAGCCGCCGCGCCGCCGCCTGCGCGAAACACGCTTCTGCTGCGCGGCATCGGGCTCGCGGTTCTGTGTTTTTTTGGTTTTACCGCCTTCCACCTTGTGCGCGATGGCGGGATGGCGGGCATTATCCTTGCCGTCCTTTTCGGCTTCTTCGCCTTGCGCGCGTCGGCGGCGCTGTTTTTCAAGGGCGGCGTTCCCGTGCTGGCCTCCGGCCTGTTCGAGCGCCGCGCGATGATCCGCATTCTGAAGCAGGCGGCGAAAGAGTCCGGTGCACGGCCCTTTCGCGTGGCCGATCTCGGCTCGGCCGGCGGCGCGTTGTGCCGCAGCATCGGCCGCGCCATTCCCGAAGCCGAAGTGACGGGCGTGGAGCTTTGCGCCGGACCGCACAACTGGGCGCGACAGATGCAACGCCTGTTCGGCCCGAAGAATGTTATGTTCGTGCGGGGCGATTTGCTGGCCCATGATTGCTCCGGCGCGGACGCGGTGGTGATGTTTCTTTCCTCCGGCCTTACCTTGCGGGCGGGCGAAAAACTGGCGCGCGAACTGAAGCCCGGCGCGCTTGTCCTTGCCAATGAATTTCCGCTGGGCGGCGGCTGGGAGCCGGTGGAGGTCATTCGCCTGCGCACCCCGTTTCTTGCCAAACTGCATGTTTACCGCCGCTAAAGGACGCGGGCGGGCTTGATTGCCGCGGCGTTTGCCCGGATACTCGCCCCGATGAATTTCACCCGTTCCATTCTGACCGTCGGCGGCATGACGATCCTGAGCCGCGTCAGCGGCTTTTTGCGCGACACTCTCTCCGCCAACATGCTGGGCGCGGGCCCGGTGGCCGACGCATTCTTCGTGGCGCTGCGGCTGCCCAACCTGTTCCGCTCGCTTTTTGCCGAGGGCGCGATTGCGGCGGCCTTTGTGCCGCTTTACGCGCGGGTGAAAAAGGAAGGCGGGCTGGCGCGGGCGCGCGCTTTTTCGGGCGAGGGGATTTCGGTGCTGACGGCGGTGCTGCTGCCTTTCACCGCGCTGATTGTCCTGTTCATGCCGCAGGCGATGACGGTGCTGGCTCCCGGCTTCGGCGACCGGCCGGAGGTGTTCGCCCTGGCGGTTGAATACGGACGCATCACCTTTCCCTATCTGCTGCTGGTGTCGGTGGTGGCGATGCTGTCGGGCGTTTTGAATTCCCATGACCGTTTCGCGCCGGGCGCGGCCGCGCCGATTGCCTTCAACCTCATCATGATGGCGGGACTGCTGCTCAGCCCCGTTTTTCATCGGGAGCCGGGCTGGATGATGGCGGTGGCGGCGCCCATATCCGGCCTTGTGCAGGTTTTGTGGCTCTGGCTGCATTGCAAGACGCTGGGCATTGCGCCGCGCGTCACCCTGCCGCGCCTGACGCCGCGCGTGAAAAGGCTGTTCAAGCAGGTGGGGCCGGGCGCGCTGGGGGCGGGGGCGACGCAGATCAACCTTGCCGTGTCCACCGTTTTGGCCTCGTTCCTGCCCACGGGCTCCGTGTCGCATCTGTTTTACGCCGACCGGCTGAACCAGCTTCCGCTGGGCGTGATCGGCATCGCCATTTCCACCACGCTCCTGCCCATTCTTTCGGCCCGCGTGCAGGCGGAGGATATCAAGGGCGTGCGCAGCGCCACCGCGCAGGCGCTCTATGCCGGGCTGCTGCTGGGCCTGCCGGCCGCCATCGGGCTTTGCCTGGTGGCGCAGCCCATCATTCAGGTGCTGTTCGAGCATGGCAGGTTCCTGCGCGCCGACACCGTGGCCACCGCGGCGGCGCTGTCGGCCTATGCTTTGGGCGTCGTGCCCTTTATTCTGGTGAAGATCGAAAGCAGCCTGTTCTTCGCGCATCACGACACGCGCACACCGGTGCGCTTCGCCATTCTGGCGGTGGCGCTGAATATTCTGCTCGCGCTGGCCCTGATTTTCCCCCTGAAGCATGTGGGCCTGGCGCTGGCCACGGGGCTGGCGGGATGGGCGAACGTGCTGATGCTTTATTTCGCGTTGCGGCGCCGCAGGCTGCTTTATCTTGACCGTAGCGTGCTGCCGCGCACGCTCAGGATTGTCTTTTCGGCGGGAGTCATGGGCCTGTTCCTGCTGCTGGCCGGCGGGCCTTTCGGGCATTTTATCCTGCAACAGACGAAACTCGTCGCGGTGCCGGCGCTTTTTGGTTATCTTGCGGCGGCGACCCTGATCTACGGCGCAAGCCTGCGTCTTTCGGGGGCGATGACCTTTTCCGAATTCAAAAACCTTTTACGCAAATCGGAATCCTCATCATGACGCGCCGCATCTTTTCCGGCATGCAGCCCACGGGGGAGCTTCACCTCGGCAATTATCTGGGGGCGTTGCGCAACTGGGTGGCGCTGCAGAAGGATTATGAGTGCCTTTACTGCGTGGTGGATCTGCACGCGCTCACCCTGCCGCAGGACCCGTCCCGGCTCGCCCGCAACACGCGCGAGACGGCGGCGGCCTATTTCGCCGCGGGAGTTGACCCGAAGCGTTGCCCGGTCTTTGCGCAGAGCGCCGTGCCGGAACATGCTTATTTGCATTGGCTGCTGTCCAACCACACGCCGCTGGGCTGGCTGAACCGCATGACCCAGTTCAAGGACAAGGCGGCCAAAAACCGCGATCTGGAATTGCTGGGGCTTTATTCCTACCCGGTGCTGATGGCGGCCGATATTCTTGTCTACAAGGCCACCCATGTGCCGGTGGGGGAGGACCAGAAGCAGCATCTGGAGCTTTCGCGCGACGTGGCGGGAGCCTTCAACCGCCATTATGGCGTGGATTATTTTCCGCTGCCTGAGCCGCAGATCCTGGGCGAGGCCACGCGGGTAATGAGCCTGCGCGACGGCGCGAGGAAAATGAGCAAGTCGGACGAAAGCGATTATTCGCGCATCAACCTGACCGACGATCCTGACGCCATCCGCAGGAAAATCCAGAAGGCGAAGACCGACCCGCACCCGATTTCGGAAACGCTGGAGGACCTCGCCAAAAGGCCGGAGGCCGACAACCTGGTCACGCTTTTCGCGGCGCTGGAGGGAAAGCCGAAAAAGGACGTTCTGGCGCGTCACGCGGGCAGGAATTTTTCCGGGTTCAAGAAAGACTTCGCCGATCTGGCGGTGGCCGTGCTTTCGCCCCTCACCGCGAAAATGCGCGATTTTATGAAGGATGAAGCCGAGATCGACCGCCTGATGAAAGAAGCGGCGGCTCGCGCCCGCCCGCTGGCATCCCGCCATGTGCGGGAGGTGAAGGATATCATCGGGCTGTGGACGTAGCGCATGGAGCTGCCATTCTATCAGGCCGACGCCTTTGCCGATGCCGTTTTCAAGGGCAATCCCGCCGCCGTGGTGCCGCTCAAGGAATGGCTGCCCGACGATGTTCTTTTCGCCATCACCCGTGAAAACAATCTTTCGGAAACGGCGTTTTTCGTCCCGGCGAAAGACGGCCTTGAATTGCGATGGTTCACGGTTTTGGAGGAAATCGACCTTTGCGGTCACGCGACGCTGGCCGCGGCGCATGTGCTTTATGCGCATCTGGGCTTTTCCGCCCCGCATGTGCTGTTCCGCACGCGCAAGGCGGGGGATTTGCGGGTGGCGCGCGCGGGAGACCTTTATTCGATGGACTTTCCTTCCCGGCCGCCCGCGCCGCTTGAAGACTATCCCCCGGAGTTGCTGCAAGGTCTCGGCGGCGCGCGCCCGCGCGAGGTGCTGATGGCGCGGGATTATGTCGTGGTGTTTGAGGATGAGGAAACCATTCGCCACATCGCGCCCAACTATCAAATCATGGAGCGGCTGAACAAACCTGGCCGGCCCGCGCGCGTTTCGGTGACCGCGCCGGGACGGACGGCGGATTTTGTCAGCCGCTTTTTCTGCCCCGGAGACGCGATGCCGGAGGATCCCGTCACCGGTTCGGCGCATTGCCATTTGATTCCCTATTGGGCGGCGCGCCTTGGCAAAACGGACATGCGCGCTTTTCAGGTTTCACCGCGCGGCGGCGCGTTGGCGTGCCGGCTGGATGGGGACAGGGTGCATATCGCCGGGAGCGCCGTCACGTATCTAACGGGCACGATATTCATCTAGGGGTCCGGGTTTAACTGGAGCGTCATGCGAGCCGTGCATGACATGGCGAAGCAATCTGGAATATAACAATCAATCACAAGACTACTTTTGTGATGGAACTTTTCCCCTCCCCTTGAGGGAGGGGATCAAGGGGTGGGGTCCGCCGGTTGCCAATAGCGTAAATGGCAAGGCTTTGAAGGTACCACGCTCCACCCCACCCCCAACCCCTCCCTCAAGGGGAGGGGAGTTCGGTTATCCTTGTTTCGTAAAAGCATTCTTGGAATTGGCCATGACTGCATTTCTAGGCCAGCGCGATCACCGAAACCAGCGTGCCGTGAGTGGGCTCGCCGCGAAGGGTGCGGCGGCGGTAGCTGAAAAACCGCGCCTCATCCGAACAGGTATCAAGACCGAGACTGTGCGTCTCGACGCCCGCCCATTTCAGCCGGCGCCGGCAATAGCCGGGGAGATCGAACAGAAAATGGCCGGGCTTTTCCGATTTTTTGAAAAAAGCCCCGTTCTCCCGGTCCTGTTTTAAAAAGTCTTCCATAAACTCCGGCCCCACTTCATAGGAATTCTGCTGAATGCAGGGGCCGATCACGGCGCGGATGTCTTGCCGGGACGCGCCAAGCTTTTCCATGGCGGCGAGGGTGTTTTCCATGACGCCGCGCCGCGCGCCTTTCCACCCGGCATGCGCCGCGCCAGCCACGCCGGCTTTTTCGTCATGAAAAAGCACCGGCGCGCAATCGGCGGTGAGGATCCCAAGGCCAAAGCCCTTTTGCGTGGTGACCATGCCGTCCGCTTCCGGCCGTTCATGCGGCGGCCAGGGCTTTTCAACCGTGAGGACATGGCTGGAATGGATTTGCCGGCAGGTCAGGAGATTTTGCGGCGCGATCCGCGACGCATCCGCCACGCGCCGCAAATTCTCGCGTATGTTTTCAGGATCGTCCTTCGATTTGTACCTGCAATTCAGCGAGGAAAACAGGCCGGCGCTCACGCCGCCTTCGCGCGTAAAGAAGCCGTGGCAGGATTTCTTGTTGTTCAGTGCCGGGTGAGTGAGGAAAACAGGCGTATCGCTCATGATTTGGGCAGGGGATATTATTAACCAAAAGGCTTATGAACAGACACACGCCAAAAGTAACCCGTCACCCCCGCCCCCGCCTGCGTGGGGGGCAGGCTCCGGCGGGGGCCACGCTTATTATCTTTGGGTTTATTTGGATTTCAAGCGTGGATGCCCGCCTTCGCGGGCATGACATGCCTCCTTATGGGATGGATCAGTTTATTAAGATCGTTGGTATTATTCCCCTCCCAAAGGGAGGGGGGTCTGTCCGCGCTGTTATGAAAGAGAAAGAGTACAAAATTATGGTAGTAGTCAGCAAAAATGGGTATGTTGTTACGGCATTCCCACGAGAGGTATCATGACGGCCATTCGACTGGAAATTGGTTCTGTTTTTGGTATTGACATCATATGTAACCTAAGCGCAGGGGGGTACATGCCGATTGAGTCACGGAAACTCAATCTAAGTCGGGAATGCCGCCAGAAGCTTCAGGCTGTAATGGATTATCATAACGAATTTTTGAGTGTGAACGAGATTGAGCGGCGCGGGAGCGTCGAAGAAAAAAAGCACTTCTGGCGATTGATGGATGAGGCCGTGGAGCAGCTTGAGCGGGAACTTGATCCACAGAGATATGTCGTCTACGTGACCATACCACCCGAGCCGGACCCGTTCGAGGATGTATAGGCGATCATGTCGGTTTTTGATACGCACGACGACGAAGGTCCCTTCACATCGTTTTATGACGGCAAAGAGCATGGGGGAAGCTTATTGGAACCCCAGCAAGGGCGGCAGGGAGGGGTGGGCCACGCAAAAAACCTTGAACAGAACGCCCATGTGATTGCCGGAGAGCAGCCTTTCAAGGTCGGTGTCGATGCTTGCCTGCTGGTCGGGCCGGGCATTTTGCTTCAGGATCTTCACGCGGTGGAAGATGCCGCAGCGAAGCAGGAAGTCGCGTTGCAGCAGCAAGGGGTATGAGGCCAGCCCTTCTTTTTCCGCCACGCGCCGCAGCGCGCCGAAATCAAGATAGGCGGTGATATCGACCTCGCCGGGGTCTTCCAGCAGCGGCGCGGCGTTTCCGGCGCGGATTGCCTGCACCGTGTCGATGGCCACCGGACCCTCATAGCCGTAATCGATGAACAGCGCCGCCCCGCCATGCCTGGCGACATGACGGACGATGACGCCGAACCACGCCGCGCTGTCGGGGCTGATTTCGGCATGGGAGCCGGACGGCGCCTGCGTATAGGCCGGCTGGGCGAGGACGGGCCGCAGGGCGTCGGGCAGGGCCAGCGGACAAAAGGCAAGTTTACCGTTCTCCACGGTCAGCCCCTGTTCCGCCCAGCCGTTTCCGTTTTTGATAAAGCGGTGAATGGCGAAGGTGTCCAGCAGTTCATTGGCGAAGAACAGCAGGGGGAGGGGCGGCAGTTCCTCCGGCGTTTCCGCCCATGCCACGGCATGATCCGAAAGCCGTTCTTTCTGCTTCGCGCGCAGGGCGGGGCTTTTTTCGATCAGGGTCACATGGGCGGCTTTCAGGAAGTCGGGCGCCTTGCCAACGGTGCGCAGCATGTCTTCCATCAGCGTGCCGCGGCCCGGCCCGCCCTCGGCCAGGGCGAAAGCGGCGGGCGCGCCCATTTTCATCCAGCCATCCACGCACCACAGCGCCAGCATCTCGCCGAACATCTGGCTGATTTCCGGGCCGGTGACGAAATCGCCGCCGCTGCCCAGCGGGTCGCGGGTGATATAATAGCCGTGTTGCGGGTGACGCATGGCCCATTCCATGAATTGCGCGAAGGTCACGGGCCCGTGCCGGGCGATATGGGCGCGGATGAATTGCTCAAGCGGCGTCATGCGGCGGCGGATTTGCGGAAGGCGCGCCGCATCAGGTAGAGGCCGAGGATTCCCATGGGAATGCATAGAATCTGTCCCATGGTCAGCCCGCCCCACAGATAGCCGAGTTGCGCGTCCGGCTCGCGGAAGTTTTCGACAAAGGCGCGGAAAGCGGCATAGAACGCCAGAAACGCGCCGGAAAGAAAACCGGCGCGTTCCCTGAAAGAATTCATATGAGCAAAAATACCGAGAATGATGCACAGGCCCAGGCCTTCCAGCCCCGCCTCGTAAAGCTGGCTGGGATGGCGGGGCAAATCGCCCCCATGGGGAAAGATCATGCCCCAGGACGCGCCGGTTGTCCGTCCGAACAATTCGCCGTTTATAAAATTGGCGATGCGCCCGAAGAACAGGCCGATGGGCGCGGCGCAGGCAATCGGGTCCATGAAGGCGAGGTAGGGAATCCGCCTGATTTTGCAGAACAGCCAGCAGGCCACGATCACGCCCAGCGCGCCGCCGTGAAAGGACATGCCGCCCCGCCACAGCATCAAGGCTTCCAGCGGGTGATGCATATAATGGATGGCGTTGTAGAAGAGAATATAGCCCAGCCGCCCGCCCAGCAGCATCCCCACCACGATCCAGCTTATCGCGTCGCTGTAATAGCGCGGCGCGGGCCCGTCCTTGGCGCGTTTTGCCAGATACCGCGCGTAGAGCCAGCCAAGGCCGACGCCGGCCAGATAGGCCAGCGCGTACCAGCGCACCGCAAGGGGGCCGATCTGGATGGCGACGGGATCGATGGAAGGAAAGGCGAGGCTCATGGCGATGCCGCGATTGTGAACAGGCGCGGCTTCTGGCGCAAGCGGGGAATGTGTATTAGGATGCGGCCATATCCGATCCCGTTTTCCCTGGAGCGAACATGACCCGCCGTGAAAAAATTCTGGGCAAGCTTGGCAAGCTGGGCAGCGAGGCTCTGGTCTCGGCTACCCATCTTCGGCGCGAGGTGGAGGCGTTGGGAATGGACCGCATGGAACATCTCGCCAAACGACTCAAGCTGGTGACGCGGGAGGAGTTCGATCAGCTTCGCGCCATGGTGAAAGAGACGCGGGCGATTCAGGAACAGCTTATGCACAGGCTGAGTCAGCTTGACAGGGATTCAAAACCCGTGAAGAGACCCGCATCCCGTCCGCGCCGCGCGAAACGGAAAAATTGAATCGGCTTGGAAAAGATCAAGCAATTGAGTCAAAACAACCACGGCGCGCGCATCAACCTTCCTTAAGGTTCCACCGCAAGCCGTGCCAAAAGAATCACACATTCATCGAACCCGGCAAATCACCTGACCGGACTCTTGCGGCGCGGATTCCGGTTATGCGAGCCTCCCAACCTGTCGCGCCGGTCTCCTTTCAGGCCGCGCCGCGCACAAAGCCCCCGACAGGGCTCTTCCGGGAGATTTTTTTCATGACCATGTTGTTGCAGGAAACAACGCCGCCGCCCCCCAACCCGCTCGACATGGTTGAGGAGATCGTGCTGGCCAACCAGTGGCATTTCGAGCGTACGCATGACGATGAAATGGTGGTGGAGATGAGCGGCGCCTGGTGCCGGTACAGGATGTATTTTCTCTGGCAGCGCGACATCAACGCGCTTCAGTTCACCTGCCAGTTCGACATGCGGGTGCCCGAAGGACGCGAGGCGAAAGCGTATGAGTTGATCGGCCTCGTCAACAATCGCCTGTGGTTCGGCCATTTCGACCTGTGCACGGAGGAGAAAACCCCGCTCTTCCGCTATACCAGCCTTTATCGCGGCAGCCCCGGCCCCGCGCTGGAGCAGCTGGAAGACATGGTGGAGATCGCCCTGACCGAGAGCGAGCGGTTCTATCCCTCATTCCAGTATGTTATCTGGGGCGGCAAGAACGCCGCCGAGGCCATGACCGCCGCGATACTCGACCCGGCGGGACGGGCGTGATTTTTCCTCTCCTGAGGGAGAGGTTGAGGCGTTAGAAACAGGGTCTCAAGGGTCATAAGGGTCAAGAGGGTCTTTTTCGTTGATCCCCATTGACCCTTCCGGCCCTCACGGCCCTTTCACAAAACCCCACCCCTTGATCCCTTCCCCTAACCCCTCCCAAAGGGAGGGGAATAAAAACCGCACTCCCTCCCTCCGGGAGGGGGAAGGGGGAGGGAAGACCTTTCCATAAGAAGAAGCATGGCTCATGGGGAAAATTTTATTTCCGTAGGAATATTTTTGTGAAGGATTATAAGTAAAGGCATGAAAACCCTTCTCCTTGTCGGCTGCGGCCATATGGGCCGGGCCATGCTGATGCCGTGGCTGTCGCCGCGCATTGCCGATCTCATTTATGTCGTCGATCCGAACCTTGACGACGACACGCCGCATGGCGCAGTGACGGTGCCGGCGGCGCACGAGCTTCCCGATGGTCTTGCGCCCGATGCGGTGGTTATCGCCCTCCGGCCGCAGGCGCTGGAACAGGTGTTGCCGGACTATGCGAAATATTCCTCCAGCCTGTTTCTGACCATCGCCGCCGGAAAGCCGCTGGCGCTTTACGGGGAAATTCTTGGCCCTTCGGCGCGCGTCGTTCGCGCCATGCCCAATCTTGCCGCCCGCGTGCGGGAAGCGGCGGTGCTGCTTGTGGCCGGGCGCAACGCCACGGGCCCGGACAAGGCGCTGGCCGAATATCTTATTGCGCCCGTGGGGCGAAGCTTCTGGCTTCCCGACGAGGGGCTGATTGACGCCGGAACGGCGCTTTCCGGCTGCGGGCCGGCCTATTTCTGGATGCTGGCCGATGTTCTGGCGGAAAGCGCGGCGCGGCTCGGCCTTTCCCCAGCCCTGGCGCGGGATCTGGCCCGGCAAACGCTTTTGGGAAGCGCCCTTTGCTGCAAGGATGATCCCGCCAGCCTGCGCACGCTCTATCAGAACGTTGCGGTCAAAGGCGGCATGACCGAAGCCGCGATTGGGACGCTGAAGCATGATGCCGCGCTTGAAAAACTGATGTCGCGGGCGCTCCAGGCAGCCGTGGCGCGGGCAAGGGAACTTGCGGGAGGGGCGTAGCATGCCACGGAAGAAGCCAGCAAAAAGCTCAAGCCGGAAAACAGACGAAACGGAAGAACGTATCCATGCCGCTTGTTTTGACTTGATCGCGCGGCGGGGATGGCGCGCGCTGACCCTGCCCCGCGTCGCCCGCGCGGCAAAGGTAAGCGTGACGCAGCTTATGGACTATGGATGCTCCCGGCAGGAATTGCTGGCGCGGTTTTTTTCCTTCATCGACCGGAAGCTGGCCGGAACCGGGTTTGAGGGCGCCAATCTTAAGGAACGCCTGTTCGAGGTTCTGATGCGGCGGCTCGAACTCATGCGCCCCTACCGGGCAGGGCTTGTCCGGCTGGTTGAGGATATGAAGCTTGCTCCTCTTGACGCCGTTTGCTTCGTGGCCGCCATGGGGCCTGCGGTGCGGCGGTCCGCCCGTCTTGTCCTCGATCTTGCTGATTTTTCAGCCTCCAAACCCCGTGCCGAAGCGGCGATTTGCGCTCTTCCGCTGGTTTATTCACGCGCCTGGGCGAAGTGGAAGGACGATGAAAGCGCCGATTTAAGCCCCACCATGGCGGCCCTGGATAAAGGACTTGAGAAGTATGTTAGCTGGCTTGGTTTGTCCTGAGGTCAAATCGTTTCCATAACGGCGTGGTGCTGAATCGCGTGACCGGAAACATGTATTAAGGTATAAAGCCCCTTAACGAGGAGGGCTGCGCTCATGTCCAAAAAGAACAATATGTATGGTTCGTTTTGCAACGTGTTCGGCACGACAGATTTTTCCAACTATGTTCCCGACTTCAGTTCGCTGGTCGCGGCGCAGCAGCGCAATGTCAATGCATGGTTTCAGGCAAACGACGCGGTGTGGAAAAACGCGCAGGCGATCATGCTGCGCGGCTGTGAAATGTGGTGCGACAGCGTGCGCGATTATGCCGCGACCATTGGCAAGATAAATGTTTCTTCCTCGCCGCAGGATAAAATCAGCGGGCAAAGCGACATGGCCCGCGCCGCGATGGAAAAGGCCGTCTCCAACGGCAAGGAGTTGATGGAAATGGCTTCCGGCTTCCAGCAGCAGGCGGCGGACATGGTGTCATCCCGCGTAAGTGATGCCTTTGCGCAGTTCCGCGCGGCCTCCGGGCAGAAAAAATAGGATTGTATCCTTTTGCCTGGCCTTGGCCGGGCGTCCTGGGCCCCGGCGCGCAGACGGCCGGGGCTTTTTCTTGGGAAAAAACCATGCAAAACACCCTTTCCCATGAGGATTTCCTGAAGGTTGACGTCCGGGCGGGCACCGTTGTCGAGGTGCGGCCGTTTCCTGAGGCGCGCAAGCCGGCCTGCAAGCTCACAATCGATTTTGGACCGGAGATCGGCCGGAAAAAATCATCCGCCCAGATCACCGCGCATTACAAGGCGGAAGACCTTGTGGGCCGGCAGGTCCTGGCGGTCGTGAATTTTCCCGAAAAGAAGATCGGCCCCTTTGTGTCGGAAGTCCTGACCCTGGGCGCGCCGGACGAAAATGGCGCCGTGGTGCTTCTGGGCCTTGACCGCAAGGTGCCGGACGGCGTGCGGATGTTTTGAAAAGCCGTGATCCTGGAAAACGCGCAAGGCGCGTTTTCCAGGATCTCTTTCCTGTACGGGCAAAAAATCCCGGACAAAGCACGGCGCGCTTTTCCGGGAGGCTGCATTGAATTGTACCAGCGATCTTATGAAATGACTCATCCCAAAAGCATGGACCGTCACCCCCGCCTGCGCGGGGGCAGGCTCCGGCGGGGGGGGGGGGGGCACGCTTTAAAACTTTTGTTTTGATGGTTTTTTAGCGTGGATGCCCGCCTTCGCGGGCATGACGGGTTGCTTTTTGGCGTGTGTCAGTTCATAGGTTCGTTGGTATTATTTTTTCTCGCGCTCAATGCGGATGCCGCAGCTTTCCGCGCCGGGCAGGATGCGCAGCTTTTCGATGCGGACTATGACCTGCTTCACCTTGTGATCCTCGAAGGCGCAGGCCACGAGCGCCTCGGCCATGTTTTCCAGAAGCGGGTAGTGCCGCGCCAGAATCTCTTTTTCCATGCGCGATTTATGCGCGGAATAGCAGATCACGTCGTCAAGGCCGCGCGCCGCGGCCTCTTCCTGAAACAGCGAGACATTCAGGCGCAAAAGCTGCTTCTTCGTTTTCTCATGCGGGCGGACGCCGGTCCGGGCCCTGATTTTCCAGTTGCGGATAAAAATGCGGCGGAGATTGGTCATATGATTTCTTCCTCCCCCTGAGGGAAGTGGATCAAGGGGTGAGGGGGGGCGAAAGGATCGTGAGGGTCAGAAGGGTCCATGGGGGTCGACAAAAAAGACCCTTGCGCCCCTTATGACCCTTGAGACCCTATTTCTGACGCTCCACCCCATCCCCAACCCCTCCCTCAAGGGGAGGGGAGCGAAGCTTGCGCCAGGCGATAAATAATTCAACTAAACTTACAAGGGAAGGTGAAAAACAACGCGAAGGCCGCCGCGGGGACTGTTTTCCAGCAGCGCGTCGCCGCCATGATGACGCAGAATATCGCGGGCGATGGTCATGCCAAGCCCCACGCCGCCCGTTTCCAGGTTGCGCGATTCCTCCAGGCGCATGAAAGGCCGGAACACATCCTCGCGCTTTTCGGGAGGGACTCCGGGGCCGTCGTCATCGACAATGATGTCGATGAATTTCTGGCCCGGCCTTACGGAAATCCACACCGAATTGCCGTAGCGCGCGGCGTTTCCGATCACATTGCCGAGAGCCCGGCCCATGGCCTTGGGGCGAAGGCGTATGACCGCGTCGCCGCCTTTTTCCAGATAAAAAGGCACCGAAGGATGCAGCCGCCGCGCCGAATCCACCGCCGCTTCCAGCAAGACGGACAGGCGGGTGGGGGCCACGTCTTCCGGGTCTTCGCCGCGCGCGAAAGACAGGTATGCCTCGATCATCTCGGTCATGTCGCGCACATCGGCCTTGAGGCCGGCGATTTCGGCGGTTTCCGGCATGAGGGCCAGTTGCAGCTTCATGCGGGTGAGCGGCGTGCGCAGATCATGCGACACGCCGTTCAGCATGCCGGTGCGCTGGGCAATCTGGCGGCGCAGGCGGTCGCGCATGATAATCAGGTTCACGGCGGCCTGCCGCACCTCGCGGGCCCCTTCGGGGCGGAAATGCGGCACATCCTCGCCGCGGCCGATGCGTTCGGCGGCGTCCGCCAGCCGGCGGATGGGGCGGATCTGTTTGCGCATGAAAAGAATGGCGATCAACGACAAAAGCGCCGAGCTGCCGATCATCCAGATCACGAAAATGGTGGCGGTCGGCGTGTAAACGCGGCGCTCCGGGAAAATAATGGTCATTACGCCGGGCTCAAGCTGCACATGCACGGCGATCCATTCCCTGGCATGCCGCAGGTCGAGCGAGTAGGGGCGTTCGAGCTTTTCATCAAGTCCCTTGTGCAGCATGCGGGCCAGAAGCGTGGTGTAATCGCCGCGCGCCGGATACCCGGCCAGCGTCTTGCCGGGATCATAAAGAATGTCGATATCCAGCTTTTGCGCCAGCGCCGCGCGCAGGCTTTCGGCCATTTGCGCGGGATCGCCCTCGCTCATGCGCGTGGCGGCCACGCCGATCTCGCCCGCCAGCGCATGGGTCAGCCGGTTGGTGACGGTTTGCCAGTGGCGTTCATAGAACACATAGGTGGCGACGGCCTGGGCCAGAATCACCGGCGTCACGAGGATCAGCAGCGCCCGCCCGTAAAGCCCGCGCGGCAGGTAATGTTTCAACCAGTGGAAAAAGGCGAGGTCGAAACGCAGCCGGCGGAAAAGCTCGGCGAGGCGGAAAGGTTTCGCGGTAGCCTTGTTCATGATTCAGGCTCTTTCCCGCTCAGGCAACAGGCGGTAGCCCTCGCCGCGCACGGTTAGAAGATAGCGGGGCTGTTTCGCGTCGGGCTCGATCTTGCGGCGCAGGCGGGTGACCTGCACGTCCACGGTGCGGTCGTTGACGGCGGTGGCGGCGCGGCGCACAAGCTCCTCGCGGCTGACGGTTTCTCCCGGAGCTTCGGCCAGGATGCGCAGCAGGCTGGCTTCCACCTCGGTCAGGCGCAAAATGTCGGTTTCGTCGCGCAGCTCGCCCCGCCCGGCGTCGAACTGCCAGCGTCCCAGCCAGATATCCCGTCCTTCCTTTTCCGGCGGCGCGCGGCGCAGGATGGCCTGAATCCGCAGATGCAGCTCGCGCGGCTCGAAGGGCTTGGCAAGATAATCGTCGCTGCCGGCCTCCAGCCCCTCGATGCGGTCGGAAGAATCGCCGCGGGCCGTCAGGAACAGGATCGGCAGGTCTTTCAGCTTCCGGTCCTTGCGGAGATGGCGGGCGAAGGAAAAGCCGTCTTCGCCCGGCATCATGACATCCAGCACGGCAAGGTCGAACTGCACGGCGCGCATCTTTTCCAGCGCGTCTTCCGCGCCGATGGCGGTCGAGACCAGATGGCCCTGTTCCATCAGGTATTTCCGCAACAGGTCGCGCAGGCGCCGGTCGTCGTCGATGACCAGAATGTGGGGCTGCCAGGATGACATGGACCTTCCCGGAAAAGCGGGCATTTTACCGCTCCCGCGCGGCGCAGGCCAGCGAAGAAAGAAGCGCAATTTTTGGTGAAATTTGCCACGGGCGCGGGTAACCTGAAATTCCTGAATCGGCCGCGCGTAGGGTTCTTCCATACATGTTTGGCAGTCTGCTTGGCAGCATTTCTTCCGATATGGCCATTGATCTTGGCACGGCCAACACCCTTGTCTGGGTGAAGGGCCGCGGCATCGTCCTGAACGAGCCGTCGGTGGTGGCCCTGCAAACCCTGCGCGGCAAGAAAATGGTTTTGGCCGTCGGCGCGGAGGCCAAGCAAATGCTGGGCCGCACGCCGGGGAATATCCAGGCCATCCGTCCCATGCGCGAGGGGGTGATCGCCGATTTCGAGGTCGCCGAGGACATGATCAAGCACTTCATTCACAAGGTGCATAACCGCCGCGCGCTGGTCAGCCCCGATATCATCATCTGCGTTCCGTCGGGCGCCACGGCGGTGGAGCGCCGCGCCATACGGGAATCCGCGCTGGCGGCCGGCGCGCGGCAGGTTTATCTGATCGAGGAGCCGGTGGCCGCCGCCATCGGCGCGGGCCTGCCGGTGACCGAGCCCGCGGGCTCGATGATCGTCGATATCGGCGGCGGCACCACCGAGGTGGCGGTGCTGTCGCTGGGCGGCATCGTTTATTCCCGGTCGATCCGCTGCGCGGGCGACAAGATGGACGAGGCCATCGTCAATTACGCGCGGCGCTACCACAACCTTCTGGTCGGCGAATCCACCGCCGAGCACATCAAGAAGGAGATCGGCTCCGCCAGCCTGCCGGAGACGGGGGAGGGCCGCCTGATGGAGGTGCGCGGACGCGACCTGATGAACGGCGTGCCGAAGGAAATTTCGCTGTCCGAGGCGCAGGTGGCCGAGGCGCTGGCCGAACCCGTCAACCAGATCCTGGAAGCGGTGAAGGTGGCGCTGGAAAACACCGCGCCCGAACTGGCCGCCGATATCGTCGACAAGGGCATTGTCGTGACGGGCGGCGGGGCGCTGCTGCGCAATCTTGACCTTGTGATGCGGCATGCCACGGGACTTCCCGTCAGCATCGCCGAAGACCCGCTCACCTGCGTGGCGGTCGGCACCGGGCGCACGCTGGAAGACATGAGAAACCTTCGCAATCTTCTCCTGGGCGGGGGATAGGCTTGCCGCTTTCGAGATCAGATGCATGGTGTTGATTGAAGCAGGATTCAACATGCAAACCCGGCGCAACCTTCTTTCCACAAAACAGGCCACCGGTCTTGCGCTGATCGCCGTGGCGCTGGGGCTGGTTGCATTCAACATGTTCGCGCCGGTGTCCGCCGCGGCGCTGCGCATGGCGCTGGCCGATTTTCTGGCCCCGGCGGTCGATTTTGCCGCCCTGCCGGCAAAAGCCGCAGGACAGGCCCAGGCAGCCTGGCGGGACCGCGCCCGGCTGCAGGACGAAAACGAGCGCCTGCGCCGCGATCTGGCGGTCCTGAAAGGCTGGGCGCAAACCGCGCAAAGGCTGGAAGTCGAAAACCGCCGGCTAAAGGGCCTGTTGCAATACAGGAACCCGGCGGAGCTTTCCTTTCTTTCGGCGCGCGTGATCGCCAAAAGCGGCGGCGGTTTCGGCGACAGCATGCTGGTGACCGCGGGCGCGCGGGACGGCGTCGAAAAGGACATGGTGGTGCTCGACGAAAACGGCGTGGCCGGGCGGGTGATCGAGGTGGGCGGCTGGACCGCGCGCATTCTTACCCTTCGTGATTTCGATTTCCGTCTTCCGGTGACGGTGGAGGAGGCCGGGCAGCGCGGGATTCTTTCCGGCACCGGGGGCAAGGCGCCGCGCCTGAAGCATGTGGCGCAGGAAGGAGCCATCAAGCCCGGCATGCATGTCATTACGTCCGGGCAGGGGGGGATTTTCCCGGCGGGGCTGCCGGTGGGCCTGGTAAAGGACGTGGAGCCGGAAGGCATCACCCTTGCGCCCCATGCCCGGCCGGACCGGATGGAAATCGTGCGTATCGTCCGGTACAAGCTTGACGTTCCCAAACAGGATCCCGCCGCCGCGCCGGTCCCGCCTTCGCCGGACGCGCCATGAGCGGATTGTTGTCCAGGGTTGACCGGATGCCGCATGCGGTCCTGCCGCTGGGGGGCGGCTTTGCGCTGCTGCTTCTTGCGCTTGCGCCCTGGCCGTCGCCGCTTCTCCATGCGCTGTTTGATGTTTTCCCGCTCGTTTTCCTGTGCGCCTTCGCCATGCGGGCTCCCGGATCTTTCCCGGCTTACGCCACGTTTCTCATGGGCCTGCTTTATGACGCCTTGTCGGGCCATTTTCTGGGCGTCACCGCGCTTTCCTGGCTTTTGGCCGATCTTCTTCTGCGCGGACGGCGCCTGTTTTTTCCCGGAGAATCCTTCGGGCGAAGCTGGCGCGCGTTCGCGCTGGCGCTGTTCGTCGCCGGCCTGTTGCAATGGGCGTTGTTCGGCCTGCTGGCCCGGCATCCGGGCGATCTCTTGCCGTTTGCGCTGCGCCTGTTGTTTGGCGCGCTGCTTTTTCCGCCGATGGCGGGACTGGCGGAACGGCTGCAAGACGGGCGGGAATAGGTCATGGGCCGCCGCATCCGCGATACCGATCCCGGCCGCCTTCTGACGCGGCGCGCTTTTCTGGTGGGCGGCGCGCAGGCCGGGCTTTTTGGACTGCTTTTCTGGCGGCTCTACGACTTGCAGATCACGCAAGGCGCGCGTTACCGCGACATGGCCGAGGAGAACCGCATCAGCACCCGGCTGGTGTTGCCCATACGCGGCATTATTGCCGACCGGTCCGGCATTGTGCTGGCGCGAAGCGAAAAGAATTTTCACGCCGCACTGGTGCCGGAGCAAACGCCCCATGTCACGGACACGCTGAAAAGGCTTTACGATCTCCTGGAATTTGATTCATCCGAGCGGCGGCGCATCGCCCGCGACTTGCGGCGCGGCCGCTACCGCCTGCCCGTGCTGGTGCGCGACAATCTGGACTGGGAGACGCTTTCCCTGCTTGAGCTTCACCAGCCCGAATTGCCGGGCGTGGCGATTGCGGCGGGCGAGGTGCGCAGCTATCCCTTCCGGGAAGTCACGGCGCATGTGCTGGGCTATGTCGGCCCGCCGACCGGGGCCGAAGCGGGCGACAGTCCCCTGTTGAACGAGCCGGCCTTCCGCATCGGCAAGACGGGGGTTGAAAAATATTACGAAAAGCTTCTGCAGGGCCGGCCGGGATCGGTGCAGCTTGAGGTCAACGCCTATGGCCAGCAGGTGCGCGAACTCGCGCACACGCCGGCCGTCGCCGGGCAGGAGCTGAAGCTTTGCCTGGACAGCGGGCTGCAATCCTTCGCGCAGGAGCGCCTGGCGCAGGAAAAAAGCGCCAGCGCGGTCGTGATGGATGCCGCAACAGGCGGGGTCTATGCCATGGCGTCGCACCCGTCATTCGATTCCAACCTGTTTTCAAGGCGCATTCCGAAAGAGCGGTGGGCAAAGCTGAATTCCGACCCGCTCACGCCCTTGTTGAACAAAACCCTCACGGGAGCTTACGCGCCCGGCTCCACCTTCAAGATGGTGGTGGCCCTGGCGGCGCTCGTGGACGGGATGAGCCCCGATTTCAGCGCTTTTTGTTCCGGCCATCTCGATCTTGGCAATCACCGTTTCCATTGCTGGAAAAGGGGCGGGCATGGAGCCTGCGACATGCATCGCGGGATTGTGGAGTCTTGTGATGTGTATTTCTATCATCTGGGCCAGAAACTGGGCGTCGACAAGATCGCCGAAACCGCCCGGCGTCTTGGCCTGGGCGCGCATCTTGGCGTTGACCTGCCGCATGAAAAACCCGGCCTTATTCCCACCCGCGCATGGAAAAAGAAAAACTTCAGGGAAAGCTGGCAGCCGGGCGAAACGTTGGTGGCCGCCATCGGCCAGGGCTACATGCTGGCCACGCCCTTGCAACTGGCTACCATGACCGCGCGCCTTGTGGGGGGCGGCTTTGCCGTGAAGCCGCATCTGGCGCTGGCTGAAGGGGATGAAAATTCTTTTCCATCACTCGGCCTGCGCGCCGAAGACCTCGAATTCCTGCGCAACGCCATGGCCGGTGTGGTCTACCCCGGCGGCACGGCGGCGCGCGCGCGCATCGGCGTGGAAGGCTACGAGATGGGCGGCAAGACCGGCACGTCCCAGGTGCGCCGCATCACCCGCGCCGAACGCGCGAAAGGCGTGATCGCCAACGAGGATCTGCGCTGGGAAGAGCGGGATCACGCTTTGTTTGTCGGCTTCGCCCCCGTGCATGCGCCGCGTTACGTGACGGCGGTCGTGGTGGAGCATGGCGGCGGCGGTTCGAAAACGGCGGCGCCCCTGGCCCGCGACCTGCTGATCGAGGTGCAAAAGCGCGATCCCGCCGGGGCTCTGGCAAAACCCCTGGTCATGCCGGAAAAGAGGCCCGAACCCGCCTTGCCGCCGGAGGAGGATGAAGGTGCCGCATTCGAGGGTGAGGAAGAGTAAAAGAAAGGGGTCATAGGGGTCGAAAGGGTCATAAAGGGTCTTTTGATCTTCTTGACCCTCTTGACCCTTATGACCCTCTTGACCCTTTTGCCGAGGAATCACACCCGCAGCGCGCGGATGTTTTCGGCGTAATGCACCGGCCCGCCCTGAAAGGCGGCCGTTCCCGCCACCAGCACGTCGGCCCCGGCATCGGCCGCCAGCTTCGCGGTTTCGGCGTTGATGCCGCCATCCACCTCAAGGTCGATGGGCTTGCCGATCAGATCGATCATGCGCCGCAGGGTCTTGATTTTGCCAAGCTGGCTTTCGATGAATTTCTGGCCGCCGAAACCGGGATTGACCGTCATGACCAGGACAAGATCAAGCTCGGCCAAAACGTCCTCAATGGCCGAAATGGGCGTGGCGGGGTTCAGGGCCACGCCGGCCTTTTTGCCCTGGTCCTTCACAAGCTGGATGGAGCGGTGCAGATGCGGTCCCGCTTCGGGGTGGAGGGTGATGATGTCGGCGCCCGCCTGCGCGAAAGAGGGGATATAAGGATCAACCGGGGCGATCATCAGGTGAACGTCGTAAACAAGGCGCGAGGCGCTGCGCAGCGCCTTCACCACTCCGGGGCCGATGGTGATGTTGGGCACGAAATGCCCGTCCATCACGTCGACATGGATGTAGTCGGCCCCGGCGCGGTCGATGGCGCGGATCTCGTCGCCCAGACGGGCGAAATCGGCGGAAAGAATGGACGGCGCGATGCGAAGGTTCTGGCGGGACATGCCGGTTTTTTAGCAGAGCGGGCTTGGCAGGCCAAGCCCGTCATGCCATATCCATCCCATGGAAAAGGAAAAAGCCCCGACCGCCGCGTCCGAAAAACCCGTTGACCCGAAGCCGCGGGAGATCGGCGGTCCCAAGGGGCCGGAGCCCACCCGTTTCGGCGACTGGGAAAAAAACGGCCGCGTTTCGGATTTTTAACATATGCGTCACCCCGGAAAGGCGAGGCTCGAAGAGCCGAGCCTTGTCCGGGGTCTTGCGCCAATCGGGAAAAGATATCCCGGATAATCGCCCATGGCGATTTCCGGGATGACGCTACTTTTTAGAAATAAATCCGGTTTTTCCGGCGCGCCTTTTCTTCGGAGGATCCAGCCGCTTCTTTTTCACTTCGAACAGGCCGAAGTCGCTTTCCAGCGGCACGTTGCGCTCTTCCAGCCAGCCGGGCGGCTGGCCGTTGGCCAGGCGCAGGGCCAGCGTGCCCCTGGCCACGTCGTCGGCATCGGGCGTCGTTTCATAGCGTGAATTGTTGAACGTCACCTGAATATTCCGCACTTCCGGCGAGCGGTCCAGCGTGCCCTGCCGGAACGAGGATTTGCAGATCAGCACGTAGTCCAGACCGAGCTTTTCGGCGATGCGGCGGCCGGCGTAATCATCTGGCGGTCTTGAGCGGAAAAAGCTGACCATGTCCATGATGCCCCGGCCGTTGCGGTGATAGGGGGCGGCGATGAAACGATGCGGCGTGTAATACATCAGCTCCGGCGTGTAATCCAGCGGCGCGAGAATGGTGACGATGCGTTTTTCGCGCTCGGCGATGTCGCGCAGATAGGAAATCAAATGGATACGATTGCTGCACGCGCCCATATTGCCCTTGCCCAGGAAAAAGATCATGTCGGGCATGAAGCGGCTCTGGTGCAGAATGGCGGGCAGAACCAGCATGGGGAAAATCGTGAGGCCAAAGACCATCACGATTTCGTAGGCGAACAGTTCACGGCCGGAGAAATTCCTTCGCAATTCACGCAGCGCCGCCGCCACCAGCCAGGCCAGGGGGATCAGTCCGAAAAGCTGGGCATAGGTGATCACGCGCACCTCCCAGATCATGGCCAGAAGGCCGAAGGCGACGCCGAAAAAGGCGTAAAGCGCCCAGAGCATGCGGCGGCGGGCGCTGCCCTTGCGCAACGCAAGGCAAAGCGCGGCGCCAGCCCCCGCCAGATTGATGAACATTCTTGTGCCGATGTAATACAGCGCTCCGCCAATCGACTGGTCGGGCGCGGTGACAAAAGCCATCCCGATATCGGCCCATGATTTATAAAGCGGCACCGCCTCGCGGATATTGGGAAAGAAAACGACATTCAGCAGCGGGTTGGCTTTGGCGTAGGGTCCCAGAACCAGATCGGGGAAAACGTGCAAAAGCAGCGCCAGACCCGCCATTCCGGTAAAGACCGAGGCCGCCAGAAGAACGGCCCGGTTGGCAACGAGGCGCGACAGAAGAAACAGCGCCAGAAAGCATCCACCCGCCAGAAGCGCCAGAAGAAGGTAGAAGAACGAGAAACTGTCATATTCAATCACCATGAAATGCGGGCCGCGCGCCAGCAAAAGGCAAAGCGCGGTAAAGGCGGGCCAGGCCGCGCCGAAAACAAGGGCAGCCATGAACAGCCGCTGTTTCCACACCGCAAGCAGGGTCAGCGCCGCGCAGAAAAACAGGATAAAGGGCAGGATTTCCGCGCCGTTCCACGCCGCCAGGGTCAGGGCAAGGGCCGCGCCCGCCGCGCATCGCAGCGGCCGCACGCCAAGCGCCATGCCTTGCAGACACCAGAAAGCCGCCCCGCCGCCCAGGATGATCCAGGCATGGTGGTCGATGCGCATGGGCATGAACTGAAAAACAAGCTGCGCCGCCAGCGGCACCAGAAAACACACCGCGCCCGAAAGCCGTTTTCCCGTCAGCGGCCGCGCCAGCGCCCGCACCAGAAACAGAAGGCCGGTCAGCAGGAGGGAGGGAACGAAAAAAGCCGTCAGCATGCCTATGGCCTGCCGCGTGGCGTCCCACTGGAAGAATTTGGCCAGGGCGGAAAGAAACAGGTAAACCCCGGCCAGCGGAATATCCGGCAACCGCGCCCAATGCATGGAAATGGGGTGAAGGGGGTAAAGGCGGCCGAGGGTGGTGTCGAACCAGCCTTGCCCGCCGGTCCAGTTGAAAACCTGGACCAGGCGGATGTAATCGTCGGTGTCGGGCAGGACCCAGCGGTTGAAGGCGCTGTCGGGATTGTAGACCGCCGACAGATACGCATACAGCAGCACGATCCACGGCGTGGTGCGGAAAGGCGGGCGGAAGGCGTCGATAAAGAAAAGATAAAGCGCGCGCGGCCAGGACATTGAAAAAACACTCAAAACGGAAGAGCAAATACTAGGGTCTGGACTCAATTAAACAAGCTTTTCACTCAAAAAAACAACTTCTCACCCCGGCGAAAGCCGGGGTCCAGCATGAAGCCGGAGGCTTCATGCAACCGCCTACGGCGGTTGCTGGATTCCGGCTTTCGCCGGAATGAGCAGTTATCTGTTTGATTTGATTCATTTCTAATTGAGTTCAGACCCTATCAGGCCGCCGCTCCGTTTAGCATCCAAATCATCGATTCACCCCGGATTTATGTATCTGTTTTGTGTTGCGATTGTTCCGGCGGCTGATTTACGATGCGCGCATATTGAGGGGGAGTGTTTCAGTCTTGCCGGCAGATCAAAACTTCAGGAATTTTCGGGCTTGGTTTCTTGAGGACGATTTTAGAATCGCCAGGCACGCAAGCATAGAGGGATGGGTACGCGCTTTTTTCTCCGGGCGGTATCTTGAGGTCAAGGGCAGAGAGTTTCGGGAAATCTGGGAAGAAGAATATCCCGAGCTTTCTCCCGCGGAAAAAGAAAACTTTGCCGCCTTTGTCTTCCGGACTCTTCAACAGGCCGCTCCGACGGAGGAGAGTGATTATTACTCCTATATCAGTAGAGACTTTTTTAATGAGAAGCTTCATATCAATCATCTTGGCGGATATAAAGAGACGTTGGAGAAATTTCACAAGCTAAGACAAGAAGGGGGCATTCCACGAGTGCCTCCCTATGAGCGGCTATGCATAATCTCCCGTGGCTCGAACAAGAAACCTTTAAGCGGCGATCCGCTAAAGGCTTTCCGGTATACCGCAGATCTGGAAGACTATGTCGATCTTTGCAAAGACCGCCGCGAATTCGCGGCGGCCGGTTTCGAGGAACGGGACCGGGACCATCTGAAGCGTGGTGTCGGCCTTTTGCATCATTCTGAAAGGCTGCGCGTCTATTTAATCGTAAGTCATGAAGCCGCCGCTGCCTATGAAAAGGGTACCCGTTGGTGGGTCAGGGAGGACGAACCGGTTCGGTTGTTGCAGGTTGAAATCGCTGGCGGCGCCCGTTTTCGCATCGACGGGTCAAACGCAAGCACGACAAACGAAAAAGATGATGACGTTAATTTGTGCGGTCTGTTGCGCGCCTATCCGGAAATCCTGGACGTGATCCGGCAGGTCTTGCCGGCAGAGCAGGACGAAAGGGATTATGCGGGCCGTCGCTTTTATGAGGCGATGCATGGGCTGCCTCATGCGCCCAGCTTTTTTTCGGAAGGGGCGCTGGCCCGGTCATTCGAGAAGAGATTTGAAGGCTTGATCGAGGATGCGCGGGAAAGCATCGCCCGCGGGGAAGAAGAGGACGACGCCCAAACGGGACATTTTGAAAATGCCTCAAGGGATGTGCAAGTCCTTGCCGGAAACAAGGCGGAACGCAGGCTGGTATCCGGGCGATTTATCGCGGAGATCGTCGCCACGGCCTGCGCCGCCGGGTCGGCGGCCGAGGCCCAGCGCATTCTTGCCATTGCTTCAAAAGTTCCCGAATGGCGCAAGGAGATCACGGGCGGGGACATCATGCCCCTGCTGGGGGCGCTGGCCGCGGAAAATTATGGTTCGAAAAGGTTTATGGGCAAACGCGCCCTTTCCCACATGCTGTGCCATCAGGCGCGCGACAAAAACTGGCGGAATGGCGACGAAGCCGCGTTCGTGCCCGTGGCCATCGGCTATCTGCTCCGGGAAAAAAATTGGGCGCAATTACAAACCATTCTGCGCTGCGCGACACGGGAGGAAAGCTGGCGCAAGTCCATAGACAGGAACATACGCGATACCATTCGCTTGCACAGGTTTGATAACGCCTATAAACGTTTTTGTATCGACGTCCTGATACAAAGACTTGAAGCGCTGGATGCCGGTGAGCCCGTAAGGTGCTGCCTTGGTATGGCAAAGCACGCCTCGGCCGCCAGGCGGTATGAAGACGGACGGAACAACAGCAAACGCAAGTTTCGGGAAAAAATAGAACAAGTGGCGTGGCCGGCTTGCGGGTAGCTTTGCTACGATTCCTGCTGCGCCAGGCCGGCCGGTAAAACCCCTTCTTCGGCGCCGGAGGGGACCGAGCCCTGCTTGTCGGAAACCGGCTTGGGCGGCGGCGGGGGCGGGGAGCCGTCTTCGCCGCGCGTGATGGATTCCCCGCGCAAAAGCGCCTTCACCTCGTCGCCGGTCAGGGTTTCGTACTCCAGAAGGGTCCTGGAGATTTTGTGAAGCTGCTCAAGATGCGTGGTGAGGATTTCGTGCGCCTTGTTCTCGGCCCAGTCGATCAGGCGGCGCACTTCCTCGTCGATGAGCCGGGCGGTTTCTTCCGAGACATGCTGCTGCCGCGCCACCGAATGGCCAAGGAACACTTCCTCCTCGTTCGGGTTGTAGCGCACCGCGCCCAGGGTTTCGCTCATGCCGAATTCGGTGATCATCTTGCGCGCGAGCGCCGTGGCGCGTTCGATGTCGTTGGCCGCGCCCGTGGTGATGTTTTCCTTGCCGAAGATGATTTCCTCGGCCACGCGCCCGCCGAACAGCGACGCCAGTTGCGATTTAAGCTGCACTTGCGAATAGGTCAGCCGGTCGTTCTCCGGCAGGCTCATGGTCACGCCCAGCGCCCGTCCGCGCGGGATGATGGTGACCTTGTGCAGCGGATCATGCTCCGGCATGTTCAGGCCCACCAGCGCGTGCCCGGTTTCGTGATAGGCGGTCAGGTTCTTTTCCTTTTCGGTCATGACCATCGAGCGGCGCTCGGCCCCCATCATGACCTTGTCCTTGGCGGCCTCGAACTCGGCCATGCCCACGGCGGGCAGGTTGCGCCGGGCGGCCAGAAGCGCGGCCTCGTTGACCAGATTGGCAAGATCGGCGCCCGAAAAGCCGGGCGTGCCGCGGGCGATCATGCGGGCGTCCACCGTGGGGGCCAGCGGAACTTTCCGCATGTGCACGCGAAGGATTTTCTCGCGGCCGGAAATATCGGGATTGGGCACCACCACCTGGCGGTCGAAACGGCCGGGGCGCAGCAGGGCCGGGTCCAGCACGTCGGGCCGGTTGGTGGCGGCGATGAGGATCACGCCGTCATTCGCCTCGAACCCGTCCATTTCCACCAGCAACTGGTTCAGCGTTTGCTCGCGCTCGTCGTTGCCGCCGCCGAGACCCGCGCCGCGCTTGCGGCCCAGCGCGTCGATTTCGTCGATGAAGATGATGCAGGGCGCGTTTTTCTTGCCCTGCTCGAACATGTCGCGCACGCGCGCCGCGCCCACGCCCACGAACATCTCGACAAAGTCGGAACCGGAGATGGTAAAGAACGGCACATTCGCCTCGCCGGCCACGGCGCGGGCGATCAGGGTCTTGCCGGTGCCGGGCGGACCTACCAGCAACACGCCCTTGGGAATCTTGCCGCCCAGCTTCTGGAACTTTTGCGGCTCTTTCAGGAATTCGACGACTTCCTCAAGCTCCTGCTTGGCCTCGTCCACCCCGGCCACGTCCTCGAACGTCACCTTGCCGGTTTTTTCGGTCAGCATGCGCGCGCGCGAGCGGCCGAAGCCCATGGCCTTGCCGCTGCCGGTTTGCATCTGGCGCATGAAGAAAATCCACACGCCGATCAGCAGCAGCATGGGGAACCAGGAAATCAGGATGCTCAGCAGGCTGGGGGTGGCGCTGTCGTCCGGCTGGGCAGTCACGCGCACACCCTTGCCCGCCAGGATCCCGGTCAGGTTGGTGTTGGGCGGCACATAGGTGGTGAAGGCGGCGCCGTCGGTGTTCTTGCCGAAAACCGACTGGCCCCGGATGGTGATATCGGCCACCTTTCCTTCGTCGACGCGCGCCATGAACTCGCTGAACGGAATGTCGCTTCCGGGCGGCGTGGGCGGCATGTTCTGCGTCATGTTGTAGAGCCCGCCCAGCATGACAAGCAGCAGCAGCCAGATCAGAATGTTCCTGCCGAAATTGTTCACGATGTTTCCAACCTTGCTTGGGAGTTGCGTCTATCCTTTTTTTCCAATGGCAAGACTACCACATTTGAGCAAAAACACGCCAACCGGAGACATTCCCGCACCCGGCTTCGCCGAGGTCTTTCGCATAGCGCCGCTTTTATCATTAAACAAACTGGGTCCCCGCTGGAGTTTACCCCTGCGAAAGCAGGGGCGGGGACGCCTGGTTATTTTCTTCGCAGTCCATATGCGATGGCCCTTGTTCCAGAGATAGTGCCCGGCAAAGATTAAGCAACGTCAAAAAGGCCTTCCTCAGGCACGGGATAAGCCGCGGGCCGGAAAGGCATGATTTGTAAGGGTCTTTTTGGAAAAAATCCAGCGGTTACAACGGACTCCTTGGATAAAAGGGGCGCGCCGGCGACAAAGTCGGGAAAAGCGAATAATTCGGCGTTCCGGTATAAGGCGGGCAGGCCCGCGCGCGGACGGGCGGGCAGCGCCGCAATCGGGCCGGCTCCCATTTTCTCAAGAAGCTTCCGGCTGGCGCCGCCAAGCCGGGCGACGCGCAGCTCCTCATTTTTCAGGGATTCAGGAAAGGAAAAGGAAAAGCGGTTGTCCCAGCGGCTCAGGCGCGCGACGAAGGCCGCAAGCGGCGCGTCATGCGTAATCAGCCCGGCCTCACGGTGAAGAGTGATTTGTCCTCCGTGGAGGGTGATAAAACAACCCCCCAGTGTTTTTTGCACGGGTCCGTTTTGCATCAACGCTTCCATCAGGCGCGCGCGGGCCTTGCCGCGCGGCGCGTAATCATTCCCTCCGGCCGAGAGCAGGGCGCGGTCGAGCGCGCGGGCGCGCAGCGGCCCGCTCAACTCCCGCCAGGCCTTGTGATCGAACCGGATGCCGCCAAAGGCATCCGCCGTGGCGAAAAGGGCAAGCCATTGGTTGCAGGATTCTTCAAGATGCGCGCGGGTCAGGCCGGCGCGCAGCGACAGGGCGTTGATGCGCTCCACGTCAGGACGCGGCGCGTTCCATGCCCGCAGCCGGGCGCGCATGAATCGCAGGGCGCCGTTCGACGGGTCGCGCGCAAAGCCGATACCGCGCGCGGCGCAGGTCGCTTCCAGCCGCGCCTTGCGCAGCGGCAGAAGCGGGCGGAGCAGGGTCACGCCGTCTTCCGCGCGGCAAAGCGGCATGCCGGCCAGTCCGTCGGGTCCGGAGGAACGTTCCATGCGCATCACCAGCGTTTCGGCCTGGTCGTCGGCATGATGGGCCAGAAAAAGGAAGGGAATGTTTCTTTCGCGGCAGGCAGAGGTCAGCAGCGCGTAACGCGCCGCGCGCGCCTTTTTCTGGATGCCGCTTTGGGGCGGCGCGTCATGGTCCCAGCGGAGAACAAGCTGGGGAATGCCAAGGCGCGAAAGGCGTTGCCCGGCCTCTTCCGCTTCCGGGGCGGAGGCGGGACGGAGGCGGTGATCGACGGTCAGCGCCAGAAGCGCGCCCCCGCGCGCGGCGAGCCAGCCGTGCAGCAAGGCCGCCAGCGCCATGCTGTCGGGCCCGCCGGAGACGGCCACGGCGAAGGAAAGCGGAGCCTCCCATTTGCCGCACAGCGCCATCAGCCCCGCGAATTCATCATCGCCGACCGGCCCCGCCGGCGCGGCGCGGCGGAAACCCGCGCTCATGACGCGCAGCCAAGCGTTCTCTTCTCCTGCGCGGCCCGGTTGCGGATAATGGCCGAAGCGTTGGGAAAGCGCTTGCTCAATTCGGACAGCGTGGTGCAGGCATCTTTTTTCTGGTTGCTGGCTCCGAGCGACATGGCGAGCTTCAGGAGATTGTCGGGCGCCTTGCGGCCCTTGGGGAATCGCTGGAATCCTTCGGCGAAGGCGATGGCGGCGTCCTGAAACTTGCCGCGCACGTAATAGGTTTCACCCAGCCAGTATTTGGCGTTTTCGGCAAGGCGGTGCCTGGAATAGGTTTTCAGGAACCGGCGCAGAAGCTGTTCCGCCTCGCCATAGCGGGCCTGGCGCAAGGAGGCAAAGGCCTTGTCATAAAGCGCTTGCGCGCCTTCCTCGTCGCCGGCGGATGAAAACGTGCCCAGAACCTGTTCCGGCGTCTCCGCGCGCGGCTCTTCCCGCGGGACATCCATGACGGCGGACGGGGCGGCGGGCGGCGGTGAAGGCGGCGGCGCGGCGGCGCGGGCCTCCAGCGCGTCAAGCCTTTTCTCCAGAAGCCGGAAACGGCCGTCGTAATCGGTGTTCATGCGCCGCAGGGCCTGTTGCAACTGGTTGTTCTGGTATTCCGCGCGTTCCATCTGGCCGGTCACGTTGCGAAGATGCGTTTCCAGCGCGTTCATGCGCACCTGAAGGTCGGTTGGAGCCGCAGCCGCATAGGGCGCGCCCATGCCCGGCGGCGGCGGCGCGCTTCCGGTGTCGAACTGTGCAAGGGCCGGGACAGGCGTTGCCGCAAGCGCCGCCACAAGGAACGAGGAAAACAGGAAAGATCGCAACATGGGCCATGCATCCTTGGAATAACAGGAGAACTTGTGCAAAAATTGTCCGAAGCCGTCATTGCGAGGGAGCTTTGCTCCCGAAGCAATCCAGCATAACCAAATACGAACATTCCCGCCCCCGCCTGTCCGCCTCCGCAAAAGCTCCGGCGCGACACATGCGCCAAGACCTCGGCGGTGCCGCAGGCGAAGCCGGGCGCGGGGGCAGGCTCCAGCGGGAATCCCGTTTTATTCTTCGAACAGAAAACAAATGAGATTCCGGGTCGGCGCGGCCCCGGCTTTCGCCGGGGCTCGCTTGCCCGGAATGTTCATTAAATATTCTGCATTGCTTCGCCCCGCTATCCGCGTGGCTCGCAATGACGGCAATATCCTCCATGCAAGATCATGCCAGCCTTTTGGGCAAAAAAGAAGGCGCGGGGCCGTTTGTCCCGCGCCTTCCGAAAACCCGCGTCCGGCCCTTACTTGACGACCGAGACCGCGCGGCGGTTCATGGCCCACGCCTCTTCATTATGACCGGGAACCGCAGGACGCTCCTTGCCGTAGGAAATGGTTTCGATCCGGCCGGAAGGAACGCCGGCGGCAACCAGATACTGTTTGGCGGCATTGGCGCGCTTCTGGCCGAGGGCCAGATTGTACTCGCGCGTACCGCGCTCGTCGCAATGGCCTTCCAGGGTGATGGTTACCGCGCTGTACTTGCCCAGCCATTCGGCCTGCCGGTCGAGCGTGGCCTGGTCTTCGGGCGTCAGCTCGGCGGAATCGAAGGCGAAGTAAACGCGGTCGCCGATGTTGTCGACGAAATCCTCCACCGAGCCGGGCTTGGCGTTGGGATTTTTCAGCACATGCCCGGCAACGCCGGGGCCGCCCGCGCCGCCGGCCATGGTGCCCGAACCCTTGACGGTGCCGGAGGCGCTGTCGGGAGTGGATTCGCAGGCCGTGACCAGAACCAGCGCCGCCATCAGGCTTGCAATTCGAAAAAACATTTTCGTCTCCTTTGCCGGCCCTTGGCCGCGTATAAATGTCCGTTGAACCGGGCGAAAGGGGATTCCGCCGTACGCCCCGCATTGAATAGCAAAAACAGATGGAACCGAATAGCGGCAAAAACAAGACCTTGTCTGGTAAATGGATATGGCCAGAGTCGGCCATCATGTTTTTAGACCGGAACGATATTTTGGTTAAGGGCCGAAAGTAAAAACGCGAAGCCGGTGTGATATAGTCTCACACGGACATTATCAGGCAAGGCTATGGCGAAAAGAGATTATTACGAAGTTCTGGGCGTTGCGCGCGGCGCATCGGATTCCGGCCTCAAAGCGGCTTACCGCAAGCTGGCGATGAAACATCATCCCGACCGTAATCCGGGAGATAAGGTGGCGGAAGTTCGATTCAAGGAAATCAACGAAGCTTATGAGATATTGAAAGATCCAGATAAACGCGCCGCCTATGAGAGAGCAGAGGCTAAGAGGAAAGCAAAAAAGGTGGCCGTGGCTGAAAAAGCGGAGGCCAAGAGGCAAGCAGAAAAAAAGGCCGCGGCTGAAAGAGCAAGGGTTGAGAGGGAAGCAAGCGAAAGGGCCGCGGCTGAAAAAGCAGAGGCTGGGAGGAAAGCAAAAAGAGCAGAGGTGTTCGGAGAGAAGGCTGATGAATATAAAAGGCTGAGCGCCTTGCTGAATTCACCGGTTCCTCGTTCTGAACCGGGTTACGTTGATGTTGAAGAGAGAAGAAGAGCCGCTGGCGGGCTTGGCATGCTCATCCGAAACAAGGGGCAAGCAGAATGCGCAATCGAGGATATCGTCGAGTTGTGGCTATTCAGGCAGACAGCGCTTAGCCATCATCTGTTCACGCATGCCCCGGACGCCTATCTCAAAAAAATGGTTCCTTATTATATCGAAATATTCAATGATCCTGATTACGAGGAAGATCCCGATTACCATAAGCATTCTCGCCCGAATCTCTGGATGGCGATGCTTGAACTGACACAAAAAGTGCCGTCAGTAGCAGTTGGATTTTTGCAAAAACTTAATCCAGATTACCTCCGTAAAGATTTTCTGTTTCGTGACCAGCTTGAAACTTTTGCCCAACAAGCAATGGCTCCCCAACACAGCAGCACAACCCGGCGGGCTCATGACGATTTTTCATCCGCGGCCGGGCCAACCACAAAAAGGTATGAAGGCGTAAAAAGGCCCTCTATCGCAAAGGTATTTGGAGAGAAAGCGTGTGAGTATACAAGACTGATGTCCATGCTGGGTTCACCTCATTCTGGCGAAAGAAAAGAAGCCGAGCGCAGGCTTCGTGATCTCATCGATAACAGGGACAAGGCCGAGCGCGCTCTTGGGGATCTCGCCACCTGGCAGCTATTCGAGAATGCAAGTCTTGGCTCTCGTCTGTGCGATCTGGCCCAAGGGACCTATCTCGATAGAATGGTTCCTTACTATATCAGGAATTATAACGATCCCAATTGCATCACGAAAAAGCGCCCTTGTCTTCTGTACCTTGAGGCAGACATGAGTGCTTTGGTAAGAAAAGTGCCGGCGGTGGCGGTTGAATTTTCGCAAGGTCTTGACCCGGAGCGCGTCCGTAGCAATTCCAAATTTCTGTGGGGCAAAGACAAAAGCGACGGGCCTGAAACTCTTAAAACTCTTATCCAAGTTAAAGCCAGATGCGGCAGCCCGGCCCAACCGGCCAACAACCACGGGTAGGGGCTTTGCCGGTTACGGAATCAACGGCGACCAGGCGGGGTCGGAGGCGTCCAGCGGCGTGACAAGCTCGCGCTCGTTGTGGCCGGTGATGTCGATGGAATAAAGCCGCGCCCTTTTGCCGCTTCTGTTGGGACGCTCCTTGAAATACATCAGCACGCGCCCGTTGGGGGCCCAGGTGGGGCCCTCGGCGTGGAAGGCGGAGGTGAGAACGCGCTCGCCGCTGCCGTCGGGCCGCATCACGCCGATGGAAAACTGTCCGCCCTGCTGTTTGGTGAAGGCGATCAGGTCTCCCCTTGGCGACCAGACGGGCGTGCCGAATTTGCCGTTGCCGAAACTGATGCGGCGCACATTGCCGCCGTCCACGTTCATCACGTAAACCTGTTGCGAGCCGCCGCGGTTGGATTCAAACGTCACCTGCCGCCCGTCGGGCGAAAAGGAGGGCGCGGTATTGATGGAGGGGTGATTGGTGAGGCGCGTCACGCGGCGGGTGCGCAGGTCCATGATGAAAATATTGCTGTCGCCGCCCTGCTCGATCAGGCTGAAGATCACCTTCTTGCCGTCGGGCGAAAAGCGCGGCGCGAAGGTCATGCCGGGAAAATCGCCAAGGGCCTCCTGGCGTCCGGTGTCGATGTTGAACAGATAAACGCGCGGCTTGTTGTTGTAATAGGCCAGATAGGTGATTTCCTGGAGCGTGGGCGAAAAGCGCGGCGTGAGGATCAGCGTCCGCCCGTCGGTCAGGAAACGGTGGTTGGCGCCGTCCTGGTCCATGATGGCCAGGCGCTTGACGCGGCGGCTCGCGGGCCCGGTTTCCGAAATATACACGATGCGCGTGTCGAAATAGCCTTTCTCGCCGGTGATGCGCTTGTAGATGGCGTCGGAGATAATATGGGCGATGCGGCGCCAGTTCTGCGGCGTGGTGAAATAGGCCATGCCGGTCATCTGCTGTCCGGCGAACACGTCCCACAGGCGGAATTCCACGCGCAGCCTGCCGTCGGCCTGCGGCATGACCGCGCCACTTACCAGCGCCTGCGCGTTCAGGACGCGCCAGTCGGCAAAGCGGGGCCCCGCCTGGAGGCTTTCGCCGTCCTGGATAAAGCTGGAAGGATCAAGCGTGCGAAACAGGCCGGAGCGCTCAAGGTCCTGCGCGATGACCTGAACGATATTGACCCCGGTGCCGGCCGCGGCGCCGCCCTTGGCCACGAAGGGCGAAATGGCGACGGGAATGGGCGCGACCGTGCCCCGCGTGATGTCGACCTTCAGCAGCGCGTGGGCGGGCGGGGAGCCGGCCATCCATACGGCGAAAAAGACAAGAACAGGCAGCAGGCGGGGCAAGGCGGGCATCAGAACATGTCCCTGGGGTTGAAGGTCATCAGAGTATCGCGCCATTCATCGTATTTTTCCGGCGGCAAGGCTAGGGGGCTGCAAAGCGGATTGTAAAGCGCCCGCAGGGCCGACTCGGCAATCGTGCGGAAGAAGGGATCGCGGCCCATGCGGGCCTGATCCACCACCACGGCTTCGCGTATCGTGCGGTCGGGATTGATGGAAGCGTAAATCTCCACAACGGTATTCTCCACGTCGCGCGCGCCAATCGGCACGTTCCAGCATTGCGCGAGCTGGCGGCGCAGGGCGTCCTCCTCGCTCACGCTGAGCCGTTCCGCCATAGCAGGAACCTGTGGCGCGGCCGTGGCAGGCGGCGGCTCTTTTTTGGGCGGGCCTTCCGCGTCCGGCGGCGAAGGCGGCGGTTTCATTTTTGCAACGTTTTTCAGGATGCTGGCCAGCGCGTCCCGTTGCGGCGGCCTGGGTTTGGGCGGCTTTTTTTTGGGTTTGGCCTTGGGCTTCGGGATGGCCGCGTCGGCTTTTTCGGTTTTGGGCTGTGGCTTCGGCTCCGGAGGCTTGGGCTTCGGGGAAGGAGGCGGCTTGGCGGGTTTGGGCTTTTTCGGCTCCGGCGGCTTGGGCGGTTTGGGTTTGGGCGGGGCCGGGGCGGCTTTGCGTGGTTTCGTCTTTTTCGCGGCGGTGATGTCCGGCGTGCCGGCAATATCCACCGGCACGATCCGCATGGGTTCGGGAAAGCGCCTGGGAATATGCGGCAGGCCCAGCCAGACCAGCAGGAACACCGCCAGATGCAGCAGGACGGAAAGCGCCAGCCATTTTTTCATATGGCCCTGCATGGGAGTTTTTCCCGGTTCTGGGCGATCCCTATGACCAAGCATTCCCGCGTAAGCGGGAATCCAGTTTTATTATAACAAACTGGGTCCCCGCTTTCGCGGGGACGCCCCAATTCTTTTGGAAGGATCATCAGGCAGCTTCCATCTCTCACCGTGCCTTGGGCAGATCGGCCACCAGCGCCACATGCTTGAAGCCCGCGGCCGACAAGGCGCCCATCACTTCCATGATGCGGCCATAGGTCAGCGACCGGTCGCCGCGCACGAAAATGCGCATGCCGGGATCGACGCCTTGCAGGCTTTTCAGGCGCGGCACGAGGCTGTCGAAGCCGACGCGCGTCTCCTGAATGAAGATTTCACCCTTCGCGGTCACGGTGACCACCAGAGGCTGCTTGTTGGACGGGATGTTCTTGCCCGTGGTTTTCGGCAAGTCCACCGGCACCGAAACCGACAGAAGCGGCGCGGTGACCATGAAAATCACCAAAAGCACCAGCATCACGTCGACAAAAGGGGTGACGTTGATCTCGCTCATGGCGGAGGAGACGCGGCGTCCGCGTATGCGGACGCGCGGAGCGGCCAGCATTGCCATTCAGGAACTCTCCAGATTGCGGGAGATGGTTGCGATCAGGTCGTTGCCGAAGAACTCCAGCCGCTCGGCGTATTTGTTGATCTCGCTGTTGAACTTGTTGTAGGCTAGCACGGCGGGAATGGCGGCCAGAAGGCCGATGGCGGTGGCGAACAGCGCCTCGGCGATGCCGGGCGCCACGATGGCGAGGCTGGTGTTCCGGGCATGGGCGATGGAGGTGAAGCTGTTCATGATGCCCCAGACCGTGCCGAACAGGCCGACGAAAGGAGCGGTGGAGCCGACCGAGGCGAGAAAGGTCAGGTTCCGTTGCACGTTGGCCAGTTCGCGGCCGATGGTCACGTTCACCACGCGCTCGATGCGGGCCAGAAGGCTGGCGCGCGCCGGCGCGGTCGCCAGAAGGCTTTTCTCGGCGGCGTTGCGAAGCTCCTTCACCGCGGCGCAGAATACGGCGGTCATCGGATCATTCGGGCGGCCCTGGATCTTGTTGTAGAGATCGTCCAGCGCGCCGCCGGCCCAAAAGCGGTCTTCGAAATAGACGGCTTTCTCCTTCAGGCGCTTCAGGCGGAAGCTTTTCTGCAAAATCACGGCCCAACTCCAGACCGAGGCCAGCAGCAGGACGATAATCACCGCCTTCACCACGATGTCGGCGTGCATGAACAGGCCCCAGACCGAAAAATCCATCGGCGGCGCGGAGCCGGGCAGGTTGAGGGTGGAGACGGCGCGTTCTTCCATGAAACGGTCCTTTTAGGATTTTACATCTTTTGCAACGGAACAAGCTTTTATACCAACGCCCCAGCGGACGGACACACAAAAAAAGTCATGCCCGCCCCCGCTGGAGTTTACCCCCGCGAAAACGAAGGCGGGAATGATTTTCAAAACGGGTGATTATCTCCCCTCCCTTTGGGAGGGGCTGGGGGAGGGATCACGGAGGGGCATAAGGGTCGAAAGGGTCAAAAGGGTCTTTGACCCGCCTGACCCTTCTGACCCTCTCGACCCTTTTCGCAAGCCCTCCCCTAATTCTTTCTCATGGACCCTCCCCTAACCCCTCCCGGAGGGAGGGGGATTCTGTTTCCCCTCCGGGGCCGGTCCAATCTTGTCGCGGATTGAGGCCGGAATACGGCAAGGCGCGCCTTCGGCGTTGATATGGACCAGCAACACTTCGGCGCGGGCCAGCAGCGTATCTCCGCGCATGACGTCCTGCCGCAGGGTCAGCGAAGCCCCGCCGCATTCCAGCGCCGTGGAACGGACCGTCAGCGCGTCGTCCAGATGCGCCGGTTTCCCGTAGTCGATGGCGCAGCGGCGCACCACGAAGAACTGGCCGGTTTCCTTCATCATCCCGGAATGGGAAAGGCCGAGATCGCGCAGCATCTCGGTGCGCGCGCGCTCGATGAATTTCAGGTAATTGGCGTAATAGACGATCCCGCCCGCGTCGGTGTCCTCGAAATAGACGCGGAACTTGTAGAGGTGGGGAAGGGACGGGACCGTCATGGGATCAAGGGGTGGGGTTTTATGAAAGGGTCGTGAGGGTCGGAAGGGTCAATATTAGGGCCAACAAAAAAGACCCTTATGCCCCTTATGACCCTTGAGACCCCATTCATGCGTCCTCGTCGTTGGATAGAAAATTCATCTGGGGTCCGGGTTGCGCGGGCGGCGGCAGTCCTACATGGCGGAAGGCGGCGTCGGTCAGCGCCCGGCCCCGCGGCGTGCGCTGCAAAAGCCCGCGCTGGATCAGGTAGGGCTCCACCACTTCCTCCAGAACATCCCGCGCTTCCGACAGCGCCGCCACCAGCGTTTCGACGCCTACCGGCCCGCCCGAAAAATGCTCGGCGATATGGCGGATATAACGGCGGTCCAGCGCGTCGAAGCCTTCGCGGTCCACCTCCAGCCTTTGCAGGGCGGCATCGGCCAGCCGGGCGTCGATCCGGCCCTTTTGCCCGGCGGCAAGAGCCACGGCGGCGAAATCGCATACCCGGCGCAGCAAACGCCCCGCCACCCGCGGCGTGCCGCGCGAGCGCCGCGCGATTTCCGATGCGCCGTCGGGACTGATGGCCATGTCCAGCACACCCGCCGCGCGCTCCACGATCTGCTGTAGTTCCGTGTCGCTGTAGAATTGAAGCTGAAGCGGAATGCCAAAACGCTCGCGCAAGGGCTTGGCCAGAAGCCCGGCGCGCGTGGTGGCGCCGATCAGGGTGAAGGCGGGAAGGTCGATGCGCACCGAGCGCGCCGCCGGCCCTTCGCCGATCATCAGGTCGAGCTTGAAATCCTCCATCGCGGGATAAAGGATTTCCTCCACCGCCGCGTTCATGCGGTGGATTTCATCGACGAACAGCACGTCGCCCGGTTGCAGGTTGGTGAGAAGGGCGGCCAGATCGCCCGCCCGCGCCAGAACCGGGCCGGAGGTGGCATGAAACCCCACCCCCAGCTCGCGCGCGATGATGTGGGCAAGGGTGGTCTTGCCAAGACCGGGCGGGCCGCAAAGCAGCACATGGTCCAGCGGCTTCTTGCGCAGGCCCGCCGCCTGGATGAAGACGGAAAGATTTTCCTTAAGTCCCGTCTGGCCGATGAATTCCCCAAGCCGCCGCGGGCGGATGGCGGGGCCGTCGCCTTCCTGCGCATGAGGGGAAAGGGCGGGGTTGGCCGAATTCATCGCACGGCCCTTGCCTGGGGCGAGGCAAGCTCCTGGAGACAAAGGCGGATCAACTCGTCAAAGCCCACGCCTTTGCCGGCGTCAAGAACATGCATGACGGCGGCGAAAGCTTCGTCGCGGCGGAAGCCGAGATGGGTGAGGGTGGAAACCGCGTCGCCCGCAACCCCGTCCTTGGACGCGATGCCTTTTGTTGGAAAGGACGTCACCGTTGCCGCGCCAAGGCTTGCAACCTTGTCCTTAAGCTCCGTCACAAGCCGCGCCGCCAGTTTTTGGCCAATGCCGTCGGCGCTGCATAGAAGCCTGGTGTCGCCCCCGGCAATCGCGCCCGCCAGTTGCGCGGGCGAAAGGCTTGAAAGCAGCGAGAGCGCCACGCGCGTCCCCACGCCCTGAACGGTGGCCAGCATCTTGAAGGCGTCGCGCTCTTCGGCGTCGGCAAAGCCGATCAGGGTGATGGCGTCTTCGCGCACCTGGGTTTCGATCAGAAGGCTTGCGGCCTCGCCCATCGCGCGCGCGCGCTTCAGGCTGCGGGAGGATGCGTAAACAACATAGCCCACGCCGTTCACGTCGATCAGAAGGTGATCCTCGCCGGTGAATTCGATGCGTCCCGTCAGCCTGCCGATCATGACGCCGCCTTTTCAAGTTGCGCCGCCTTGCGGTGATGCGCGTGGCAGATGGCGACGGCCAGCGCGTCGGCGGCGTCGGCCGAGGAGGCGTCCGCCTTTGGCAAAAGCATTTTGACCATGCGCGCCAGTTGCTCCTTTTCGGCGTGGCCATGGCCGCCCACCGATTTCTTGACCAGATTGGCCGAATATTCGGCGACGCTCAATCCCGCCAAGGCCGGGGCCAGCAACACCACGCCCCGCGCCATGCCCAGCTTCAGGGCCGAGGCCGCGTTTTTGTTGACAAAGGTTTCTTCAACCGCCGCTTCAAGCGGCTGGTGCAAGGCGATGATCCTGCCCAGTTCCTCATGCAAAAAGGCAAGCCGTTCGCCCATTTCCGCCGAAGCGGGCGGATTGATGCGTCCGCAGGCCACATAAGCCAGCCTGTTCCCTTCCACCCCGACGATCCCCCAGCCGGTGTGGTTCAGGCCGGGATCAAGGCCAAGGATGCGTAGGGCAGGGGAGGCATTGATTCGGGACATGCCGAACTCTACCAAATTAACCGGCAAATGCGGAAACCGGCACGAAGGCAGTGACGCATTTTGAATTGTTGACAAATTCACGGCTAAATAAGGGCAAACTTATCTGATTGTTTTAGTGATTCATAGGGATTATCCTCAGCGATGAAGTGCATACAAACATGCGCTTTGAGGCTTAAGAACCTCCGTAGACCAGTAGGCATCACTGTCAAGATGCCGCCTGTCCGTGCCTGGGGGCCGGAGGCGGCAGTCATGTCCAAGCCTCACGGCCAAAAGCTGCTGGCCGCGTCTACGCGGTTCTTAACCTCCGGTTCACCCACCGGGGAGGTTGAGAATGCTGTGGTGGCCTGCGGGATGCGCCTTGCTTGCCTTTGTCGTCTACAAAGTCGTTCGCAATCTTTGGCTGTCCCACAAAGAAATTAGCGCTCTGCTTAAAAAATGGGACAGAGAAGAAGACGGGCTTTAGCCTTCCTTGTTTCATGAGGCCGACAATTTCATCGATTTCCCAAATATGGTCACACATCCCTGCGGCCATAGCTGGAGTGATCCACAGCGTTTTGTGAACCCGCGCAAAATTATAGTGCAGAAAATGCAGGGCTGTTGCATGAACGTGGTTTTCTATTTTCTTGGGCGGTGCCTCAGTTTGAAAAATATCATGCCCGCGGAGGCGGGCATTCCATTGTTTTTTAATCAAATGGGACCCCCGCCGGAGCCTGTCCCCGCGCAGGCGGGGGCGGGGGTGATTTTTAAAATGCGTCACTACCGGCACGAATAACCGTTAATTACTTTCAGTCCAGCCCCTTATACTTGTTGGATGGCGAGAACAAGGAAAGGTTTTGCAAGAGCGCTCTTTACCGGTGCCGTCAAAGGTCTTTTTGCCCTGGCGGTCATCGGTGTGTTGACGAGAATCGGCAGTCAGACAGAAACGGAAAGGCACAAGCCGGTCACACAAGAAGCAAGCCCTCGAAAAAGCAAGGCCCCACGAAAACCAGCGACACGAGCGAAGCCTCGCAAGAGGCGTGCATGCCCTCAAGAAAGGCGAGGCCCCATCGTGTTGCCAGAAAAGGGACATACTATCCCTCTGCCACGAGAATTTAGCCGTTGCAAGGCCAGCGTTCTGGTTATGAAGGGCGACAGGGAGTTGGCCCGTTTCCGGCCCGATGCGAAGGGTGTGCCAGCCTCCATCACCAAGTTGATGACGCTATATTTGGTTTTTCAGGCGATGCGGGACCGTAAGCTGGGGCTTGGTGACACGCTGACATATAAGCAGCACCGGCTGGACAGGCCGAGAGAAAGCTCCGTTGATTTCAAGCCAGGCGCAACAATCACGCTTCAGGACGCCATCATAGCGGCCTACGTCGTTTCTTCCAATACGGCGGCGCGGCTTTTGGGCGTATTTGTCAGCGAGGCGCGCAATCTTCCTTACGCAAACAAAGGCGGGAATCACGAAAAAGCCTTTGTCGATTTGATGAACAGGACAGCCCGGCAAATCGGCATGAAAAAGACGGTTTTCAGGAACAGTTCCGGCTGGCCTGTGAACGGCATGGTCACGACCGCGCGGGACCTTGCAATTCTTGTCAGGGCCGTTCACCGCATGCGCGGCGAAAAAATTCCTGGTAGCGAATATACTTTTGGCTGGCTGCTGAACATACGCAGCCTTAAAAAACCTGTTGCGATACTGAAAAATCCAGGCATCCGCCTCTCGAAAGCCAGTTTCAAGCGGCTGCCTAATTCCCGTGACCGTAACAGCAATCCGCTCGCGGAGGATGGGGCCACGATCAAGACAGGCTTTGGTGGCGGCGCGTTTAATATCGCTGTCGTGCTTCCTGATGGCAGGGTCGGTGTCATCATAGGCGCGCCAAAACCCGCGTCCCGGAACGAGTTGATGCGCCGGTTGTTAGACTCGACCGCTTCCATTACCGCGCCCTCTGCGAGGACCACGGATTTAAGAATTGGCCCTGTGCCGGTTCCACCGCGGCGGCCAACGCTCAGGAAACCACCAATACCAATACCAATAGAACGGCCAAAATTTCTCTGACGCCGCCGCATCAACCATCCGTTTGCGTCTGTTTTTCCATCATCCAGCCGTGATTCAGCGGGCCGTGGCCCTGGCCAAGCCGGGGAGCGTTCAGGATCGCGCCCCGCACATAGTCACGGGCGCGGGCCACGGCGTCTTTCATTCCAAGCCCTTGCGCGCGCGCGGTTGCGATGGCGCTGGCCAGCGTGCAGCCCGTGCCATGAGTGCGGGTGGTGGGAATGCGCGGGCTTTGCCATTCGTGAAGTTCCGTTCCATCCCAAAGAACATCGGTGACCATCCCGCCCGGCAGATGCCCGCCCTTCAGAAGCACGGCCTTCGGGCCAAGCGCGGCCAGATCGCACGCCGCCTTGCGCATCGCTTCCAGATCGGCGATTTTTTTCTGAAGCAGTATTTCCGCTTCCGGCACATTGGGGGTCAGCAGGGCGGCGAGAGGCAGGATTTCCTTTTTCAGCGTGACTGCGGCGTCGTTTTCCAAAAGCGGCCGGCCACCCTTTGCGGCCATCACGGGATCGGCCACAAGGGGGATATCCTTCGCCTTGGGACGCAGGATTTTCGCCACCGCTTCAATGAGCGGCGCATCATGCAGCATGCCGGTCTTGATGCAGTCCGCGCCGATATCGTCCAGAACGGTTTCCATCTGCTCCGTCACCGCTTGCGGCGGCAGGGGGTAAACGTTGCCCACGCCTTGCGTGTTTTGAACGGTGACGGCGGTAACGGCGGTCATGCCGTAGCCGCCAAGAGCCATGACAGTTTTCAGATCGGCCTGAATCCCTGCGCCGCCGCCCGAATCCGATCCCGCGATGATAAGAACGCGGCCTTGCATATATTAGGCCCTCTCTTATGGCTCTCCCATGGGAGGATGATGAAGGGTCTTGAAGGGTCGAAAGGATCAAGAAGGGTCTTTGGCCCTATGGACCCTTTTGCGTGATCCCTCCCCTAACCTGTTCCAGAGGGAGGAGAATATTACCGGGCTCTTTTATGGCAAACCTGTCAGGCCGCCTTGCGGATGAAATCGCACAGCGAAAGCACGACGTCGTTGACCATCGCGGCATCGTCGCCTTCGGCCATGACGCGGATCAGCGGCTCGGTGCCCGAACGCCGCACCAGAAGGCGTCCGCCCGCGCCGCTTAACCGCGCCTCGGCCTTGCGGATGGCGTCCCGGAGCGCGCCGGCGTCCAGAATATCGGCGGAGGTGACGCGCACATTCGACAAAACCTGCGGCACGGGCGTGAAGAGATTCAGAACCTCGCTGGCTTTCCTCTTTTTTTGCACCAGAACCGCCAGAACCTGAAGCGCCGCCATCAGCCCGTCGCCGGTGGTGTTGAAATCGCTCAGCACGACATGGCCCGACGGCTCGCCCCCAATGTTGCAACCCTCGGCCTGCATGCGCTCCACCACATAACGGTCGCCCACCGGCGTGCGGCGCAAGCCGATGCCGTGTTTGGCCAGGTAACGCTCCAGGCCGAGATTCGACATCACCGTGGCCACCAGCGCATCGCCGCGAAGCCGGCCGCGTTCTTTCCAGTCCTGCGCGATCAGCGCCATGATCTGGTCGCCATCCACCGCCTTGCCGGTTTCGTCGATCAGGATGACCCGGTCGGCGTCGCCGTCCAGCGCGATGCCGATGTCGGCCTGGTGCATCACCACGCTTTCGGACAGCGTATCGGGCGAAAGCGCTCCGCAGTTGCGGTTGATGTTCAGCCCGTCGGGATGGATGGCCAGCGGGATCACCTCCGCGCCCAACTCCCACAGCACGGCGGGAGCCACCTTGTAGGCCGCGCCATTGGCGCAATCGACCACGATGCGCAGCCCGTCCAGCCGCAAGCCACGCGGAAAGCTGCTCTTCACGAATTCGATGGTACGACCCAGCGCATCGTCCAGCCGCATGGCGCGGCCGAAGCCCGCCGGTTCGGCGCAATGGGCGGAGGGATTGTTGTTCATATGCGCTTCGATCCGCGCCTCCACCGCGTCCGACAGTTTGTTGCCGCCCGCGTCAAATAATTTGATGCCGTTGTCATCGTAAGGATTGTGCGAGGCCGAGATCATCACCCCCAGATCCGCCCGCAAGGATCGCGTCAGCATGGCGACCGCCGGCGTGGGCAAGGGCCCCAGCAGCGTGACGTCCACGCCCATGGAGACGAAGCCGGCCGTCAGCGCGGGCTCAATCATGTAACCGGAAAGCCGCGTATCCTTGCCGATCACCACGCGGTGCCGGTGATCGCCATGGCGGAAGTGAATCGCCGCCGCCATCGCCAGTTTCAGAAGGGTGGGGGCGGTCATGGGCTCGGCATTCGCCTTGCCGCGCACGCCGTCCGTGCCGAATATCCTGCGAGTCATTGCCTGCCTGCCGCTTGATAACCATGAAAAATAGTACATTGTAACGCTTTGGCAATATCACATGTCTTTACGCTCTTTTGCAACGAAAGCAGAAAAGCCCCTTTTGCGGCCAATGATGGCTGGCGTAAACAGGCTATAAGCCTTAGATTTTCCTCTCTGTCCGTTCAGTGTCCGGCTTATGGAAGAAACGACCGCGTCCGCCGCAATGCTTTCCGATCCGGCGCCCCCGCCACCGGCCAATGCGGGCGCGGATCCCAGTACGCATTTTGTTTTCAGGCACCGCATTTTCATGATCGACAAATGCCGTTTCGCGCTGAACGGCTCCGACAAGCTGCCCTGTTTCTACGTGCCGATGGGCGAGCAGGTGGCGGCGATTGAACTGCGCAAGCTGCAAAAGGAATTTCACATTCCGCCCGAAGACGTGGCGCTTTTGCAAACGGTGGAAAAGGGGCTGAAATATGTGCGCGACATCCGCCCCAACGACAGCATCCCGCGCGAGATCCTGGACGGCAGCGCCTCCTGGGCGGTGGAAGAGCATCACAAGCTGCTGGCCAAAAGCCGCCTGAACATGGAGCTGATCTTCTGGATCACCGGCTTCCGCTCCGAGATGCCTCCGCTGGAGGAGATGCAGGAGATGCACAAGGACGCGGACGGGCGCGGGCAATTGCGCGACGCGCACCTGAAACTGGCGCGCCTGGTGGGCCTGCGGGACGCGCGCCTGATCGTGCCGCGCATCGACGACCTTGCGCGCGAGCTTGCCTATGTCGAGGCCCTGCGCGAGCTTTCGAAAAAGCTGGACGACATCCTGCAAAAACTGGTGAGTTTCGGCGCGGCCTTCAAGAAGGAAACGTCCTTTGCCGCCGAAAACATGCGCATGCAGGACCTGGTGCGCCGCGCCATCGGCCTCATCGAGGACAAGTTCCGGAAGGTGGATGACATGCCCCAGGATTTGCCGCGCATGGTCACCGACCTGAAAGGGGCCATTGCCGCCTTGCGCGAGGCGCGCGACGACATCAGCCTTGAACTGAAAAAATGGAACGAGCATCTGTGCTTTTTTGAAAACATCAAGATCGACCGCAGCGACGCCAACGAGCGTTTCTTCCGCAAGTTCTACCAGTTCCTCGCCGAAAACTACATGGAACAGGCCACCTGGGGGCAGATGAATCCCAAAAAGGGGGGGAAGTAAAGATCAGACCCTATAAAGGGGGCAGCTTTCACGTCGGGTCTAAGGTTAATTGTTGTTTATTTTATTTTCTCCAGCCGAACAAAAAATAGTTTCGTAATTTTGTGATAGAATTCCAAAAATGTATTGAGAGGCACGATGGCTAGGTCAATTTCTGATAGCGTGAGCGCCAAGGATGAGCGCGGAGATTTTCCTGCACAACAAGAGCAGGTCATCGAAACTGTGAATAAAGGTGAAAAGCTGGTTTGGGATATTGGGCGTGAATCTGTCCACGGTCCTAACCTGCGGCGTTTCGCCGAAGTATTACAGCATATAGCGCAGCAAACCGGGACTGATTTCAAGTTTGTTTACGAGTTGCCAAGACATATCGATCTGGACATCGAGAATTACGCTACACCCGTATCCTCAGACTCTTGGCTGGCTGGCATTGATTTTTCAGGTGGTGGGAAGTGCAACGGCGAAGTCATCATCGGCTTATTAAGTTCTGGAGAGACGTCACTGCTGGTTGAAATTGGTCCGGCCGAAAAGTATGAGAATGTTACAGCTTGGGGTGACGGTCGCATAGAGCGGAAGATTATTGATCCTGAAATCGTCTTTTTTGGTAAAGGTCCTCTCCCTGGGTATGATAATAAATATGTTTTTCAAATCCCACCAACATCAACACCTTTAGTGAGTGCTAACGGAATAAATGAGTACGAAGACTATTTAGATGGAAGACAAACCTGTCCATCTGGTTCTTTGGGCGAATTTCTTGTCCATGCTTTTCGTGTAGATACTAGACCATTAGAAGATTGTTCGCTAATAGATTGGGATATTTTTGACTTAGAACACGGCTTTCCAGAGGGAGAAGCCCCAGCCTCACCTGATGGGACCGAGGCCCACGCCAATCTGGTTAAATCGGGGAAGAATATTCCGTCAAAAGAGCATGGTTGAGTTGGGAGATGTAACGTTCGGTTGTTTTACTTCGTAAAACAGTCCTCGCGTTTCTGGCATACCGTATTTCAATGAGTCCGAGCCCTAACATATAAAATCCCTTACCTTTGGTTAACGCCGAAGAAGAGACCGGAAAAATATCCACGCGCCCACAGCGCCACGAGAGACAGGATTGTTCATTATAAGCTTGACCTAACGTGTTGAATTCGCCGCGTCCTCTTGTGGACGGCGCGGGGCGAAAAGGCGCTTTTCCACAGGCCGGAATTTCATCATCAATCCTTTCTTCATGAACAGGCAAAAATCAGAATCAAAAAAGCCTTAAGAATTCAGCAAGTTATATTTAACCGGCCCTTAGCCATTCATGCGGCATACTCAAGCTCATCGAAGAAAAAGAAACGGGAAAACCGTTCCGCAAGGTCGGCGCAAGGCCGGAGAAAACCGGAGAGGAACATGTCACGCGATATCGAGTTTTCCATGAATGGCCTTGGCGGCGTGGACGACACGCTGGAGCGCCTTGTGGCCATGACCAACCAGACGAATCTCGTGGCGCTGGATAAAACCATCGCGGCCGTCCGCCGCTCGCCGGTCACCACCTATGCGGCGGCCGCCGCGCGCGTGGGTTCCATAGGCGAGCGGATTGTCCGCGCGGCGCATGAAGTCGGCGCGACCCTGGGCGAACAGCGGGTTTAGCGCTTTCCGGCGCAGGAGCGCGTCTCAAGGCGTTCACGCGATTTTTTCTCCTTTTCACTTCGGAGATATGCTGAGAGTTTCATCCTGACATACGGCCGGCAAGCTTCGCACGCCGTTCCGCGCCGGCGTGTTACGGTAGGCGTTGAAATAGAGTTCGCGCACTCCACCCACTTCCCTGAAAAGAACTGGCAAGGCAATCAGTTGCGCGCGAACACGCTCCGGGTTGCGTCCTGAGCCCGGAGACGGCACGATTGTGTTGTTTTCGGCGGAAATCGGGACGATCAGGCCAAATTCGTTTGAATGATATGCCTGGATGCTGAAAAAAGTTGCCCTGTCGAAATCGCTTCCTGGATCCGTGATTTCCGGGAAAAAAATGGCATTGAAATGCCTTTGCAGCTTTGCAAAAAACTCAGGATTTTCCGCAGCATCAATGTCCCGGAATTTTCCGCTGTTTGACAGAACGCTGTTCCATGAAGGAATCAGGGCATTGTGGACCGGAGCCGCCACCACATAATCCGCCCCGTTAATGCCGCGTCCCTGAATGTAACAGTAATTGCTCAAACTGCATGAACGCTGTTTGGCAGGACGGGTGCGGCATTTGATGTGGTAAGCTTTAATGTTGTGCAGACGCACCAACCCGATTCCATTATCGAGGTCGGAAAAAGTGGCCGTAATGCGTTTTACAGTGTCATTATCATGTGCAATATGGGCAATGATATCTCTGTACGGTCTTGCGGGAGGACGCTGTGCAATGTCTGCGCTGGCGGGGGCAAAAGCCGTTTCCCATCGCCTGGCCCCGGCGAAAAGCGCCGGATCTTCCGGATCGAATTTCAGGGAGACTTCCCGTCCGCCTTCAAGAGCATGCCCCACGATCAGGTCGCCGGAAATCTGGGTAACAAAGACAAACTCACCCCGGACCCCTGTTTCCGACAAGGCCGGTAATTGCGATGAAGCGGAAGAAGCGGGTTTTTCCGTTTGCGTGAGTGCCACGTCAGTCATGGTTCACTGTTAAAAAATACTGTTATAATTCTGAATCACTTTCCATCAGACGCCAAGCCGCATCAGCCGACTCCATTCTCGCACTGCAACAGGAGAAATGCTGCGACGCGGCTGCTTTTTTCAGAGGCTGGCAGGCCATGCGCCGCCCCGCAGCCCGGAACCTTAATACTTGAATTCGTCCGTCAGGGGGCGGGCCAGAAGCTGCTCCATGGTCAGCATGACGTCGGCGCCCTTGTGCAGGATGTCATGGATGGCCCTGGTAAGCGGCATGTCCACATTATGCCGCTCGGCGCGGATCAGCGTGGCGATGGCGGTGGCCACGCCTTCGGCCACGCTGTGGCGCAGGCCCAGAACCTTTTCCAGCGTATCGCCGCGTCCCAGCGCCACGCCCAGGGACATGTTGCGCGATTGTTGCGAGCCGCAGGTCAGCACCAGGTCGCCCACGCCCGAAAGCCCCATCAGCGTTTCCATCTTGCCGCCAAGGGCGAGGGCAAGGGCGGTCATCTCGCTGAGGCCCCTTGTGACAAGCGCCGCGCGCGCGCTTTCGCCGAGGCCCTTGCCCATCACGATGCCGGCGGCGATGGCGAACACGTTTTTCACCGCGCCGCCCACCTGCACGCCGATCATGTCGTCCGAGGTGTAGGGGCGCAGGCGCGGCCCGGCCACGGTCTCGGCCAGCTTGCTGGCGTAGTTCCTTTCGTTCGAGGCCACCACAACCGCCGTCGGCAGGCCGCGCGCCACTTCGATGGCCAGGCTGGGCCCCGACAGCACGGCGGTGGGGCTGGCGGCAAGGGAAAGGCCCGTGATTTCGGTCATCAACCCGCCGGTTTTACCGTCAATGCCCTTCGAGCAAACCACGATAGGTATGCCGCGCTTGACGGCGGGAGCCATGCTTTTGCACAACGTTTCCATGTGCTGGGCCGGCGGGCAGAGAAAAAGCACCTCGCAAGGGGCGAGCGCCGCGAAATCCTTTGAGGCCTTGATGCCTTCGTCCAGCCGCACGCCACGCAGGTAATCGGCGTTCTCGTGCCGCTTGTTGATGGATTCCACGACCGCGTCTTCCCGCGCCCACACCAGCACGTTGCGTCCCGCCATGCGCAGCGTCTGCGCAAGACAGGTGCCCCAGGCTCCGGCTCCGACAATTCCGACCGTGTTGAAAATTTCAGGCATGGCGTTTCGTTGAGGTTTGAGTGACAGAAACAGGGCAGGACATAATCCCGTTATTATATGAGAAGGCCCAAAGAGCCGACAATCCGGCTTCACGAAAGTTGCGCCGGGCTGGTTTGCTCAGCCAACCCGGCAGAGCCGAAGGCGAAGCAGGGAGCAATCCACGCCCCAAACATTCCCGCCCCTGCGAAAGCAGGGGCGGGGACGCCCGATGTATCAAGTCCTGGATTGCTTCGCCCCGCTTGCAGCGGGGCTCGCAATGACCCGTTCAAAACGTCCCGCAAGTCAAGGCTAACATCACACCCGTTCCCACAAAAGTGGGAATCCCCATCATTCCGTCAAGTCCGTCAGTGGCCAGTGGGGGCGGGGGGCGAAATCCAGCGCGTCCGTCAGGCCAAGGCGCAGCTTTTCGATTCCCGTCCAGGCCACCATCGCGGCGTTGTCGGTGCAAAGCGCGGGCGGCGGCACGATAAAATCAAGTCCCGCGCGCGCGGCGCAGGCGGCAAGGGATTCGCGCACCGCTAGGTTGCAAGCCACGCCGCCCGCCGCCACCAGAACCCTGCCTTCGGGATAGTCCTGCCGGAACTGTCCGGCGGCGCGCGCCGCGCGGTCGGCCAGCGTGGCGCAGACCGCCTGCTGGAAGGAGGCCGCGAGACCGGCCTTGTCTTGCGGCGACAGATCCCTTCCATGCGCCGCATGACGCACGGCGGTTTTCAGGCCGGAGAAGGAAAAATCCATGCTGTCATGCCCCAGCATGGGGTGGGGAAGATCAAAGCGCGCGGCATCGCCTTCACGCGCCGCGCGTTCCACCGTGGGCCCGCCGGGAAAGCCAAGATCAAGCAGCTTGGCTACCTTGTCGAAAGCTTCGCCCACGGCATCGTCGCGCGTCGTGCCGTAAAGCCGGTAACGGCCGACTCCTTCCACCGCCAGCAACTGGCAATGCCCGCCCGAAACAAGAAGCAGCAGATAAGGAAAAGACACGTTGCCGGTCAAGCGCGGGGTCAACGCATGCGCTTCCAGATGATTGACGGCCAGAAAAGGCTTTTTCAGCGCCAGCGAAAAAGCCTTGGCGGTCATCGCGCCCACCATCACCCCGCCGATCAGGCCGGGGCCGCAGGTGGCGGCGATGGCGTCGGCCTTTTCGAAATCAAGCCCGGCTTGCGCGAAGGCCGCGCCGATCAACCGGTCAAGATGCGTCAGATGCGCCCGCGCGGCGATTTCCGGCACCACGCCGCCAAAGCGCCGGTGATCCATTTGCGACAAAACGGCCTGCCCGCGAATGACGCGCGCGTCGTCCACCAGGGCGGCGGTGGTCTCGTCGCAGGATGTTTCGATGCCAAGAACGATCATGCCAAGCCTGAAATAACCATACCCATTCCGGCTTGCGCCGAAATGTGTAGGAGAAGGGTGTCTTCCGGTCGCAATTTTTGCGATTTTTCCAAACATTCCGCCATGAGAAAATATGAAAAACGCGAGGTTGAAGGATGAAATCGCAGGAAATTTGTTTTTTGCCGCATCCGGCCGTGCCGCGGGCGTTAAGGCTTTCTTCACCGGCTTTCACGTAATTTCCGGTTCCCACCCCTTATCATAAGGAAATGGCATGAAAGTCCTTGTGCCTGTCAAGCGCGTGATCGACTACAACGTGGCCATCCGCGTCAAATCCGACAAGACCGGCGTTGAAACGGCGAATGTCAAAATGTCGATGAATCCTTTCGACGAAATCGCCGTCGAGGAAGCCGTGCGCCTGAAAGAAAAAGGAACCGCCACGGAAGTGATCGCCGCCAGCCTTGGCCCGGCAGGCTGTGTTGAAATTCTGCGCACCGCCCTGGCCATGGGCGCCGACCGCGCCGTGCATGTTCCGTTCGAGGGCGAGGCCGAGCCGCTCGGCGTCGCCAAGACGCTCCGGCTTCTTGTCGGGAAGGAAAAGCCCGATCTGGTCATTCTCGGCAAGCAGGCCATCGACGGCGACAACGGCCAGACCGGCCAGATGCTGGCGGCGCTGCTGGGCTGGGGGCAGGCCACCTTCGCCTCGAAGGTCGAGCTTGCGGGCGGTTCGGCGAAAGTCGTGCGCGAGGTCGACGGCGGGCTGGAGACGGTGGAGCTGAAATGTCCCTGCATCATCACCGCCGACCTGCGCATGAACGAGCCGCGCTATGCCACGCTGCCCAACATCATGAAGGCCAAGAAGAAGCCGGTTGAAACAATGGAAGCGCCGGCGGCGGACCTCGCCCCGCGCCTGAAAGTGCTGAAGGTGGACGAGCCTCCAACGCGCAAGGCCGGCATCAAGGTGCCCGACGTGGCCACGCTGGTCGAAAAACTCCGCGTTGAGGCGAAAGTCATCTAACTTCCGCGGCAATCAGGATCGAACCCCATGAAAATAAAAATTGAACATTCCGGGCAAGGGCCCTCCGCGACAGCGGAGGGCGCGCGACCCGGAATCCCATTTTATAAAATGGGATTCCCGCTGGAGCCTGCCCCCGCGCAGGCGGGGGCGGGAATGTTCGTTTTGTAGTTAACCCGGACTTCCGAAAGGACCTGCCATGCGCGCCCTTGTTATGATCGAACATGATGGAAAAGCCATCATCCCCGCCAGCCTCAGCGCCGTGACCGCCGCGGCCAGGACCGGCGCGCCGGTCGATGCCCTGGTGATGGGCGAGGCGGCGGAGGCCGTGGTCGCCAGCGCCGCGCAGGTCGCGGGCGTCGAAAAGGCGCTTTGCGCCAGCGCGCCGCATTTCGCGGGCAATCTCGCGGAGAATCTTGCGCCGCTGGTCGCGCAGGTTGCGAAGAACTATACCCACGTCTTTGCGCCCGCCACCACCTTTGGCCGCAATCTGCTGCCGCGCGCGGCGGCGCTGCTGGACGTTGCGCCCATCTCCGACATCATCGCCGTGGAAAGCGCCGACACCTTCCGCCGCCCCATCTATGCGGGCAACGCCATTGCCACCGTTCAATCCGCTGACGCCATCAAGCTTTGCACGGTGCGCGGCACGGCGTTCGAGGCCGCGGCCACGACCGGCGGCGCGGGCGCGGTTGAAAAGCTTGAGGCGACGCCCGATGCGGGCCTTTCCAAATACGCCGGGAGCGAGATCGCCAAGTCCGAGCGGCCCGAACTGACGGCGGCCCGCGTGGTGGTGGCCGGCGGGCGCGGCCTGGCGTCGGCCGACAATTTCAAGATGCTGGAAAAACTGGCCGACAAGCTGGGCGGCGCGGTGGGCGCCTCGCGCGCGGCGGTGGATGCCAATTACGTTCCCAATCACTGCCAGATCGGCCAGACGGGCAAGGTGGTGGCCCCGGCCCTGTATATCGCCGTGGGCCTCTCCGGCGCGATTCAGCATGTGGCGGGCATGAAGGACAGCAAGGTCATCGTCGCCATCAACAAGGATCCCGACGCTCCCATTTTTCAGGTGGCCGATTACGGGCTTGTGGGCGACCTGTTCCAGGCCGTGCCTGAACTGATCGAAAAAATCTGACCCTTCGACAATTGACCGTCCGGTTGACGTTGTTTGCGTGTGCTTTCGCACGTCGTAAAAAACGTGCAACCGTTTCTGTCATAATTAGTGGCCATTTTGAGTATTTTATAATATTTCATGGGGATGATCAGGATTATCCAAAGCTTGATTTTCGATCACCGGATTTGCCACACTCGCCCCGCGAAAAGGCAGCCGATGACAACTTCCCCGCAAATCATAACACGTCCTGAATCCGAGGCCGATATTGCCCGGCTTCTTGCGCCGCGCCCGGCCGACAGCTTGTTCGACGAGGCGGTGGCGGTCCTGCCGCATCATTGCTTCATCGATTTTCTGGACCGCCATTTCAGCTATGCCGAGGTTGCGAAACTGGTGGCCCGCGCGGCGCGCGGGCTTCAGGATCTGGACGTGAAGAAGGGCGACCGTGTCGGCCTGCTTCTCCCCAACACGCCGCATTACATCATTCTTTATCTGGCGGCGCTGAAGATCGGCGCGACCGTCGTCAATTTCAACCCGCTTTACGCCGAGCGCGAAATCGCCCAGCAGATGCAGGATTCCGGCGTCCGCGTCATGGCCACGCTCGACCACCCCGCGCTTTTCGAAAAATTCGAAAAGGCGCGGACGGGAACAGAGCTTCGCGCCGTTATTTTTTGCCAGCTCGGCGAGATGCTGCCCGGCTGGAAAAGCCTGTTGCGCGGGGTTCTGGATGCGAAATCGGCCGTGTCCATGCCGCGGGATGACGTCTACATGTCTTTTGGCAGGCTTCTGGACAATGACGGCGCTTATCAGCGCGCCGTCATCGATCCTGTGGAAGACGTCGCCGTGTTGCAATACACCGGCGGCACGACCGGCGTTCCCAAGGGGGCGATGCTGAGCCACGCCAATCTTGCCGCCAACGCGCTGCAGGGCCGGGGCATTTTCCCGACGCTTGAGATGGGCGCGGTGCGGATGATGGGCGTGCTGCCGCTGACCCATGTTTTCGCGCTGACGGTGGTGCTGAACGTCACCACCGCCATGATGGGAACCATCATCCTATTGCCCCGCTTCGAGGTGATGGACCTTATCCGCCACATCCATAACAAGCGGCCCACGCTGTTTCCGGCGGTGCCGTCCATTTTCGCCGCGATCAACCAGTCGAAGTCGGCGCAGGAATATGACCTGTCGTCCATCGATTATTGCATCTCCGGCGGCGCGCCCCTGCCCGTGGAGGTGAAACGCACATTCGAGCGGCTGACCGGCTGCGTGGTGGCCGAGGGCTACGGACTGACCGAATGCTCGGCGGTGGCCACCTGCAACCCCATCGGCGCGCCGCAGAAGGAAGGGACCATCGGCCTGCCGATGATTGGCACGACGCTGGACATCGTGTCGCTGGAGGATGAAACCTCGGCGCTTGGCGCGGGCGAGATGGGTGAGGTGTGCATTCGCGGCCCGCAGGTGATGATGGGCTACTGGAACCGCCCGCTGGATACCGCGGGCGTGCTGGAAAAAATGCCGGACGGCGCGCGGCGCCTTCATACCGGCGATGTGGGTGTGCGCGACGAAGACGGCTATATCCGCATTGTCGACCGCATCAAGGACATGATCATGATGGGCGGCATGAAAATTTACCCGCGCCATGTGGAAGAGGCCATCTATACCCATCCCGCCGTCGAGGAATGCGTGGTGGCGGGGGTGGACAGCGCCACGCGCGGCCAGATCGTGAAGGCCTATGTCAGGCTGAGGCCGGGCGCGGCGCTCACCGGGCTGGAATTGCGCGGCTTTCTAAAAGACAGGCTCGGCGCGCATGAAATTCCCAAACAGGTGGAATTCCGCGACTCCTTGCCCAAAACGGCCATCGGCAAGCTGTCCCGCCGCTATTTGATCGAGGAAGAAGCCCGCCGCGCGGCTCCCGCCGTCAAGGTGGCCTAAAGGGCGGGGACGGCCTGCCGCCTGTACCGGGCATAACCGCAGAGCATCTGAATTTCCAGCCCGCAGCCATGCGCGGAACGGTCTCGCGCCTGGTCTTTGGCTTCCGGCTTTATTGGCGCGCGAGGCGATTTTCACGGCTTTTGCGCTTGGCGTTCGGCCCGGATTGGCGCGTTTTTTATGTCTTCGCCGAAATTTCCCGCAACAGGGCAATGACTTCCCGATGTTGTTTCTGGATTTCCAGAATGCGGAGATGGAAATTATAGCCCCATGTGGTGATGATTATGATAAGAAAGTTTTGCCAGCTTAACAGCCGCAGAACGACGTCTATCCAGTCCATGATGCCCTCCCATTGATGGGCATGCCGCGCCGGCATGCTTTTTGGTGACTGGGAGTTAGTTAATCGCAGTTACACGATTGCAGGGGCCTTTGGCCGTGAGGCTTGGACATACGCCACTGCCTCCCAGCCATAGGGCCAGAGGCAGCGTTTGTGTCGGCAACGCTCGTTCCGGTAACTGCGAGGTAACTACACCCCGGAAGATCAAGTGATCTTCCGGCATCAGATTGGCAGTCTTGCCGCAAACTGTCAATGAACGGAGAAAAAAAGGCTCAAGGAACAAAGCCGCACAAGATACGTACATTGGGGATATGGAAAGGGCCTGATCGGGGAGTGGGTCGAGCTTCAGATGGCCGCAGGTTAAGCGATGCGCGAAGAAGACGGCGAATTTTATGTCTTCGCCGAAATTTCCTGCAACAGGGCAATGACTTCCCGATGTTGTTTCTGGATTTCCAGAATGCGGAGATGGAAATTATAGCCCCATGTGGTGATGATTATGATAAGGAAGTTTTGCCAGCTTAACAGCCGCAGAACGACGTCTATCCAGTCCATGATGCCCTCCCATTGATGGGCATGCCGCGCGCCGGCATGCTTTTTGGTGACTGGGAGTTAGTTAATCGCGATTAGACGATTGCAATGGCCTTTCAGCCGCGAGGCTTTGGACATACGCCACTGCCTCCCAGCCATAAGGCCGGAGGCAGCGTTTGTGTCGGCAACGCTCGTTCCGCTAATCGAGAGGTAACTATACCCCGAAAGATCCAGTGATCTTCTGGCATCAGATTGGCAGTCCTGCCGCAAGCTGTCAATGAACGGAGGAAAATGCCTGAAGAACAAGGCCGCACCCGAACATTTCCGCGACCCGGCCATGACATTCATGCTCCCCCTCCCTTTGGGAGGGGTTAGGGGAGGGTATGGGAGGAAGAACCATGGGGGCCTTCGTCTCTTTCGGGAAAGGCTTTCTCTTCTCTTGCCCGCCTTCGCCAAAGCTCCGGCGGGTCCTTGAAGAAATCTCGTCCACCGAAGCTCGAAGGGCGAAGGCGGGGAGGAGTTCGGGGAGTGAACCCCCTCACCAGCAACAACTAATACCAGCGGTCTTATGAAATAACTCATCCTGAAAGCATGGACCGTCACCCCCGCGCAGGCGGGGGTCCACGCTTTAAAACTTTTGTTTTGATGGTTTTTTAGCGTGGATGCCCGCCGGAGCCTGCCCTCGCCCCCGCCTTCGCGGGGGTAAACTCCAGCGGGGGCGGGCATGACAGGTTACTTTTTGGCGCGTGTCCGTTCATAAATTCGTTAGTATAAGGGTTTAGCTGCTTCGCATCTAAACCCAAGCTCTTGCAACCTCTCCCCCAAGGGGGAGAGGAATTGGGGGCCAGACCCAATTTAACCAAATGTCATGCCTGCCCCTGCTGGAGCTTGCCCCCGCGAGAAGACGGGCGCGGGGGTGATTTTCAAAGTGAGACACTGCCGGTGGCGGAGGGGAGAGGATTCGAACCTCCGATACCCTCGCGGGTATAACGGTTTTCGAGACCGCCGCAATCGACCACTCTGCCACCCCTCCATATCAGAAATCAGATATCAGAAGTCAGAAGTCAGAAAAAGCGGGAATTTCCTTGCAACAGGCGCATGCGCCCGCACATGCGCATAAAAAAAGAGCGGCCCGAAGGCCGCTCCTTGAAATGATGCCGTATTCCGGCGGGAAAACCGGGCTTATTTGCCCACGGCTTCCTTGAGTTCCTTCGCGGCGCGGAAGGCGATCTTCTTCTTGGCCGGAATCTGGATCGTTTCGCCGGTTGCGGGGTTGCGGCCCATGCGCGCCGCGCGCTTGCGGACCTGCAGGATGCCAAGGCCGCCAATGCGGATGCGGTTGCCTTTCTTCAGGTTCTTGACGACATGAGTCACGAAGTCTTCCAGCATCTGGGTGGCTTGCTTTTTCGGAAGCTTGTGCTTGTCGGCGAGATCCGCCGCGATGTGCTTCAGGGTCACGGTGGGTTGGGATGCAGTAGCCATGGCTTGGAACCTTTCCTGGTATTAAAAGTTGATTCGACAGGTGGGAAAAACACTAGCAAAAGGCGGGTAAAACGCAACCGGCTTCACCTGAGCCGCCTGTTTCCAGAATGGGTTCAAGGCAGCCGCCCGATGCGCAACCCTAACAGAGCCGTTCCCCGCCGCAAGATGTTTTTCGCGCCGCGTGGTCCGAAAGTGCTGAAATTATAAGCTTTTTCAGCTTGCCGGAGCGGAAATCCCTTGTGCATATCTTTCGGCGTGACCATCGGCGCGGATTTTCCGCCTTCAAGGCGCGCCAGTTAAGGAGGGTTTATTTTTCCTCTTGCGCGACGGAATCCAGAGCCTCTTTCAGGCAGGCGTAAATCCGGTTCAACGCCTCCGGCGCGATGCAGTAAGGCGGCATGACATACAGCGTGTTGCCGAGCGGGCGCAGCAGAACGCCGCGCGCGAGGAAAAAGGAATAGAGTTTCGGGCCAATCCGCGAAAAATATCCGGCATCCTCCGCGCGAAGATCGAACGCCGCGATAGTGCCACGGTGCCGCGCATTTACGGCCCGCGGATGCGCGGCGATTGCGCCCAGATGTTCTTCCTGCGCCTTGCAAAGCCGCGCGATGTTTTTTTGCGTTTCATCCGTTTGCCATAGCTTTAAACTGGCGCAGGCGGCGGCGCAGGACAGCGGGTTTCCGGTATAGGATGAGGAATGCCAGAAGGTTTTGTTGCGGTCGGATGAGTAAAAAGCCTGGTAAATATCATCGCCGCACAGCGTGGCGCCCAGCGGCAGCATGCCGCCCGTCAGTCCTTTTGAAAGGCATAGAATATCGGGAACAATATCGGCCTGCTGGCTTGCCAGCAGCGTGCCGGTGCGGCCGAAGCCCGTCATCACCTCGTCGGCGATCAGGTAAACCCCGTGCGCTTCGCAAAGCCGCTTGAGATCCCGCAAAACCGTGGGGGAATACATCCGCATGCCGCCCGCGCCCAGCACCAATGGTTCGACGATCAACGCGGCGACATCGTTTTCATGTTCTTTCAGCAGGGTGCGGAAGGCTTCGACGGTTTGCTCTTCGCGCCCCGCTTCGGGAAAGGGCAGGCGTTCTACCCTGAAGAGCCACGGCGCGTAGATTTCGTTGAATACCGAAGGGGCGCCCGCCGCCATCGCGCCGAAGGTGTCGCCATGATAGCCGTGCTGAAACGCCGCGATCATGCGGCGCGGCTTGCCCCGGTGGATATGCGCGCCCAGCGCCATTTTCAGGGCCACTTCCACGGCGGTTGAGCCGCTGTCGGACAGGAAAACATGATGAAGCGCGGGCGGCATGAGCGCGGTCAGGCTTGCCGCCAGCTCTTCGGCCGGGGCATGGGTGAAGCCCGCGAAAATCACCTGGTCCAGCTTTTCGGCCTGCGCCTTCACCGCCTCCACGATTGCAGGATGGTTGTGGCCATAAATATTCACCCACCAGGACGAGATGCCGTCGATGATCCGCCGCCCGTCTTTCGTGAGCAGCGTGGCGCCTTCGGCCCGTTCGACAAAAAGCGGCGCGTCCGTCCGCGCATGTTGGGTGAAGGGATGCCAAAGGGCGGAGGCGTGGCCTGTCATGCGAAATCCGCCGCGTTGAAATATGTGTCGAACGCCGTGGAGAGACGGGCGGGCGATGGCGCTTCCAGCGGGGGCAGGCATCCCAAAGCCCGCGCGCCGGAGAATTCGCATATGGTCCTTATGTTGTCGGGGTTTTCGGGGCCGGTGAATATCAGTCCGCGCAGCGGGATTTTGCGCGCTTTCAGCGCCTCGACCGAAAGCAAGGTATGGTTGATGGTGCCAAGCGCGGTAGAGGCGCAAAGCAAAACGGGGATTTGCCATTTTGCGAAAAGATCGACCAGCAGAAATTTGCGCGTAAGCGGCACGAGCAATCCGCCCGCGCCTTCGATCAACAACGGCGCGTCGCATGCGGGCATGGTGATTTTTTCAGGATCGATTTCGCGTCCTTCAAGCTCGGCGGCCCGATGGGGCGAAAGCGCATTCCTGAAAACGCAGGATTCAGGAAAAAATCTTTCACCGGGCAGTTCCGTGACGCGGCGCAGGGTTTGCGTGTCCGTTTCTCCTTCCGTGCCGCCCGTGCCGCATTGCACCGGCTTCCAGTAGCTGGCCTTGAGCCCCAGCATCAAAACAGCGGCAATCAGTGTTTTGCCGATATCGGTTCCGGTGGCGGTGATGATGAAGCGTTGAGTCATGAAACGGCCCGTCTGGCAAAATATTGCGAACATTCCCGCGCCCGCCGGAGCCTGTCTTCATGAGGACCGGGACGGGGACGGACTCCGGCGAAGATTCCATGTGATGAAACACAATGGGATGTCCGCATATTATCCCGGCATGGCCTTGGCGAAGCCGGGCGCGGGCGTGATACCAGCCAGGCCGGAACATTACCATAATGCTGTTGACCTTTTTAAGCTGATCCCGCAGTATTTTGGCGGAAATGGTTCTGGCCATTTCCGGGGTGTCGAAACCTCGTACACAGCGGTCAGCGTTGCCGAGATGAACGCTGCCTCCGGCCTGTCGGGCTGGGAGGCAGTGGCGCATGTCCAAGCCTTACGGCCAAAGGCCCCTGCAGTCGTCTGTGTACGATTTTCGAACTCCCAGCCACCAGGGGGAGTTTAAGCGTGGGCGCGCGCCGGTCACTTGCACTCATGGGTACAGCCGCGGGAGTGGCTGTTTTGGCCGTCCTTGCCGCCGTCTTGGCCGGGCCGGAATCCTTTCATCTGGCGAAGGCCTCCCGTGAAAAAGCGCCGCCCTGCGCCACCGGAACGCCGGATCACCCCGCCGACTGGCGGCGGTGTCAGGGCCGCGTGGTGACGGGTGCTGCGAAGCCCAAGCCTTATCCCATTATCCCGTCCCTCTTTTCCGCGCCCGGCAAGCCATGACGCGCGACCTTGCCTTCCTTGCCGCCCTTTGCGCCGCGCTGCTGGCCGGTGGTCCCTTGTGGGCGGGCTGTGCGAACCCCACCGGCATTAAGGGCGAGCAAATCTACAATGCCGACCACGGCGTGATGCAGTTCTGCGACGGCGCAAGCTGGATCAGCATGGCGGCTTCCGGCTCGGCCACCGAGGTGGACCCCAAGGTGGGTACCTTGGAGAACGGCAAATGGTGCTCCAGCAATGGTACCATTATCACCTGCACCGAGGATGCGCCGGTCAGCGGCGCCGGCGGCTCCAGCGGGCAGGTGCAGTATAACACCGGAACAGGCCTTGGTGGTGCCGTGGCCGCCACCTATGCCACCTCCGGCGTCCTGCTGATGCTTATATCACAGGCCGCGACCGACACTCCCCTTGTCGTAAAGGGCGCGGCAAGCCAGACGGGGAATTTGCAGGAGTGGCGGGACTCTTCGGGCAATGTGTTGGGCGTGGTGGATGCAAACGGCAATGTGGGGATCGGGACGAGCACTCCCGTTGCACCCCTGCATGTTGCTGCTTCAGATTTTGGCGAACTCATTCGCCTTCAATCCGGTGCTTCGAAATATAGGATAGTAACTTATGGGGGCGGGGGGATTGGCCTCCAGGGCGGGCCTTACGTGGCGGTCGGAAGTACGGGCGGATCTTACGTTGCCCAATTTTCTACTGGATGGAGTCCGCAGCCAGGATTGGCATTGATGCCTGCGAATGACCAGGTTGGGCTCCAGATCAGGAGCGCGTACGGACAGACGGCCAGTCTTTTTGCAATCAGCACATATGGCGTGTCGAATGGCGATTTATTCAGTGTCCTTCCTTCCGGCAACATCGGCATCGGAACGGCGAGTCCGGCCACGAAGCTTGATGTGAACGGTACGGTGACGGCCATGGCTTTCTCAGGCTCCGGCGCGTCGCTGACGGCTCTGAACGCCGGCAATCTCGCCAGCGGCACGGTGCCTACTGCCCGGCTTGGCGGCGGCACGGCGGACAATTCCACCTATCTGCGGGGGGACCAGACATGGGCCAGCGTCTCTTCCTCGCAATGGGGCGCGTCGGGGAGTGATCTTTATTACACCACGGGGGCGGTGGCGATTGGCACGTCATCGCCCGCCGCCTCGGCGCTGTTCGACGTGACCAGCACCAGCAAAGGCTTCCTCCCCCCGCGCATGACCACGGTGCAGCGCGAGGCGATCAGTTCGCCCGCCACCGGTCTTGTGGTCTATGACACCGACCGGGATTCCCTCTACGTCAAGACTGCCTCAGGCTGGACGGCTGCCGGGCCGGGCAGCGGAACCCAGGTCGCGTTCTCGGTCCACAAGAACGGCGTCAGCCAGGCGATCCCCCATTTTACCGAGACAAAGGTGACCTGGCCTGCGGAGGATTACGACACCAACAACAACTTTGATACGGCAACCAGTCGCTTTACCCCAACCGTTGCCGGCAAGTACCTCGTCACCGCCAATGCGCTTTGTGAGCATGCGGCCACTGCTTGCTTTCTGAGGATATATAAAAACGGCGTTATATATTTGAGTGGATACCAAAACAGCGCGACGGTCGTACCGAACGTGACGGCGGTGCTGGATATGAATGGCAGCACCGATTATATTGAAATTTACGCTCTCGCAGATGATGCCGGCGGGTTGAATATTCACGGCACAACGCTATTCACAAGGTTCTCTGGTTTCCTGATAAACGGCAGCGGGGACGGCGGCGGAGGTGGCGGCTCAAGCACGCTGGCCGGGCTGACCGACGTGTCGCTCGGCACGCTCTCGGACGGCGAGGCGCTGGTCTATAATTCCTCCAGCGGCGCATGGGAAAACGGCGCGGCGGCGGGTTCCTCGCAGTGGCAGGACGGCGCCAGCAGCGCCCTCTACTACACCGGCGGCAATATCGGCATCGGGACGGCAACGCCGGGTGCTTTGCTTGACGTGGGCGGCGGGGGCCATGGCCACGTGCTGCGCATTAAGGGTGCCATCTATAACCAGGTCAATATCGCGCACGCCGCCAATACAAGCTGGGGCCTTTTGCTGACCAACAGCGACGGGAATTCTGACGACAGTTATCACCATTCGACCAGTGGCGCCGACAACTCAGCCGCGGTGGTCAACGTGAACAATGACGCCCTGCATTTTGGAACAAGCAATTTGGCGCGGATGACCATCGACCACGACGGCAACGTCGGCATCGGAACAACGAGCCCGGAATTTCCACTGGAAATATATAATGCGTCGGCGTCCGCGGAATTGCGCCTTGAAAGTCCGCATACCTCCGGGACGCTCAATACAGGCGCGGTCAGCTTTTTTGAAGATTCATCTAATATCTGGGTCGTTTCAAAACGGTCGAGCGGCTGGGGAACTCGCGCGAATAATTTCGAAATTTCTTATTATAATGGAACAGCGTGGAACGATATCTTTGCCGTCACTCCCTCCGGCAATGTCGGCATCGGGACGACGAGTCCGGCAACCAAGCTCGATGTTGCAGGCAAGGTGGCTGCAACCGCCTTTGGCCTCACGACCACGATTGTGAACAACTCAATTACGCAAGCTGGCGGAAAAATGGTTAGCGTTCAGTGTCCGGTGAATTACACGGTGCTTTCCGGCGGCTGTGAGACAGTATCTTACGATGGCCATATTATATCCAGCATACCTTACAATAACGGATGGCGATGTATTTCCTATGACCCTTATTCCCCGGTGGCTACTACTACTGCCGTACATGCTGTTTGCGTTAAGACGAATTGACGCCGGCCCCGCGAAGCCAAAGGCATCCGGGGACTTCACCGCCTTGCCCGGCCTGTTTCAGGGCGTTATGCCGCAGCATGCGCGGTGAATTCGGCAAGCGCCTGGCCCAGCGCGGCGACTTCATCCTCCGTGCGCAGGGCGTTGAGGGTGATGCGCAGGCGGGCGGTTCCCTCCGGCACGGTCGGCGGGCGGACGGCGCGAATGTCGAAGCCGTGTTCCCGCAGAAAACGGGCGGCGGTGGTGGCCTTCGTGTCTTCGTCCAGAATATAGGGAAAGATCGGAGTGGGAGACGAAAAGCCAAACGCTTTTTCCGCCGTCTTGCAGAGTTTTTGCAGATGCGCGCGGCGGCCGTCCGCCGCCTCGCACAGCGCCAGCGCCTTTTCCACCAGATGCGCCTGGAGCGGCATGGGCGCGGTTGAAAAGAGAAAGGACTTGGCCCGGTTGACGAGAAGCTCAATGACAGGAGCGGAAGCGCAGATCAGGGCCCCCGCCACGCCCAAGGCCTTGCCGCAGGTGTGAAGGGTAATCAGCTTTTCATAGTCAATTCCGTGCGCGAGCCCGCGTCCGCCCGTGCCGAATACGCCGGTGCCGTGCGCCTCGTCCGCCACCAGAAAAGCCCCGTATTTCCGGCACAAAGCCACCATATCGCGCAGGGGGGCGATGTCGCCGTCCATGCTGTAAACGCTGTCGATGGCCACCCACAGCCGCGCGGCGGAATTTTTTTTCAGCAGGTCTTCCAGCGCGTTCAGGTCGTTATGCGCGAAACGGAAATGGCGGGCGGGATTGGCCTGAATCCCGTCGCGGATGCTGGCATGCACCAGCGCGTCGAACAGGATCACGTCCTGCCGCTCCGGCAGGGAGGAATAGAGGGCGATGTTGGCCAGAAAACCCGTGGAAAAAAACAGGGCGCGCCCGCATCCAAAAAACGCCGCCGCCGCCTGTTCCAGTGATTCATGCGCCGGATCGTTTCCGCCAAGCACGCGCGCGCCGCCCGCGCCGATATCCATCCCGCCTTCCAGCGCGGCGATGGCCGCTTCGCGCAGGGCGGGATGCCGCCGCAGGCCCAGATAGTCGTTGGTGGTGAAGTCGATGCCGCCGGAGGACGAAAGTTCGCGCAAGCGCCCTTTTTCCTCCAGTTTTCGCAGGGCGGATGTGATTTTATCCATGCGTGCGCAGCGGTCCGGCCGCTTCCTCCTTGCCGGGCGGGCGGGGAACAAGCGAAAGCGCCTTCATCAGGGCGGCGTCGGCCTCTTCTCCGGCGTTGGGCGCGGTCAAAAGCCTGTCGCCGGTGAAAATGGCGTTGGCGCCCGCCAGAAAGGCCAGCGCCTGCGCCTCGGCCGAAAGGCTTTCGCGCCCCGCCGAGAGCCGTACCATGGATCCGGGCATCAGGATGCGCGCGCAGGCGATCATGCGCAGCCAGGCGAAGGCGTCCAGCGGCCTTGGATTCTCCAGCGGCGTGCCGTCCACCGGCACCAGCGCGTTGATGGGCACGGATTCCGGCCGCGGGTCAAGATGCGCGAGGGTGTAGAGAAAATCCATGCGGTCCTGGCCGGTTTCCTCCATGCCCACGATGCCGCCGCAACAGACGGAGATGCCCGCCTTGCCGGCGGCGTCGAGGGTGCGCAGACGGTCCTGATAGGTATGGGTGGAGACGATGTTGGCGTAATGCCGTTCCGATGTGTCCAGATTGTGGTTATAGGCCGTCAACCCGGCTTCCTTCAGTTTGCGGGCTTGGTCGGGGGTGAGCATGCCGAGCGTGACGCAGGCCTCAAGGCCCAGCGCCCGCACGCCGCGCACGGCCTCCAGCACGCGGTCGAACGCGCGCCCATCCTTCGCCTCGCGCCAGGCGGCGCCCATGCAAAAGCGGGTGGCGCCCGCCTGCCTTGCTTCCCGCGCTTCGGCCAGAATGGCGTCCACCTTCATCATGGGTTCGCGTGCGACCTTGCTGTGATGGTGAAGGGATTGCGCGCAGTATTTGCAATCCTCGGTGCAGCCGCCGGTTTTGATGGAGAGCAGGCGGCAAAGCTGGATTTCGCGCGGATCATGATGCGCGCGGTGAACCCGCGCCGCCTCGAACACAAGATCAAGCAGCGGCATGGCGAACAGCGCGCTTATATCCTCTCTGGAGGGCCGGGCGGTGGAAAAATCGGGCAGGGACGTCACGGGGATCCTTTGGCAAAATAACGCTATATGCTTTGAACAAGAGTGTCACCCTGAAAAGACGCCATGGAACATCAACTCTCCCCCGCCAGCATGCCCTGGAGCACCTCGCGGGCGAAGGGAACGGTCAGCGCGCGCCGGTCGGCCAGCGAGGCGCGGTCGAGGCGCTGCACGGCTTCCAGAATGCGCGCGCCATCGCGCGGCAGGCGGGGGATCAGGTAATGCAGCAGCTCCTCGCCCACCTTCAACTGCCGGTCGCTGAGATGCTTGAGCAGCAGGCCGGCCACCAAAGCGTCGTCGGGCGGGCTGATCTGCGCCACGGGCAGGGCCAGAAGACGCGAGCGCAAATCCGCCAGCTTCAGCGGCCACAGGGTGGGCGGACTTGCCGCCGTCACCAGAAGCCCGCGTTTCATCTCGCGCAGGCTGTTCAGAAGGTGAAAGGCCTTTTCCTCGTGATCGGCGATCCAGGGCGTGCGGTCGGCGTCGTCCCACAGCCAGGCGGGCGCGGCTTTCAGGTCGTCGAAGGTGATGCGCATGAAGTCCAGCGGCCGGGCCTTGAGGCGCTCCAGCCAGGCGCGCGCCAGATGGCTTTTGCCGCTTCCGGGCGGCCCCAACAAAAAAAGGGTGCCGGACCTGTCCGCCGCGCCCAGCCGCGCTGCCGCCTCTTCGTTGCAGGGCGTGACCAGAAAATCATCCTCGCCCATGGCGGGGTCGAGGGGAAGAGAAAGGGGGATCTGCGTTTGCATGCCGGGTGGTGTCTCACTTTGACAATCACCCCCGCGCAGGCGGGGGTCCCATTTGATTAAAAACAATGGGATGCCCGCCTTCGCGGGCATGATGTTTTTTAAACTGAGACACTACCGCATGCCGTGTTCAGTTGACAAACATAATACCAACGGTGTGATGAACGGACACATTCCAAAAGAAATCCCGTCATGCCCACGACGGCGGGCACCCACGTTTCACGCCTCGCCGTCCGTTGCCTTGTAATAGGGAGTTTCATGATAGACCCTGACCGCGCTTCGCAAAAGGATGGCGATGGTGCCCGCCACCGGCACGGCGAAGAGCACGCCGAAAAAGCCGAACAGATACGCGCCCGCCAGCACCGAAAAGATGATCCAGACCGGGTGCAGCCCCACGCGCGAGCCCACGAGATTCGGCGTCAGCAGATAGCCGTCCAGCGTCTGCGCGCCAAGAAAGACCAGGACGGCGAGGGCGACGTCGGAAAGCGAGCTGAATTGCAGGAGTGAAAGGGCCAGCACCATGAACGCGCCGATCATCGTGCCAATCGTGGGAATGAAGGCCAGCACGCCCATCACGATTCCCAGCAGCATTCCATATTCCAGTCCGATCAGGTGAAGGCCGGTGGCGTAGAAGGTGCCAAGGCACAGGCAGACCATGGCCTGTCCGCGCACGAAGCCCGCGATCATGTTGTCGACGGCCCTGGCCTCGCGGCGGATGGCTGGCGCAAGACGGCGCGGCAAGACCGAGTCAATGGCGTGGAGCATCTTCGGCCAGTCGCGCAACAGGTAAAAGGCGATGACCGGCGTGAAAACCGCGAAAGCCAGGCTGCTCACAAAGGCCATCCCGCCCTGCACCACGCGGCCCAGCAGGGTGCCGGCAAGGTCCACGCTTTCCACCGAGCGTTGCGCCAGCGCCGCCCGCATTTGATCGGCGCTGACGCCGGGAATGACCTGGGACAGCTTTTCAAGACGCGGCAACAGATAGTTTCGCGCCCGCTCCAGCATGTCGGGAAGGGAGTCGATCAGCTCCTTTGCCTGCGTTTGCAAAAGCGGCCCAAGGAACAGGATGGCCAGCGCCACGATGGCGACAAACAGAAGCAGCACGACCGCCGCGCTGGCCACGCGCGGCACGCCGGCGTCGTTCAGGCGGCGCACCGGCGGATCGAGCAGGTAGGCGATCAGCATCCCGATCAAAAAGGGCGGCAGCACGCCCGAAAACACCCAGAGCAGCAGGAAGAACACGAGAACAGGGATCGTCCATACCCACCAGGGCGGCCGGGCGGCAGGAACAGGTAAAGAAGACGCGCCTTTTTTCATTGCATAAGTCCTGTGCCGGTTGCATCCACGCTACCATGGTTGCCGGATGATGGCGAAGGGGCCGGGTAAATTGTGTGGAAGGATGCCGGGAGCGCGGATGCCGCGGGCTTCACGCCGCCCCTTCGCGCGCCGCGCAGGATCAGTTGCCTCGTGCGCGGTATTTCATCAAGCCGCAGGCCGCGCCCGGCCAGCGCCCTGGCGAATTCCTCGCGCGTGCCGCGCCACATGACCTTTATCGCCGCGCGGGTATGGGTAAGGCTTGTGACGCCGAAATCGACGACGCCCGGCATTTCCTGCAAGGTCCGCCGCACGGCCTGCCATTGCCGCGGCGTGGAAAAGGGCACGATCAGATCGAGTTGCAGCGACGGGTCGGCCCGCATGGGCTCGGCCCGGCGGAAATAGGGATCACTGTCGTCCCGCGCCGCCGTTTGCCGCGCGCCTTGTGGCGCGGCGCCTTCCTGCCACAGGACGATGGCGTTCCGGGCCGCGTTTTCCAGCCAGCCGGAAGGGGTCTGGCCGCGCCAGGGCGGCACGTCAAGACTCTCCGTTCCCTGCAGCTTGCCGCTGTTGTCGAAAAAGGCCAGTTGCACTTTCAAATAGTGGTCCGGCCTGGGCGTTGCGTCGCTGACCAGAGCCGCCACCAGAACGCCTCTGGCCCGGTAGTTCTCCATTACCCGCACCAGCGGCCCCGGCATGCCCGACACCGCCTCGCCGCCTGAGATGGAGCCGATGTCCCGCATGCCGCCTTCGGGCAGAAGCAGCGCGTTGTTCGGGTGATCGGAAAGGGTGTTTTCCCAGGCGCGCGCCCAGACGGTTTTTTCCTCCCACAGCACGTTGCGCGCGCCTTCGCGCACAACCGGCAGAACCAGAATGCGTCCTTCCAGCGGCGCGGCAAGAGCCGGCGGCGCGCCGGGGCCCGCGGGCCCGTCGGTTTCCATGACGCGCAGGCCGCGGCTTTCAAGGAAAGTGATGGCCGCCTCCGGCTTGAAATGGACGGCCAGCTTGCCGACATAGCGCGAGCCGGAGGATTTTCCTTCCTCCACCTCGAAGCTTTTCACCAGCGTGGCGATGGCGTTGTCCGAAACATCCTTGAACGCCACGCTTTCGCCGGTCATGCGGAAGGCCAGAACCTTCAGCGCGTCTTTTTGGCCCTCGGCGAAAGCCTTGTCGCGGGCGGCGCGCCCGTTTTTGGCCTTTGCATCCACCGGCACGCCGGTGATGGTATAGGGATCGTCGCCCGGCGGATCGGCCATGGGCGTGTCCTGCGCGAATGCCGGGGCGGCAAAGGCGGTTAAAAAGGCTATCAGGAGGACGGCAAAACGCGGCATTGGCAGAGGGGCATTCTTCGGGGTAAATTTGGCGTTCTTCGGGCGGGGTTCCATTATAACGAATGGAATTCCGCAGATTAAGCCTATAATCCATTCAGGGACGCCATGATCCGCAACAGCGCGAAAAAAGACGCCTATGCCGAGGCCGGGGTTGATATCGATGCCGGGAATGCGCTGGTCAGGCGCATCAAGCCCCTGGCCGCCGCCACGGCAAGGCCAGGAACCACGGCGGCGCTGGGCGGATTCGGCGCCTTTTTCGATATCAAGGCCTGCGGCTACAAGGATCCCCTTCTCGTCAGCACCAATGACGGCGTGGGCACCAAGCTGAAAATCGCCGTCGAAACCGGCCGCCATGACGGTATCGGCGTGGATTGCGTGGCGATGTGCGTGAACGATCTTGTCGTCAGCGGGGCCGAGCCGCTGTTTTTCCTCGACTACTTCGCCTGCGGCAAGCTCGACGCCGGCGTTGCCGAGAAAGTCGTCGCGGGCGTGGCGAAAGGCTGCAAGGAGTCCGGCTGCGCCCTCGTGGGCGGGGAGACGGCCGAGCTTCCCGGCCTTTATGCCGGGGGCGATTACGATCTGGCCGGGTTCGCGGTAGGCGCGGTGGAACGCGACGGGGTGATAACCGGCAGCGCCATCGCGGCGGGCGATGTGGTGCTGGGCCTTGCCGCGAACGGCGCGCACAGCAACGGCTATTCGCTGATACGGAAGATTATAAAGGACAAGGGTCTGCCGTGGTCCGCGCCCGCGCCTTTCGCCAGGGACCGGGACCTGGCGGACGCCTTTCTGGTTCCCACGCGGCTTTACGTGAAGCCGGTCCTTGGCTTGTGCCGCCTTGTTCCGGTCAAGGGCATGGCGAATATCACCGGCGGCGGGCTGCTGGAAAACGTGCCGCGCATATTGCCAGAAGGCATGGGCATCACCATCGACTGTAAAAACTGGCCCGTGCCGCCCCTGTTCGGCTGGCTGGCGCGCGAGGGGAACATCACGCCCGATGACATGATCCGCACCTTCAATTGCGGCGTCGGCATGGTGGCCGTGGTGGACGCGGACGAATGCTCCACCGCCCGCGACAGTTTGCAGATATCGGGCGTGGACAGCCATGTGATCGGCAAGGTGGAGCCCCGCGTCGACGGGGAAGAGATCATGCGTTTTGAAAACAGGGGCGTGACATGGCCCGGTTGAAGCTGGGCGTGCAGATTTCCGGGCGCGGCAGCAACCTGCAATCGCTGATCGACGCCTGCCGCGATCCCGGTTTTCCGGCGGAGATTGTTTTGGCCGTCTCCAATGTTCCCGGCGCGCAGGGGCTGAAACGCGCGGAAGAGGCGGGCATTCCCACGCGCGTGATCCCGCACAAGGATTTCCCCTCGCGCGAGGCTTTCGATGCCGCGCTCAATGAAGCGCATCAGAACGCGGGAGTCGATCTGGTGTGCAACGCGGGCTTCATGCGGCTGATGACGCCGGTCATGGTCCGGCCTTGGCTTGGGCGGATGATTAACATTCACCCTTCGCTTCTGCCCGCCTTTCCCGGCATCCATGTCCACCGGCAGGTTCTGGCGGCGGGGTGCCTTTTCACCGGCTGCACCGTGCATTACATGGATGAAGGCATGGATACCGGCGCCATCATCGCCCAGGCGGCGGTGCCGGTGCTGCCCGGCGATACGGAGGACACGCTGGGCGGCCGCGTACTGTCCTTCGAGCATAAAATCTACCCCTTTGCCGTGCGCCGGATCGCCGAGGGCAAGGTGCGCTATATGGAGGGCAAGGCGGTGCATGAGGACGCGCCGCTTCCCGCGCTGGCGGGGCTTGCCAATCCGGCGGTGTGATGTTCATCATTTGCCGGAGGAAGGAAACCCAATATCAGGCGTCCCCATGCAAGCGGGGACCCTGTCGAGGCGAAGTCTCATCCCGGCGAAAGCCGGGATCCAGGCAATATTAAACTGGATTCCCGCTTCCCTGCTTCGCCTTCGGCTTCGCAGGGCGCACTTGCAAAATGGCCCGGCGTAGCTTTAGCGTAGCCGGGTCGCGGGAATGTTCATCTTGGTATTTGTTAGGTTCAATGGACAATTACCAACACGGACATTCCCGCGCCCGGCTTCGCCTAGCGGCTACGCCGAGGTCTTGGCGCACCCGTCGCGCCGAAGCTTGCGGAGGCGGAAAAGCGGGAATCCCATTTGTTTTCAGGAACAAATTGGATTCCGGGTCGCGGTTGCTGCGCAACCTTGCCCGGAATGTTCATCTCGTCTTTTCAATGACTTGAGTTTAATTGTCCATTGAACCTA
>JANQEX010000088.1 GCA_028278105.1 Alphaproteobacteria bacterium | reverse complement strand
CACCTGGTGGATCCGGCAGGCCATCACCCGGTCCATCGCCGACCAGGCGCGCACCATCCGCATCCCCGTGCACATGATCGAGACGATCAACAAGCTGGTGCGCACCAGCCGCCAGATGCTGCACGAAATCGGCCGCGAGCCGACGCCCGAAGAGCTGGCCGAAAAGCTGATGATGCCGCTGGAAAAAGTGCGCAAGGTGCTGAAAATCGCCAAGGAGCCGATCAGCCTCGAAACCCCCATCGGCGTCGAGGAAGACAGCCATCTCGGCGATTTCATCGAGGACAAGAACGCCGTCCAGCCGCTGGATTCGGCCATTCTCGGCAATCTGCGCGAAACCACCACGCGGGTGCTGGCCACGCTCACCCCGCGCGAGGAGCGCGTGCTGCGCATGCGCTTCGGCATCGGCATGAACACCGACCACACGCTGGAAGAAGTGGGCCAGCAGTTCAGCGTCACGCGCGAGCGCATCCGCCAGATCGAGGCCAAGGCGCTGCGCAAGCTCAAGCACCCCTCCCGCTCACGCAAGCTGCGCAGCTTCCTGGACGACCGGTAAACCAGGGACAGTGCCTCAGTTTGAAAAACATCATGCCCGCCCCCGCTGGAGTTTACCTCCGCGCCCGGCTTCGCCGAGGTCTCGGCGTACCCGTCGCGCCGAAGCTTGCGGAAGGCAAAGGATTGACGCAGGAGGAATTCAACCGCCGCGCAGCCTTGCGTATTGCAGGCCTGCCTGGCGGGTTTTGTGCCCGCGCCTTATGCGGCACACAAAGCCGCTGCATCACTGGCATCTGAGAATGGCATGCTGAAAAGGATAGTAAGGAGGACAGTTGCCGCTGGTCGTAAAAGAACAATACTGTCCGGGAACGTCGCACGGCGCTCCATGCGTAACGCCCATGTACCAGCACCCCCCTCCCCATCCTTCGCAACTCTGGCCAATATAGGTCCATCTGTAACAGGCCTGCGCATTGCAACCCTGCTGGGTGGTGCTGACAAGACCGCAGCCGTCACCCCAATAAACATCCTGCATGCCGCCGCCGCAGCTTTTCGAGCAGGGGCCATAGCCGGTGATGACCCAGTTGGGCGTGCAGCAAGACCAGGGATTGGGTTCCAGCCTGGCGGTGTCTGCTCTGGCAGACAATGACAATGAAGACGGGCAAGGCGGTGGCGCGGCGGCGCAAAAGGCATTGCTTCCGCCATGCTCGCCATAGCAGGTCCAGTCCCAGGGTCCGCCGCCGCTGACGGCGGAGGGCTCGCCGGCCGCGCAGAGATTGCTTGTGGGCGCCGTTGTTGTTTCAACGCCATTAGCCGCGCCGCATAGCCCGTTGACATGGCAATAGCCGGTGGCAGCGGTCATGCTCCATGTTCCGCAACCATTCGACGCCGCGCAGGTGTAGGTGACATCACGGTCGTCCACATGGATTGTGATCGCGGTGGCGTTGCGCGAAGCCGGCAGGCTGGCGGTGCCCCCGCATGTATTGCTGACCGTGGCGGCCAGACAGCCATAGGTAAGCTGAATTTTGTCCCTGAGCATGCCGCCGGATGTTGATTGCTTGAACGCGTTCCATTCCGTCCAGGTGCGCAGGGGGACGAAGAACGCTTTTTGGTCAAAATTGTCGATGTACAAGCAGTTTTCGGCCGCGCCGTTTTGGAAACTGAAATTAAGCTGGTTCTGTGACTGGCCGCTGCACGACCAAAGCGACAGGTTTGGCTGGATATTTTCGGGCGGGAATTGGGTCATGCCGGCCGCCGGGCAGTTGCCCTGCATCGGAAAGATACCGCCAGCGACAAGTCCATCATTCGATGCAAGGGCCGGAAGGGCAATCAGGCCAAACAGGAAGAACGGGAGCAGCAAGCGCATCATGTGATTGGCGGTCAGGCAGGGCGGCGGTTTTTCCTTCGGGGCAATGACCCGCACGCGCATGTCAGGGCCCTTCCAAAAAAGCATGCCCGCACGGGACGCAAGGCGGATAAGGCGATTGTTAGGTGAAAACTATTAATCAAGGCTGAACATTGGTCAAAATCATAGGGAAAACAGCTGTTAAACAGGCGATGTGTTCAAGAATTGCTTCAAATCAGGAATCCGGCTTGCCTTCGGCGGAAGTATTACAGTTGGCATGCGCGAAACACGGGGACGCCTGGGTTTTGGTCCCCTCGCCGGACCCCGCTTGCGCAAGCTTCGGCATGACGAATAGACAAAACCTCGGTGGAGCCGGGCACGGGAATGCTCATGTTGTTAACTGTCCGTTGGACCGAACGCTATTGACCTGCCGGACGTATTAACTAAGATCGGACGCGGAAACGGTCTCTGCCGTTTCCGGGGTGTAGAAACCTCACTTTGAGCGGAAATTAGCGTTGCCGATACGAACGCTGCCTCCGGCCTGTCGGGCTGGGAGGCAGTGGCGTATGTCCAAGCCTCACGGCCGAAGGCCCCTGCAGTCGTCTCAAAGCGATTTTCTAACTCCCAGTCACCAAAGGGGAGTTTGAGTGTGCGCGTGCGCCGGTCGCTTATCATAGCAGGACTAGCTGTTCTGGCCGTCTTTACGGCTACCGCGCTGGCCGAACCTTCCTTCTTCGGCTTCTTCGGTTTGAACGAGTCCGGGAAACCGGCGCAAGCCAAGTCGCCCTGCCCGGTGATGACGGGCGATCCCACGAAAGCCCTTCCTTGCCAGTCGCGCGTCGTGCACGGACTGCCGCCGCCGCAGCATTTTGAATATCCCATTCCTCCAGTACCACGGGCTGAACCATGACGCGCCGGTTTGCCGCCTTTGTCCTGATTTGCATGGGCCTGCTGACAGGGTCCGTGGCATGGGCCGCTTGCACCAATCCGCCAGGGGTGGCAAGCGAAATCATCTACAACGCGGATCACAATGTCGTGCAATTCTGCAACGGCACAAACTGGATCAGCACCGCCTCCAGCGGCGCGACAAGCCTGCCGGGCGGATCGCCGGGCGCAATTCAGTTCAACAGCAACGACGCTTTCGGCGGCAACGTCAAGCTGTTCTGGGACAACTCACTGGAGCGGCTTGGGGTGGGCACGTCATCTCCCGCGCAGACGCTGGATGTCGTCGGCGACGCCGCCATCAGCGGCGCGGTGACGATGGGCAGTACGCTGGACGTCACGGGAGCCGTGACCGCCGCTTCTTTCAGTGGCTCCGGCGCGGCGC
>JANQEX010000031.1 GCA_028278105.1 Alphaproteobacteria bacterium | reverse complement strand
CGGCTTCGCCTTCGGCTACGCCGAGGTCTTGGCGCACCCGTCGCGCCGAAGCTTTGCGGAGGCGGACAAGCCGGAATCCAGAAACCGCCGAAGGCGGTTGCATGTTGCCGGAGGCAACATGCTGTATTGGGGCAACTCCTGAAGGTTCCAGACCCCGGATAGATACTCGCTCCGCTCGCATCTTCCGGGGTGACGCGCGCTTCAGGCTGTTCCTGAAGGTTCCAGACCCCGGATAGATACTCGCTCCGCTCGCATCTTCCGGGGTGACGCGCGCTTCAGGCTGTTCCCGAAGGTTCCAGACCCCGGACAGACGCTCGCTCCGCTCGCATCTTCCGGGGTGACGTTTTGCTAAACTCGCTTCGCTCGTTAAGCAAAGCCGTCACTTCAGCGCGCCTTCCAGCCACTGGACAAGCTGCGACTTGGGCATGGCGCCCACGCGCTGGTCGGCCAGCGCGCCGTCCTTGAACAGCATCAGCGTGGGAATGCCGCGTACGCCGTATTTGCCGGGAATCATGGGGTTTTCGTCGATATTGACCTTGGCCACCGTCAGGCGGCCGGACATGGAGGCCGCCACCTCTTCCAGAACAGGGCCGATCATCTTGCACGGGCCGCACCATTCGGCCCAGAAATCCACCAGCACGGGCGTGGCCGATTTCAGGACATCGGCCTCAAAACTGTTGTCGGTCACGGCGACGGTATTCGCGCCCATGGCGGGACTCCTTTTCATCAGGCCAAATTCTGCTGGCCGTCATGATATGGGGCGCATGACGCGCCGGTCAAGCCAAGAAATTCGAGGCCCCTGGCATGAAGGCTGCCGGAAATTTCCACAAGGTTCAGGTTGAAGGTCCAGAGCAGCGCGGCGCGCACGCGCTTGCCGGGAAAAGCCTTTTCCAGCAGGGCGCGATAGGCCGCCATTTGCGCAAGGTAAGGCAAGGGAATGTCCTCGGCGCATTTGGGTGGCGGGCGGTTGGTCTTGAAATCGGCCACCAGAATTTCGTTTTCCAGTATGGCAAGCCGGTCCACCTGTCCCGAAAAAATCCGCCCTTGCAAGCGGCCCGCCAGCGGCGCCTCGGCGCGCGCCCTGGGTCCGAACAGCGGCGCGAAGACGGGATGCGCGATCACCCGCAAAACCTCTTCGGCGTCTTCGGGCTTTCCGCTCTGGGCGGCAAGGAAATGCGCGGCGGCCCCGCGCCGTGACTCTTCCGGAATGCCGGGCAGGAATTGCAATAACCGGTGCAGCCGTTGCCCGCGCTTCAGCCTTTCCTCCCGCGCGGCGGGCGGCAGGATTTTTTCCTTTTGCGCCGCAAGGCCGGAGGGATTGACCGCTTCCCCGCGCTTTCCGGATTCGGGCGCGCGACGCATGGCCCAGTCCGGCAAGGATGCACAGGTGGTGCTTTCATCCTGACGCGAAGCTTGCGGCGCAAGCGCCTCTTCCTCGCCATATACATAACGTGACCCTTCGGGCGCGGGAATGGGCGTCACGCCCAGCCGCTCCAGCCCGTCACGGCAGAAATCGTGCCAGTTATTGCCGTTTTCGCCGTCCGGTCCTTCCACCCCGCACAGGACAAGCACGTCGCGCGCGCGGGTCAGCGCCACGTAAAGCAGGCGGCGATGCTCTTCCTCCCGCGCCCGCTTGCGGCTTTCTTTCGCCTGTTGCACGGCCTTCAGCGGCGCGTCCTCCGCGGAAAGACAAAGCGGCAGGGCCTCGCTCCAGAACAGCGGCGAGTCCCGCCCTGCCTTCGCGGGCGCGCGCGCCAGATCGGGCAAAATCACGATAGGCGCTTCCAGCCCCTTCGCGCCATGCACGGTCAGAATGCGCACCTGGCCGCCTGGGCCTGAAGGCTCGCGGCGGATTTCGTGCTCGCTCCGCGTGACGGCCTGAACGAAAAGCTGCAACGCGGGGGCTTCCTCATCTTCAACGGCAAGCGCCGCCGCGAGGAGTTGCTCCACCGGATCGGCGGCATCCGGCCCCAGGCGATGCATCAGCGCGTGCCGGCCGCTTTTTTCATCGCCGGGACAGGCGCGGAACAGGACAAGGTTGAGCAAATCAAACGGCGGCGTCCGGTCGGTGATGGCCAGAAGCCCGCCCAGCCATTCCAGCGCCTTGCCGGACAACGCATCGCCCGCCGCTTTTTCGCGCAGGCTTTGCCAGAGCGATCCTTCGCGTCCCCGCGCCAGCGCAAACAGCCGCGCCTCGTCCAGGCGCACAAAAGGCCCGCGCAGCACTTCGGCCAGGGCCAGATCATCCTCCGGCAACAGCAGAAAACGGCAAAGCGAGAGGATGTCCTGCACGGCGGGCTGATCCTTCAGCACCATGCGGTCCACCCCGGCCACGGGAATATGCGCATCCTTCAGCGCGCGCACGATGGGCAGCAACAGATGGCTGCGCCTTTGCAAAAGAATCATCACATCGCCCGGCTGCACGGCCCGGCCCGCCGCGGCCAGATGCCAGCCCTCCTTCAGCCAGCGCGACAGGGTTTCCGCAATCTGCCGCGCGAGCCGGACGGGAGCGGGATGCCCCTCTTCCCGCTTAAGGGGCGGAAACCATGGCGGCGGAATGTCCGGCTTTGTCCCGGTTACGGGCGGCCAAAGCTCGACGCGCGAAGGCTGCTCCTTGCGGGCGCTGTCATGCGTCACGTTCCGCGCCACGCCCGCCCGCGCCGCGTCGGCGGCAAAAACCTCATCCACGAATTTCAGCATGGCGGGCGGCGCGCGCCAGGACTTGTTCAAATCCACCCGCCGCGGATCGCGGCGCGCCGCGGCAAGGCGCGAAAAAAGCCCCCGCCGCGCCGACATGTAGCGTCCCCGGTCGGCGCCCTGAAAGCTGTAGATCGACTGTTTTTCATCGCCCACCACGAAAACGGTGCGCGGCGGGCCTTCGCGCGCGCCTTCGCCCGACAGGAACTCCTCCAAAAGCGCGAAGATCACATCCCACTGAATGGGGGCCGTATCCTGCGCCTCGTCCACCAGAAGATGGTCGAAGCCGCCATCCAGCTTGTAAAGCACCCAGCCGCTCAGGCCTGGCGCTTGCAACAGGGCGCGGGCGCGCAGCGCCAGATCGTCATAGGTCAGGACCGCCTGCGCCGATTTGGCTTCCTCCTGCTTCAGGAACAGGGCGCGGTAAAGGACAAACCCGTCGCACTGGCGGCGAAGGAAGCGCAACGCCGCAAGGCGCTGCACGGCCTCGTAAACCCTTTGCATCTCCTTATCAAAAAACGCGGCAAGGCCGGGATGCTTTTCGCGGCTTCCCTTGGTGAAAACATTTTTTCGCGGCGCAAGCTCCTGCGTCAACCAGGCCTGCGCGTAATCCCCGAAGTTTTCCGCGCGGGCGGATTCGTTTTCCAGCCAGGGCGCGATGACGGCCGCGCATTTCCTTTCATTCGCGCTTCCCGCCGCCATGACCCTGGCAAGGCGGCGCAACGAGGTCTCGTCCAGCGCCGGCGGACGGCATTGCGCGGCAAGAAATGTTTCCTCGTCCATCCCTTCTTCCAGGCCGAGGATTTCACGTAATTTCTTCGCATAATCTTCAGGCGTGGGGTATTTTTCAAAAAACGGGGTCCAATTTTCGGCATCGTAAACACCTTTCAGCGCGGCGCGAAGCGGCTCCGGCCCGGTTCGCGCGGAAAGGCGCTGGAAGGCTTCCTGCAATTTTTCGTCCGCCATGACCCTGCCCAGAAAATTTTCCAGAAGCCCGGCCTGAAAGTTTTCCAGCGCGTCGCCTTCCAGCACGGTGAAATGCGGCGGCACGCCCGCTTCCAGCGGAAAGCGGTTGAGCAGCGTTTGGCAAAAAGAGTGCAGCGTCATCACCTGCACGGTCCCCGCCCCTTCCAGCACCTGACCGAACAGGCGGCGGGCGCGGGACAGCATCCCGCCCGTGGGCCGCACGCCATAATCGCGCGCCAGCTCGTCGCGCAAGGCGTCGTCACCGGCCCCCGCCCAGCGGGCCAGGGCCTTGTTGATGCGCTCTTGCATCTCCGCCGCCGCGGCGCGGGTATAGGTCAGGCATAAAATGCGCGGCAGCCCGTCCTTGCGGTCCGGGCGCGGCTCCAGCAGCAGGCGCAGCCCGCGCCTGACCAGCAGCGTGGTCTTGCCGCTCCCGGCCGAGGCCGAGACCCAGACCGAGGCCGCTGGATCAAGCCCTTCGGGAACCTCCGGCGGCGCGGCGGGCGTGGATGGTTGGGCTTGCGTCATGCCGCGTCCTCCTGCGCAAGGACGCCCTTCGACCATTCGGCAACGCGCGCCAGCCTTGCGTAATCGCCATCGGGCCCCAGAAGCTGCGGACGGGGCGCGGCGTGGAAGAGCGCGCCGGGCGCAAGAAACGCCGCGACAAAATTCAAGAAGCCGGGGCGGTGAATTTCTTCAACATCATCCGCTTCAAGGGAAAGCGGCATATATTCAACCTTTCCCTTGCCCGGATCGAAGCGGATATAGGCAAGCTCCGCCGCATCGCGCGCCGCGCAGGCCGAAAAGCCGCCCGACTGGGCCAGTATGGCCTCCAGATAAAGCTGGGGGCGCAACGCCTCACGCACCGCGCGGGACGGCAGGGCCGATGTCTTGTAATCCAGAATGGCAAGGCCGCCTTCGTTCAGTTCCTCCAGCCGGTCGGCCCGCGCGTGCAGAAGGAAGGAATAGCCTTCAACCTCAAACCGCGCCTCGCCCCTTGCTTCGCCATGGCGGGCGTGGCTGTTCTCGCGCCGGGCTTTTTCAAACTGCCAGTATTCACGGGCAAGTCCTGCAAGACGGGCGGTGCGTAAAACCTGCTCGGCTTCCGAACAGCCGTATTCGGCAAGGCCCTCGCGCAACAGGCGCAGAAATTCGTCTTCCGCCGCCCGCGGCCAGCTTGCGGGATAGCGATGACCCAGTTTCTCAGCCGCGGCATGAATCAGCCGCCCGCGCTCTTGCGCCGAAAAAACGCCGTCCAGGGCGCCCAAAGCCTTCAGGCGCAAAATGCTTCGCGCATAAAAGGCATAGGGGTCT
>JANQEX010000027.1 GCA_028278105.1 Alphaproteobacteria bacterium | reverse complement strand
CGTGGATGCCCGCCTCCCTGCTTCGCCTTCGGCTACGCAGGACGAGCTTACAAAACGGCCCGGCGAAGCTTTAGCGAAGACGGGTCGCGGGCATGACGGGATACTTTTTAGCGTGTGTCCGTTCATAATTTCGTTGGTATAATTTATGCCCATTGTCCGGCAGCCTTATCCAAACAGCCGGTTTTGGCGGACGCGGTCATAATCGGCCCTGGCCATCATCGCCGCGAGTTCGGCCTGCGACGTCTTGGCTTCCCAGCCCAGCAGACGCCGCGCCTTTTCCGGCGCGCCGGTGAGATGGTCGACTTCCGCCGGGCGGTAATAGGCCGGATTGACCCGGATCACGATGCGGCCGCTTTTGCGGTCGATGGCGCGCTCGTCCTCCCCTTCGCCCTCGAAGGCGAGACGGAAATCCAGTGCTTCCGCCACGGACATGGCGAAGTCGCGCACCGTGGCGGTGCGGCCCGTGGCCAGCACGAAGGTTTCCGGCGTGGAATGCTGCATGATCCGCCAGATGCCGTCCACGAAGTCGCCGGCAAAGCCCCAGTCGCGCGCGGCGTTCAGGTTGCCAAGCTCCAGAACATCGGCCTGGCCCGCGCGGATCCGGGCCAGCGTCAGCGCGATCTTGCGCGTGACGAATTCCTGTCCGCGCAGCGGCGACTCGTGATTGAAGAGAATGCCCGACGCCCCGAAAATGCCGTAGGACTCGCGGTAATTGACCGTGGCCCAATGCGCGAAAAGCTTGGCGGCCCCGTAGGGGCTGCGGGGATAAAAGGGCGTGCGCTCGGTTTGCGGCGACTCGTGCGCCTTGCCGAACATTTCCGACGAGGACGCCTGGTAGAATTTCGCCGTGCCGCCCAGGCGGCGGATGGATTCCAGCATGCGCAAGGGACCGACCGCGTCGACTTCGGCGGTGAAAACCGGCTGCGCGAACGAGGCGGCGACGAAGCTTTGCGCGGCGAGATTGTACACCTCGTCCGGCGCCACTTTTTGCAGGACGTCGTGCATGTTGCTGGGTTCCAGAATCTCGAAATCGTGACAGGCGATGTCGCGCGCGATCCCCATTTCCGCCAGCCGCCAGCCGTTCGCGGAGGCCGAGCGCCGCCGCGCGCCATGCACGGCGTAGCCCTTCTCCAGCAGCAGGCGGGCCAGATAGGCGCCGTCCTGCCCGCTGATTCCGGTGACAAGGGCCGTTTTCATGTCCGTTCTTTCCTGGCGAAACGCGAAAAAGGATCAGGCCGCCGCCGCGGTGCGGCTTTCCAGCCGGGCGGCGAAATCATCGAAGCTGTCTCCATCCCAGGCCACTTTTTGCATGAAAAAGCCGGCAGGCTCCAGAAGGCGGGCCAGGGGCGCGGCGCGGGTGACGCAGAAACTGTCGAACATGCGGCGCATCAGGGCGGCGGCGGCCGGGTCTTTCAGGTCATCCAGCAGGCGGCGGCAGTCCTCCGGCGTCGGAGGCATGTCCAGAAGCAGCATGCGCAGAATGATGTTGAAACGCAGGACGCCGGAATCCATTTCGAAATAAGCGGGGCCGGGCGAGGATTCTTCCGGCGCGGGCGGCCGTGGCGTGAAGCCCGGCGCCGCCTGTTGCATCAACTCCGACATGCGGGCGCTGAACTCCCGCCAGCCGGGCACGCCGCGGGCAATCTCCAGGGCCTGCATGGCCCTTTGCTTGCGTTTCAGCGGATCGGAAAGCAGGGCGGTGATTTGCTCCGCGAAATCTTCGGGCGTGGCGGCGATGAGCGGCGCGGCCTGCTTCAGGAAAGCTTCGCCATGCCCGCGAAAAGCCAGCGGCGTGCCGATCATGGCGCGGCCATAACGCAGGGCCTCCAGCGTCTTGATGGCGGTTCCCGTGCCGAAATAGAGCGGGATAATCACCACGCGGCTGGCGGCGTAAAGCGGCGTGAGGTCGCGGACGCGGCCCAGAAAACGGATTTGCGCTTCCGAGGCCGGGATTTCCCCAGGCGGGGTCAAGGTGCCTGCAATCGTCAGCTTGAGGCCGCGGGGCTTGAGATGGGGAACGAAAACCTCTTCATAAAAGACGCCCAGCGACTTGCGCGTCGGCATATGATTGGAACTGACCATGAAAAGGTCGAGCGCGATTTCGTTTTCCAGTTGGCGGCCCAGCGGCTCGACGCGCCGCACGTCCACCGGCCCCGCCGCGCGCACCACATCGACCATATTGGTGCAACCCGCGACCGAGGTTTCCGGATCGGGGCGGCTGAAATCAACCGGCACCACATGGGCGGTGGCCACGCCCTTGGGCAAAGCGGGGGCGAAGCGGTTTTGCTCTTCCGCGCTGACGAAGCTGACGCCCTGGCAGCGCGCCAGAAGTTCGATGTCCAGCTTTTCCTCTTCCGGGTCCGGCCGCGCCTCGCCGCGGGCGACGGCTTTCAGCCGCGCCATGTCGTCATGCGTGTCGCAGATCACCGGCGCGCCCTTGAGGCCCAGCTTGTCCAGCAGGGGGAAGTTCCAGGCATAATTCATCAGCACGACGTCGATCTTCATGCCGGCGATGCGCGCGCAGAACGACGGGTCGATCTCATAGGCCTCCCGCACCCAGAGTTCGGACTGGAAATCCGCGTCATTGTTGCGCTCAAGGGCCACGGCGGCGGCGCCGCGCGCCGCGCCGGGGGCGCGCGAATAATTCCAGCCCGCCGGAAACCAGGCGAAGGACGGCGGCTGCGCGCCATGCCGGGCGCAGAATTCCTCGCACTGTTTTATCTGGCCGTAATCGACGGTGGGAAACTGGGGCGTCCAGATATCAAGCCGGACCAGCACCTGGACCTCGTAGCCCTGTTCCCGGAAATAGCGGATCTGGCAGGCTCCGGCCCTGCTGGAGCCGCTGAAAGGATCGACCACCCAGGATTCGCACACCACCAGCGCCTTTTTCTTCGCCGGACCGGAGACGGAGGCCGGACTCCATGGCGCCCTGGACTGGTCAAGCAGGGTCTGGACAAGAAGGGCGGGCGTGTTTTTTTGCAGATAGGTTTTGCTGTACGCGCGGGCGTTGGCGCCGAGCTTTTCAAAATCCGCAATCGCCTTGCAGATGGCGGGGCCGAACCGGGCGTAATTGGGAAAAACAACGGCGCGCGCGCCGTCGACCTGCTCCGCGAGCCAGCAGCGCGCGGGCACCACGGTGACCTTGCCGGCTCCCAGCGCTTCCGACAGGGGACCGGAGCTGCGCCGCCTATACGCGCGGGGATCGTAGGGCAGCAGGATGATGTCGGCGTCCCGCAGATGGCGGTAATAAACATCGGGCGCGAAGGGACCCTCCGGGCAGCTTACGCCGGGGGTTTGTTGCAACGCTTTCCGGGCGCTGGCCATGCCCGTCTCGCCGCCCGGTATGTTGAATCCCGACTGGATCACGAATTCCGCGCGGCCGGGCATGTGCTTTTGCACGTATTTTATGGCCTGCGGCAGGAAGGCGTAGCCCTTTTCATTGCGCGCGTCGCCCGGATAGGCGATGCGCAGGCGGCGGTCCGGCGGCTTGGCGGCGCCGGGCTCCAGAAAGGCGTGTCGCTGCGGAATCGGCAGCCGCGCGACCGGCTTGTTGCAGGCGGCGGTGAATGTTTCGTATTGCCGGCAAAGCCCGTCCGTGTCGGCGTAAAAGTGGAGACGCGCCGCGAGTTCGGGCCGGACGTTCAGGCGGCGGCAGAAGCCGGAAAGAAAATGCTCTTCATAGAGGCCGTATTCCTCCAGGTCGCGGCGGAGCATCAGGTGAACATGCGGCATCGACTCAAAGGGCGTGAATTCAAGCAACGCCGAAAGCTGCTCCATCTCGTCCATGTAAAGCGTGTGGATGAAGACATGATCCTCCGCGCCGGCCCCGTGCGCGTCCAGCGCCCGGCGAAGGTCGATGCGCCAGGCATTGGCCTGTTTCGAAAACTGGGGAAAGCGGAAAACGGGGTCATGGGGAATCGCGCCGGTGTCCGTCAGGGAAAATTTCCTGTTGGCGAGGACAACCGGTGAAAGGCCAAGCTCCTGGGCCGCCTCGGCCACCGACCGGCAATATTCGTAGTGATGCCCGCCATAGTCCTGAAGATGCGGATCAACGATAAAAAGGCGCGGGGCGGGCATGAAGAGTCCGGCGAAGGGGGCGCCGGGCACTGTAATCAGGGCCGCGGGCGCAGGCAAGCGGACCGCCCCGGCGACAGGCGCAAAAGGTCACGGGAGATTATTTCGCGGCAGTCTTGGACGCAGGTCGTCGGCCAGAAGGCGCAGGCCTTCCTCAAGCGGCGTGGCGGGCGTCCAGCCGGTGGCTTGCAGAAAATGACTGCTGTTGATCTGCTTGCGGTCCGCCCCGGCATAGCCGGCTTGTGGATAAACTGTGGGCACATCCCAGCCCAGAACGTCACGAATGGCCCGCGCCATGCCGTCCAGCGTCACGGGCCGGTTGGCGGCGCAGTTGTAAAACCCGTTTTCAAACGCCGCGTCGGCGGCCAGAAGCGCTTCGATCTGGTCGGACACATACAGGCATTCGCGCAGGGTGTGCGGCGATCCATGAACCGGAAACTCCTTCCCGCCGGCGGCCTGGCCGGCAAGGGCCCGCGCCATCATGCCGCCGATGAAATGGCTGCGCTCCGGCGCAAGATGGTCGCCGGGACCATAGAGCGTGGCGAACACGCAAACCAGCGCGGACAATCCTTTTTGTCTGGCAAGGCTTTCGGCCGCCACCACCAGCATCTGCTTGGCGAGTCCGTAGCCGCGCACCGATTCATGCAAGGGGCCGGTTTGAAAGGCGCTTTCGGGGATCGGATCATTCCTCACCGGGTAAAGGCAGGAGCTTCCCGCCGCCACCAGCTTGGCTTGCGGCTGGTATTTGGACCAGGCTTCCAGAACATTCAGGTGCATGCGGGCGTTCACGTCCAGAAGCTCGGCGGTCATCTGGTATTGCACGATGCCGGTGCGCTGGAAGGTGGCGAGATGAAACAGGCGGCCCGCCTTTGGCAGGGCTTGGAATAAATCCAGAACCGCCTTGCGGTCCGTGAGATCGCAGGCCGCGCGGTCCAGCGCGATCACCGGCCAGCCGCGCGATTCGAAATGCGCCGCCAGATGCCGCCCCACAAAGCCGCCAGAGCCGGTGATGATGCTGGGCATGGACGCATAATCAAACATGCAATACCTTTTCAAGAGCTTCCTTGATGGACGAATCCCATGGGGACGCGCAACAAAAATTCACGCGCTTCGCAGTCCCGATGCTGCATTAAACAGGCATTTCATTCAAAAAAACAATTGCTCACCCCGGCCCCTGCTTTTCCGCCTCCGCAAGCTTCGGCGTGACGAAAAGGTAAAACCTCGGCGGTGCCGCAGGCGAAGCCGGGCGCCGGGGCAGGCTCCGGCGGGGGTCCAGCATGTTGCCTTTGGCAACATGCAACCGCCGAAGGCGGTTGCTGGATTCCGGCTTTTCCGCCTCCGCAAAGCTCCGGCGCGACGGGCGCGCCAAGACCTCGGCGTAGCCGCTAGGCGAAGCCGGGCGCCGGAATGATACCAACGATCTTATAAGCTGATCCGTCCCATAGAGAAATCTGTCATACCCGCCCCCGCTTTCGCGGGGACAGGCTCCGGCGGGCATCCACGCTTAAAGTCCAAATAAATCAAAAGATTATAAGCGTGGACCCCCGCCTGCGCGGGGGTGACAGATCGTATAAGTTGTGAGTCATTTCATAAGACTTTTGGTATGAACAGTGATCTGTTTGATTTGATCCATTCCTAATTGAGTTTGGGCCCTGATCCAATTGGGTCCTGGCCCTCACCCAATGGGTCTGGCTACGACTACTCGTGACCGGACCGGGATTCCGCCAGATTCCGGGCATACCAGGCAATCGTGGCGGCAAGGCCGGTTTCCAGCGGGATGAAGCCGTCAACGCCATAAAGGCGGCGCAGGCGCGCGGTATCCACATGGCGGCTCAGCACGTCGCTGGTGCCGAGCCCCTTGGCGGCCAGCGGGCGGTCGGCGCCGCACAGCTTCAGCACCAGCCGGGCAAGGTCCTGCACCGTGGTGTTGATGCCGGTGCCGAGATTGGTGGCGGCGGTGTCCTCCCGCCGAGCCAGGCTGCGGATCAGCACCTTCACCACGTCGTCGACAAAGATGAAATCCCGCGCGGCCAGCGGATTGCCGCGAACGGTGAATTCGCCCGCGCCGGTCAGCGCCCGGATGATGAAGGCGGGCGCGACATGGGCGCGGGATTCATCGGTTTCATCAAAGGGGCCGTAGGGATTGGACAGGCGGAAGCTTTGCGTATGGATGCCGTATTTATCGCGGTAAAGCGCGGCGGCCACCTCGCCAAAGCGCTTGCTCCAGCCATACATCAGCTCGCTGGCGTGGGGCGGCGCGTTCAGGTCGAGCGGGCGGCTGTCGTCGAGATGCCGGAGATTCGCGCCGTAGACGGCGATGGAGCTGGCCGCCCGCACTTCCGTGATGCCGTGGGCGATGCAGAAATCATAGGCCTGCGTGGCAAGGGCGCTGTTGATTCTCAAAAGGTCATGCTGGCCCGTGCGGAAACCGGCGGCATTGTAGCGGTGCGCGGCCAGATGAAAGAAAACCGTGTCTTCCGGCAGGGGCGTTTGCAAGGACCCGCCCGGCGGAAGCGGCTCGCCCTCAAGGCCGGGAACGGGCCGGCGCAGCAGCGTGACCACCCGCATCTCCCGTTCCACCAGCGCCCGGACCAGATTGCGCCCGACAAGGCCGGACGCGCCGAAAACGACAGCGGTGCTTGGCAGGATTTCAGGCATCGGAGCCGGCAAAGCTTTCATAATTGTCTTTTGTAATCAACGCCGGCCTTGGCGCCGCCACGATGAAGCTGCCGCCGTTCAGGATGTAATCGCGTTTTTTGCGCAGAAGCTCCGGCAGGAAATTCCACGGCAGGACCAGATAGGCGTCGGGCACGCCGGCGGCGGCTTCGTCCAGAATGGGCAGCCGGACGCCGGGAATGAATTTGCCGGTTTTCAGAGGGTTCACCTCGGTGGCGCAGTCCAGAATGTCGCGGCCGATGCCGAAGCTGTTCAGCAGCGTGGCTCCCTTGGCGGGCGCGCCGAGGGCGAAGATTTTCCTGCCCTCGCCTTTCAGCTTTTGCAGAAGCTCCAGCAATTCATCGCGTGTTTTCCAGACGCGCGCGGCGAAATCCCGGTAAACCCGGATATCGCCATAGCCATTCCTGTTTTCCGCCTCCAGAAAGCCGGCCACCGACGGCTCCACCTTGCGCGTGCCTTCGGCGGCGGCCAGAACCTCCAGCGAGCCGCCATGGATGGGCAGCAGGCCGACCGAGAAAATCTCCATGCCATAACGCGCCAGAAGGGCTTGCAGCGACCGCACCGTCCAGTAGGTCAGGTGCTCGTGATAGATGTTGTCGAAGGCGGTGTTGCGCAGCATCTCGCCCAGATAAACGGCCTGGATGCAGAACACCCCGTTTTGCCCGATCAGCGTGGCGACGCCACGGGTGGCTTCCTGCAATTCCTCCAGATGGAAGAACACGCCCGCCGCCGTGACCAGCGCGGCTTCGCCGTCCTGCCGCCTTATCAGCGCGGCGCTGGAGCGGTTGAAGAAAGCGTTGACGGTTCTGGCGCCCTCGGCGTTGGCGCGTTCGGCCAGGTTTTTGGCCGGCTCCACGCCCACGGCGCGCAGGCGCATGGGCTTCCAGGTTTTCAGCCAGGTGCCGTCGTTCGAGCCGATGTCGACCACAAGATCATCGGCCTTCAGGCCCAGCCGGGCGATCAGGCGGCGGGTGGTGTCGGCGAAATGGCGGCGCAGCGTTTCGGTGGTGCCCGATACGTAAAGATAATGGCCGAACATTTTCTCCTTCGGCACGGTGTGATCGATCTGCACCGTCGTGCAGTCGGGGCAGAAAAAGACCTTGAGCGGATAGGCGGGGGCGTCCGCGTCTTCGGCGTCCAGCAGCGCGTTGCAATGCGGCTGCGCGCCGAGATCAAGGAATTCTTCAGGTTTTTCGCCTTGGCAGACGCGGCAGGAAGGCATGGGCGACTCGCGGGAGGATGTCTGGAAATATACATATAGCCGATTTCAAAGATACATTTACGAATTTGCGAAAGGGTCGTGAGGGTCCGAAGGGTCAACAGGGCCGGTAAAAAGGCCCTTATGCCAAGGGTTTTATGAAATGACTCACCCCAAAAGCATGGACCGTCACCCCCGCCCCCGCCCGCGGCTACGCCGAGGTCTGACGTGTCCGTCGCGCCGAAGCTTTGCGGAGGCAGACAGGCCGGACCGGTAGTCACCACAAACTCAGGCGCCCCCGCGAAAGCGGGGGCCTAGTTTTATTAGGGTCTGAGCTCAATTTAACGAAACGTCATGCCAGCCCCGGCTTCCGCCGGGGCGCGCTTGGCTGGAATGACGTGAAAGTGAATCTTTTCAAGGGGCATTTCTTAAATTGAGTCTGGACCCTAAACAAATTGGGTCCCCGCTTTCGCGGGGACGCCTGAATTTTGAGACCCCCGCCGGAGCCTGTCCCCGCGCCCGGCTTCGCCTGCGGCTACGCCGAGGTCTTGGCGTGTTCATCACGCCGAAGCTTGCGGAGGCGGAAAGGCGGGGGTGGGCATGACAAGTTACCTTGGTTGGAATGTGTCCGTTCATAAGTTCGTTTCGCCCGTTCAGGCCTTCAGCAGATTGCCCAGCACATGGGGCAGGATGCCGCCGCTTTTGTAGTATTCGGCCTCGTCCAGCGTGTCGATGCGGCAAAGAAGCGGAACGCCTTGCGCGCCGCCATCGGCCCGCGTGAGGACCAGCGTCACCGCCATGCGCGGCGTGATGCCGTCCGAAAGGCCGGTAAGGTCGAATGTTTCCGTGCCGTCCAGCTTCAGCGTGTCCCGCGTGGCGCCGCCGGTGAATTGCAGCGGCAGAATGCCCATGCCGATCAGGTTCGAGCGGTGGATGCGCTCGAAGCTTTCGACGATGACCGCGCGCACGCCCAGAAGCTTCGGCCCCTTCGCCGCCCAGTCGCGCGACGAGCCCGTGCCGTATTCCTTGCCGGCGATGACGATCAGCGGCACGTTCTCGGCGGCGTAGGCCATGGCGGCGTCGTAAATCGTCATCCGGGCGCCGGAGGGCTGGTGTTGCGTCACCCCGCCTTCCACGCCGGGAACCATCAGGTTTTTGACGCGGGTATTGGCGAAAGTGCCGCGCATCATCACCTCGTGATTGCCGCGCCGCGCGCCATAGCTGTTGAAATCGGCGGGCTTCACGCCGCGCGCCGCCAGATATTTTCCGGCCGGGCTGTCGGGCTTGAACGATCCCGCGGGCGAGATGTGGTCGGTCGTGACGGAATCGCCGAAGATCGCCAGCGCCCGCGCGCCCCTTATGTTGCCCGCCGGCGCGGGCCGGGTGGTGAAATAGGGCGGCTGGCGCACATAGGTGGAATCCGCGTCCCAGTCATAGGCCATGCCTTCGGCCACCGGAATCGCGCGCCAGGCGTCCGGCCCCTTGAACACGTCGCCATAGCGTTCGACATACATTTCGGGGCGGACGGATTCGGCCAGGACCGCCGCGATCTCGTCCGGGCCTGGCCAGATGTCTTTCAGATAAACCGGTCGCCCGTCCGCGCCGGCGCCGAGCGGCTCGGTGGCGATGTCGCGCGCCACGGTGCCGAACAGCGCATAGGCCACCACGAGCGGCGGCGAGGCGAGGTAGTTCGCCTTCACCTGCGGATGCACGCGGCCTTCGAAATTGCGGTTCGACGACAGCACCGCCGCCACCACGAGCCGGCCCGCGTCGATGTCCTGCGCCACCGGCCCGGCCAGGGGGCCGGAATTGCCGATGCAGGTGGTGCAGCCGAAGCCGACCGTCTGGAAACCGAGCTTGTCCAGACCGTCCTGCAGCCCGGCGGTTTTCAGGTATTCCGCCACCACCTGCGAGCCGGGCGCGAGGGAGGTCTTGACCCAGGGCTTGCTTCGCAGGCCTTTTTCGACCGCCTTTCGCGCCAGAAGCCCGGCACCGATCATCACCGAGGGGTTGGAGGTGTTGGTGCAGCTCGTGATGGCGGCGATGACCACCGCGCCGTCCCGCACCGCCGCGCCGCCACGCGGCGTGTCGACGCCGGCGATATCCTTCAGCGCCGCCATGTAGGATTGCGGCACTTGCGCCAGCGGCGCCATGTCCTGCGGGCGCCGGGGTCCGGCGAGGCAGGTTCCGGTTTCGGAAATGTCGATATCCACCACCTCGGTGAAGACCGGCTCGGCCGCGCCGTCGCTCCACAGGCCTTGCGCCCTGGCATAGGCTTCCACCAATGCCGCCTGGTCTTCGGGGCGGCCGGTGGCGCGCATGTAGCGGAGGGTTTCGGAATCGATGGGAAAGAAACCGCAGGTGGCGCCGTATTCGGGCGCCATGTTGGCGATGGTGGCGCGGTCGGTGAGCGGCAGATGGGCAAGGGCCGGGCCGTAAAATTCGACAAACTTGTCCACCACGCCTTTCTTGCGCAGGATCTGCACGATGCGCAGCACGAGATCGGTGGCGGTGACGCCGGGCTTCAGCGCGCCTTGCAGCCGCACGCCGGTCACCTTCGGGATGAGCATGGAAACGGGCTGGCCCAGCATGGCCGCCTCGGCCTCGATGCCGCCCACGCCCCAGCCCAGCACGCCGAGGCCGTTGATCATGGTGGTGTGGGAATCCGTGCCGACAACGGTGTCGGGATGCAGCACGGGCCGGCCTTCGGCGTCCTTGCCCCCGGCCACCACGGGGGCGAGATATTCAAGATTCACCTGGTGGCAGATGCCGGTGCCGGGCGGCACCACGCGGAAATTGTCGAAGGCCTTTTGCCCCCAGCGCAGGAACATGTAGCGCTCGCGGTTGCGCGCAAACTCTTTCTCCACGTTCTTTTCGAAGGAGTCGCCCGTGCCGGCGAAATCCACCGTGACGGAATGGTCGATCACCAGATCCACCGCGCAGAGCGGGTTGATTTTCCGGGGATCGCCTCCGGCGGCAAGGGTGGCGTCGCGCATGGCGGCAAGGTCCACCACCGCCGGAACGCCGGTGAAATCCTGCATCAGCACGCGCGACGGCGCGTAGGCGATCTCGCGGGCCGAGCGCCGTTCCTTGAGCCAGTCCGCGACGGCCTGAATATCCCCGGCCGCAACGGTGCGCCCGTCCTCGCGCCGCAAAAGGTTTTCCAGAAGAATCTTGAGCGAACAGGGCAGGCGGCCGATGCCGGAAAGCCCCGCCTCCTCGGCGGCGGGAAGGCTGAAATAATCCCAACTCTTTCCGCCAAGGCTCAGGCGGCGGCGGGATTTGAAGCTGTCGCGGGACATGGGATTCTCCGTTTGGATTTTTTACAGGATTGGCTGGAAAGAAGCTTGCGGCAATAAAAAAGTTCCCCTTCCTTTGGGAGGAGATAAAGGGGAGGGATAACCGGGGGTCATGAGGGGCGGACAGGGTCACAAGGGTCTCCGATCCTCTTGACCCCTTATGATCCTCTTGACCCTTTTCGAAAGCCCTCCCCTAACCCCTCTGCGCCTCCGCCCTGCGGGCTTCGGCGGACAGGCTTGCTCCAAGGACCCGCCGGAGCCTTGGCGAAGGCGGGCCAGAGGGAGGAATGTTATTTTGTTTGAATATCAAGCGTGGATGCCCGCCTTCGCGGGCATGACAGGTTACCTTGGTTGGCATGTGTCAGTTCATAAGTTTGTTAGGGTCTGAACTCAATTAGAAATGAATCAAACCAAACAGATAACTGCTCATTCCGGCGCCCGGCTACGCCGAGGTCTTGGCGCACCCGTCACGCCGAAGCTTGCGGAGGCGGAGAAGCCGGAATCCAGCAACCGCCGAAGGCGGTTGCATGAAGCCTCC
>JANQEX010000025.1 GCA_028278105.1 Alphaproteobacteria bacterium | reverse complement strand
CGTAGCGGGGTCTACGGACAAGCCTTTTGAAGACGCCGGGCCTTTCTTTTCGCCCCGCCCGCAGGGTTTGCAAAGGTTATCGATCTGGGGCGTCAACGTAGCTCGCGGTAGGTTCACTACCGCTTCGCTCGTTTCCTGCCATATCGATAACCTTTGCAAACAAAACCTCATGCTATTTATGAGTCCAGACCCTAGCCTTCGGGACGCGGGAAAATCGCGCGGCAAGCATGAATCTGAACTGGAAAATCCTTCCGCGCAGCGACGCCACGCGGATCCTGGGCGCCGTTAATCCGTATCTGGGCGACTACGCGCTGCCCACCAGCAACAGTCCGGTGCGGGTGGCGAAGCTGTCTTTCTACGCCAATTTCCAGTTCTACGAATTGACCGACATCCGCGACAAGCAGCCCAAAAGCATGTTCGCCCTGCACAATCCGTCGGGCGGCGAGGATTCCACCTTCGTGCTCGACTGGACCAACCGCCCCATCTACACGGTGAACGAGCACGACCCGATTGACCTGCGGCAGGACAACATCGCCGATTATCTGGGCTTTTTCTTCGCCTGCGTGCAGGGCCCCTACGGGCCGATGACGGTGGTGGAAAACCTGGAGCCGCCGCCCGACGCCGCCGATGACGTGAAGAAAATGGTCAAGGAAGTGTTGAAGATGACGCCGCCGCGCGTGGCCGGTTATGACCGCGCGTCCGGCACCTTTACCGTTTACGCGGCGATGCTGTTCAAGGACTGCGTCTTCAAGACCAAGATGGAAGTGGCCGGCAACGGGCTGATCCAGATCGTGGAGCATGAGCTGGCCCTGGGCGGCCTGACGCCCGAAGAATCCAAGAAGACCGCCACCTCGGCGCTGAATTGATCCTGGATGACGGGCACGAGGCTCAGTGGACAATTACCAACATGAACATTCCCGCGACCCGGCTACGCTAAAGCTCCGCCGGGCCTCTTTGCAAGTGCGCCCCGCGAAGCCCTTGGGCGTAGCGGGGAAGCCGGGGCGGGGACAGGCTTCGGCGGGAATCTCAAAATTCAGGCGTCCCCGCGAAAGCGGGGACCCGGTTTGTTTAGGGTCTAGACTCAATTTAAGAATTGCCCCTTGAAAAGATTCACTTTCACGTCATTCCAGCCAAGCGCGCCCTGGCCCCGGCGAAAGCCGGGGCTGGCATGACGTTTGGTTAAATTGAGTTCAGACCCTAATAATAAAACTAGGCCCCCGCTTTCGCGGGGGCGCTTGAGTTTGTGGTGACTACCGGGTCCGGCCCGTCCGCCTTCCGCAAGCTTCGGCGCGCCGGGTACGCCAAGACTTCGGCGTCGCCGCAGGCGAAGCTAGACGCGGGGATGATTTTTAAAGTGAGACACTACCGGTTTTTCGCGGCCGTCCTTGCGAAACCGAAGCCAGGGATGTGGCGGCGGGAGCAGAAATCCCGGTCAAGCGGGATGTGCCCTTCGCGGGTGAACACGCCCTTCTTCACCCCAAAACTATCCACAGACTGTGGTGAAGGTTTTTTAAGAAAACGGTTCAATTCGCCGGCCGGGATTTGCTAAACTGCGCGCCTTGCACGGCGCGGCTTTAGAATGCCCGAAGCCCGCCGGGCCGTGCCGCGTTTTTCATCCTTTCTTTCCGAGTCGTCCATGGCGAAGCCGCAGCCTCCTTTTCCTCCGAAGCCCGTTTCCACCGGGACCGATCCTTCCTGCGCATCCGCGAAGGACTTCGCCGCCGAGGCCGCCAAAACAACCCGCATCCCGGACGAAACGCCGCGCCCGCGCGCCGCGCTGAAAGCCGGGAACCTCAAGCGCCCCGCGGCGCTGGGCGAGCCCCTGCGCGGGCGCGAAGCCCCCGGCTTCTCCTGGCCGTTCTGGACGGGCGTGGCGCTGACCCTGGGCTGGTTCGGCGCGGTGCTGGCCGTGGCGTTCAACGCGGGGGGCACCGTGTTCGGCCTGCCGCTGACCAGCGTGGCGCTGGGCCTTTCGGGGGCGGTGGCGCCGCCGGCGCTGTTGTGGATGGTGATCGCCTATCTGCAACGCGCCAGCGACATCCGCGCCATCACCGAGCCGCTCCGCCGCCAGTTGCAGATGGTGCTGGGCACCGGCGCGCAGGCGGAAAACCGCGTGCGCCGCTTCAACGACGCGCTGGAGCGCCAGTTGGAGCTTCTGCGCCAGGCGGGCGATGGCAGTTACGACGTTCTGCAAGGCGCCCTTCAGGTTTTGCAGGAGGAAGGCCAGGCGATCCAGAATCTCGCCGACCGTTCGGGCAAGGAAGTGGCCCGCCTGTCGGGCGTGGTGCGCGATGATTCCGGCGTGCTGGAAGAGCTTTTGCGCGGCAACGGCGAGCATTTCAACGCGCTCGCCACGAAGATCGCGGCCCATATCGCCACGCTGGACGACCGGGCCGATGCCGCCACGCAGCGGCTTTCCGGCCTTGTGGACCGGCTGCACGGTCTCATCGGCGAGTTCCTCGTGACCGCCGACAGGAAACTGGCCAGCTTCGACAGCGTGGCGGCCCAGATCGGCGCGCAGGAAAAGGAAACAGCCGAAATGGCCCGCCGCATGGCCGAAATGCTGGCCGGCGCCAAGACAGGCGCGGCCGAGCTGGGCGAAATTCTGGCCCGCAACCAGGACGTGATGGAAAGCGCCGGCGCGCGCCTGCTCTTCCGCATGGAAGAACTGGGCACGGGCACGGCGGCGCTGGCGCAGGCTTCCGATACGCATGAAAAGGCCTTTGCCGAAAAAGCGCAGTCGCTCAGCCGCACGCTGGCGAACGAGATCGCCGCGCTGGATACGCTGACCGGGCGGCTGGAAGCGCAAATCTCCGCCACCAACGACGGGCTTACCGCCTGCGCCGCCGACGCGGAGCGAAAGCATCTGCGCCTGACCGAAGAGGCCGCGCATCTTCTGCAAGGGCTGGAAACGGGCGTGCAGGCGATGGAGCAGAGCGCCACCGGGGCCTATGAAAAATTCGCCACCGCCTCCGAGCAGGTGCAGGCGCAGAGTTTGCGCGCCGCCTCGCATTTCCAGACGGCGTCCGAGCAATACGAAAAAATCGCGGACAGGCTGGATCAGGTCAGCGGCAATGTGGTGGAACGCATGGGCGGGCTGTCGGGCGAGTTGGCACAGCACAGCGCGCAACTTTCCCTGGACAGCGAAAAGGCGCTCTACGCCTCGGAGGCGGCGCGCGAGGGCGTGGGCGCGGCGCTGAACAAGCTTGAGGTCATGATCGGCCGCATTTTCGACGCCGAGGCGCGGGCCAAGACCTCGGTCGGCGAGATGAACAAGGCCTATGGCGACGCGCTGGACGGGCTGGACCGGCGGCTGGAATCCTTTGGCGGCGAAGCGGCCCGTCATCTGGGCGCGCTGGAGGACATGCAGCAGCGGTTCGACGATTCCGGCGCGCGTCTGGCCGCCCGCGCCCGCGAGACCGAGGGCACCTGGCAATCGCTGGTTTCCGCCGCCGAGCGGCAGCAGGAGGTCTTGCAGCAGCAGCTTCGCGCCCGGATCGAGGAAGCCACCGGCCTTCTCAACGAAAACGCCGTGGCGGTGGAATCGGTGCGCGACGGCCTTTACGCCAGCATCGAGGCGGCCTTTTCCCGCGCCGAGGACATCAAGGACGAGTTGCAGGCGCTGGGGCGGCATGTGGAGGCGCCGTTCGACGAAGCCGTGCAGAAAGTGCGCGCCGCGACTTCGGAAGGCCGCACGCAGATCAACGCCTTCATGGAATCCCTGCGTCAGGACGCTTCCAGCCTGACCGACCTCAACGCGCAACTGGCCGCCCAGGAGGAAAAAGCCGGCCACAAGGCCGCCGAAACCCTGGCCGGGCTTGATGCCGTGGCCGCCCGCATCGAGGCCATCCAGCACGACAACATGCAGGCCACGCAGGACGTGTTGCTGCGTCTTGGCGCGCTGGCCGAGCAGATGCAGGCGCGCATGGGGGATCTCACCACGACCGCCGAGGAGGAAAGGAAAAAGATCGCCGAGGTGGTGCGCGGGATGTCGCTTGAGATCAACGGCCTGATCCACGACAGCCAGACCGCTGATACCCGCGTGCGCATCGCCGCCACCATGCTGGGCGAGCAGGCCGGCGATGTCCGCGCCCATCTTGAAGGGCAGGCGGCGGCCATTGGCGGCGCGCTGGACCAGCTTAAAGGCCGCTTCGCCGGCGTCGCGGCGGAAATGGCCGAGATCAGCCGCATCAGCGAAAGCGGGCTGGAGGAACGCGCCGAAAACCTGGGGCAGGTGGTGCGCGCGGCGTCCGCCAGCCTGGAGGGGCTTGGCGGCCATATCGACGGCCGCACGCGCCAACTGGCTTCCATGCAAGGACAACTAGCCGAGGGCGGCCATGTTCTCGACCAGACCACGCAGGCCGCGCTGGACCGCCTGTCGGTGTTCACCCATGCGCTGGTGGCCTCCGAGAACACCGCCGCCAGCACGGCGCAGCAGGTCTTTGCCCGCCTGAACGAAATGCAGGACCAGTTCGCCCGCCAGGTCACGGCCGTCTCGGACGGCAGCCAGAGCATCACGCAAAACATGCGCCGCGCGGTGGCCGATCTGGTGGAGCAGTCGGTGTCGCTGGCCGCGGCGGCCGGCCAGGCCGAATCGCGCCTTGGCGCGCTGACCGGCGCGACCGGCGAACTGCAAAGCCAGGCCGAAGCCGCGCGCGGCGCGGTGGAGGAAGAAATCGGCGCGCTGCAAAAGCGGTTGCAGATGCTGCTTGACCAGATCGAGGACGCCTCCCTCGGCCTTGAGCGCCACACGAACCAGGCCATCGAAAAGACCGAAGGCATGGCCGGGCGGTTCGAGGACGTCAGCGAGGCCGCCTTCCGCCAGCTCGCCGAGGCGGCGAGCCAGGTCATGAACATGTCGGACGGCGCCATGACGAAAGTCGGCGACCTGACCCAGGCCCTTTCCGGCCAGGCGGAGCGCGTGACCTTCGCCGGCGTGCATCTGGCCGAACTGGAATCGGAAGTTCGCGCCTCCAGCGAACGCAACGCCGAACGCCTGACCGCCCTGTCCGCCGAACTGGGGGCCAAGGCGCTTTACGCCGCCGACGGGCTGCGCCTGCAGATCGAGGGACTGAAGGCCGAGGCCGACGGCATGCTCGCCCGTTTCGAGGCGCTGGGACAGGGCATGGCCCGGCACGCCGCCGATGCGGCGGGGGCCGCCGGCGGGCTGGAAGACGCCCTGAACCGCATGCAGGAAACCTGCCTCATGCTGGGAGCCGAAAGCAAGACGGCCGCCCGGAACATCGCGGGGCAGACCCAGGAATTCCGCATGGGCATCGAAGGCGCGCTGCAAGGCATGGCGGCGGCGGGCGACGCGCTGGAGAAACGGGGCGACTTCGCCATCGCCATGGTGCACCAGATGGTCGGCCGTTTCGCCGAGGCGACCGAAGGCCTTCGCCACCACTTCGATGCCGAAGCCAATCACCTGAAAGACGCGGGCGACGCCGCCAGCCTGCGGCTTGAGGAATTCGGCGAGCGCCTGGCCCAGCACACCGGCCGGATCGACCAGACGGCGGAGACGCTGGCCGCCAGCGGCCAGCAGATCGGCGAGACGCTGGAAAAAGCCCATTTCCTCCTGCGCAACCTTTCCACCCAGACCGACCGCGTCAAGGCGGGCGTTCAGGACATCGGCGATTCCATGCTGCAACGTCTCTCCGAAATGCTCTGCGCCTTCGAGGACGAGATCAAGAACCTGTCCGGCAAGGCGGGTCTCGGCGCCGGGGAACTGCAAAGGAAAATGGCCGAGCTTGCCGACGGCCTGCGCGCCGAAGCCGAAGCCGGCGCCGCCCAGGTGGAGCAGGTCTTCGCGGCCTTGCCGAAAATCGCCGAGCAGAACGCGCAAACCGCCGCAGCCTGCGCCCGGCAGGCCCTGGAACAGTTGCGCGCGCAAGGCGGCCAGGTCGTGTCCGGGCTTCAGGGCGACATGCGCGCCACGCTGGACGAAGCCGCCGGCCGCCTGGCCGGGTTGCAGGAAGATTTCCGCGCCACGCTGGCCGGCCAGGTGGCCGCGCTGGACGAGCAGCTTCGCCGCGTGCAGGACCACGGCACGGAGATGCTGGATATCGTCCGCTCCGGCGCGACGGCGGGGTCCGATCACGCCGCGCAGGTCGTGGCGCGCCTTCGTGAGACGGCCGAGGCCGAGGTGCGCGCCATGCGCGACGCGGTGGGCCAGAATCTTGTCCAGATGCAGGGTCTGGCGCAGCGCATCCGCGACGCGCTGGGCACGGACAGCGAAGAGGCCGCCCAGGCCGCGGGGCAGGTCTTCGCCCGCCTGCGCGGCCATGCCGAATCCGAGCTTCAGGCGCTGCTCGGCCGCGCCGAAACCACGCTGTCCGGGCTTCAGTCCGCCTGCGACGGCCTGACGCGGGACATGCGCGTCATGCTGGGCGAAGCCGAGAAAACCGCGCAAGACTTCACGCGCACCACCGAGGATCTGCGCCAGGAAAGCCAGCGCGCCGCCGGTTCGGTGGCCGACGCCGGACACAACATCGCCGAAGCCAGCGCGCTTTTGCAGAAAAGCCAGGGCGCGCTGTTCGACGTGGCGCAGAAATCGGGGCAGGTGCTGGACCTGTTCAACGAAAACCTGACCACGCAAACGGGGCGGGTTGCGTCGTTGCAGGCCTCCATCGAACAGGTCACCCAAAGCATGGAGCAGGCCGACCGGAACCTGCTGGGCGTGAAAGACAGCTTCGAAAACGTCATCGGCGGCCTGACCGGCCGGCTCAACACGGGCCTGGCCGATCTGGGGCGGCAAATTGTTTCCGTGCGCGGCGCGGCGCAGGAAACGGCCGGATGCGTGGACGAAAGCGCCGAAACGCTTGCCGCGCGCAACAAGGCCATGGCCCAAACGGCGGGTACGCTGGCGGCGGCTTTGGCGCAGCTTGATGAAATCAGCCGCGTCCTCTCCCGCAATCTGGAGCAAAGCTCCGGCGCGGCAAGCCAGCAGGCGAACGCATTGGAAGGCAGCGCCGGGAGAATTGCCGCCGCTTCGCAAACGGCCAGCCAGGCGGCGGCGGACCTGTCGCAACGCCTGGAATCGCAAGCCGGCGCCATCGAAACCATTGCCGGCAGCCTGTCCGGCCGCGTGGACGGCCAGATCGGCAAGATCGCCTCCGCGGCCGACGCGCTGCGCGCGCCCATCGAGCAGTTCGACTCGCTCAACGCCCGCTTTTCAACGGCCCTGTCACTGGCCGCGCAGGCGGTCGACACGATTCCGCCGCTTTCGGCAAAAGCACCGCCCGCGCCGCCGGCTGCGGCGGCGTCTTCCCCGTCCGCCACGCCGCCGGTCTCGCCGCGCAGCATGGTCATCCAGGGCGCGGCCCGCGCCGCGCCGTCCGCGCCCGTCCCGCCGCCGGTGCGCCATACGCAGGAAGAAGCGGCCCGCGACATGGTCCAGCGCCTGAAGGAAATCGGCGCGGCGCGGAGCGCGGGAACCCCCTCGTCCGCGCCGCCGCCATCGGCGAAAGGCGACGCCGATCTGGTGGCCTCGCTGTCGCAGATCATCCAGCAACTGGAAGGCAGCGCAAGCGGCGGCTCCGAACCGGCGCCGGGCCGCAAGGCGAAGTAAGGGTGTTAGGGTATTGGGGTGTTAGGGTAAAAGAATCTGCTGCTATAAATACCCTAAAACCCCAATACCCTAATACCCTAAAAACGCCCTAAAACGCCCCATGTCCCTTCGTCTTGGCGTCAACATCGATCACATCGCCACCTTGCGCAACGCGCGCGGGACCGCGCATCCCGATCCCCTGCGCGGCGCGCGCCTCGCGCTTGATGCCGGGGCCGATATCATCACCGCCCATCTGCGCGAGGACCGCCGCCATATCCGTGACGCCGACATGCGGGCGCTGAAGGATGCGGGACTGCCCCTCAACATGGAAATGGCCGTCACGGAAGAGATGCTGGGCATCGCCCTCAGGCTCCGCCCGCGGGCGGTCTGCCTTGTGCCCGAACGCCGGCAGGAGCTGACCACCGAGGGCGGGCTGGATGTGCGGGCGGGCGGGCGTCCTCTTGCCGAAAGCATCGCGCGGCTGAAGGATGCCGGCATTCAGGTGGCGCCCTTTATTGATCCCGATGCCGTTCAGGTGGACGCGGCGGCGCGGGCCGGAGCGCAGGCGGTGGAATTCCACACCGGCGCCTACGCGCGGGATCCGGGTCCCGCCGCGTTGCGCCGGCTGCAGGAAGCCGCGCGGCTTGCCGCGGCGCTGGGGCTTGAGGTTCACGCCGGCCACGGCCTGACTTACGAAAATGTCGCGCCTGTTGCGGCCATTTCGGAGATGCGCGAGTTGAATATCGGCCATTTTCTGGTGGGCGAGGCGGTGTTCCTGGGCTTCGCCGCCAGCATCCGCGAAATGAAAAGCCGCATGCAGGCGGCGCGGGGGGAGGGGGAAATAGCGTGATTCTCGGCATCGGGCAGGACCGGGTGGATATCGCGCGCGTGGAAACCGTTTACCGGCGTCACGGCGCGCGGTTTCTCGCCCGCATTTTTACGGAAGAGGAGCGCGCCAGGGCCGCCGCGCGCCACGTCCCCGCGCCCACGCTGGCCAAGCGCTTCGCCGCCAAGGAGGCCTGCGCCAAGGCGCTCGGCACGGGCATGGGCGGCGGCGTGGCCTGGAAGCAGATCGGCGTCGTGAACGACCCGCGCGGCAAGCCGGACCTTGTCCTGCAGGGCGCGGCCCTGACGCGGTTGCGGGCGCTGACTCCTCCGGGCATGGCCGCGCGAATCCATCTGAGCCTGACCGACGAAAAAGACGTGGCCGAGGCTTTGGTGATGATCGAAGCCGTGCCGTTGGAAGAGGCCGGACATTTCCCCTCCCCCTTCTCCCTCCCGGAGGGAGGGAGATGAGACTTTATATTCCCCTCCCTCTGGGAGGGGTTGGGGAAGGGAACCCCTCACCAGCAAGAGCCAAGGGTTTGGCCGCTTCGCGTCCAAACCCAGGCTCTTGCATCCTCTCCCTTCCGCCTCCGCTCTGCGAGCTTCGGTGGACGAGCTTGCTCCAAGGACCTCGGCGTAGCCGAAGGCGAAGCCGGGCAAGGGGAGAGGAGTTTGCTGTTGGGCTTTCCGGTTCTTCATCACGGAAAACGGTATTGATTTACCGCTTTCGGAAAGCCCGCCTTTGGAGTAAGGATTTTGCATTGCGCAAAGAACGCATGCAAGCCGCAACAGGTCAAAAATGGCATCTTTCCCTTCCGACGCGCCCGGTGCCGATGACGGGCTGTGGTCTTTCCTTCGCACGCTGCTGGCCGCCGCCGTTATCGCCATTGTTTTCCGCGCCGTCCTGTTCGAGCCCTTCAGCATCCCGTCCGGCTCCATGGTGCCGACGCTTTTGACGGGCGATTACCTGTTCGTCTCGAAATGGACATATGGCTACAGCGCCCGCTCCGTCGGCCTTGGCTTCGTGCAGGACTGGTTCGGCGTGGAGCTTCCCAAGGGCCGTTTTCCGGCGGCCCCGCCGCCCCGGCGCGGCGATGTGGTGGTGTTCAAGCTGCCCCGCGACGGCGCCACCGATTACGTCAAGCGCCTGATCGGCCTGCCCGGCGATGAAATCCAGATACGCGGCGGACGGCTTTCCATCAACGGCAAGCTGGTTCCGCGCGCGATGCTCGGCGCCTATGACGTGGGCGGCGACGACCTGGAGCGCGACCATCCCTATTTCCGCCGCATGTTCCGCATGGAGGGGCGGCTCTACCGCGAGACCCTGCCGGAGGGAAGGCCGCATCCCATCCTGGAGATGACCGACCAGGGCCGCCTGGACGACACCCGCGTTTATACCGTGCCCGAAGGCCATTATTTCATGCTGGGCGACAACCGCGACAATTCGCAGGACAGCCGCGTGCAAAACCGCGTGGGCCTGGTGCCGCGGGAATATGTGGTGGGCCGGGCGGAGATCATCTTCTTCTCGCTGAAGGCGGGCACGCCGTTCTGGGCGTTCTGGGAATGGCCCGCACAGATCCGCCTCAAGCGCTTTTTCAAGGTTATTTCCTGACGGGAGCCTTAGGTTCAATGGGCAATTAAACTCAAGTCATTGAAAAGACTAAATGAACATTCCGGGCAAGGTTGCGC
>JANQEX010000005.1 GCA_028278105.1 Alphaproteobacteria bacterium | reverse complement strand
AAACCAAACAGATAGCTGCTCATTCCGGCGCATGCCGGAATCCAGCAACCGCCGAAGGCGGTTGCATGTTGCCGAAGGCAACATGCTGGACCCCGGCTTTCGCCGGGGTGAGAAGTTATTTTTTCGAATAAAAAACCCGCTTAATTGAGTCCAGACCCTAAATGAACATTCCGGGCAAGGTTGCGCAGCAACCGCGACCCGGAATCCAGTTTGTTTTTGAAAACAAATGGGATTCCCGCTTTCGCGGGAATGTCCGTGTTGGTAATTGTCCATTGAACCTAGGCCCCCGCTTTCGCGGGGGCGCCTGGGTTTTGAGATCATCGCCAGAGCCTGTCCCCGCAGCCCGGCGTAGCTTTAGCGAAGTCTGGTCGCGGGCATGACATTTTTTGAATGGGACATGCCCTATCCCGCCAGATTCTTCGCCGCGAAGTCCCAGTTCACAAGCTCGGCCAGGAAGGCCTTCAGGAAGTCGGGCCGGCGGTTCTGGTAATCAAGGTAATAGGCGTGTTCCCAGACGTCGCATGTCAGAAGCGCTTTCTGGCCATGCGCCAGGGGCAGGTCGGCGTTGGCGGTCTTGACGGTCTTCAGCCGGCCGCCTTCTTCCACCAGCCAGGCCCAGCCGCTGCCGAACTGGGTGGTTCCGGCCTGAACGAATTCATCCTTGAACCCGTCGACCGAGCCGAAATCGGACACAAGGCGCTTTTCCAATTCAGGGGGAATGGACCCGCCGCCGCCCTTCTTCATCGAGTTCCAGAAGAAAGTATGGTTCCAGACCTGCCCGGCATTGTTGAAGAGTCCGGCCTTCGCGGGATCGCCCTGCGCGGCCGTGATGATCGCCTCAAGCTTCATGCTTTCTTCCGGCTTGCCTTTGACGAGATTGTTGAGATTCGTGACATAGGCCTGATGATGCTTGTCGTAATGGAAGCCCATGGTCTTTTCGCTGATGGCCGGCGCGAGCGCGTCGCGGGAATAGGGCAGGGGGGGAAGCTCGAAAGCCATTGATCGTCTCCAAGGTCTTGATTTGAGAATCGGAAATCGGAAAAACGGGACCACAGGACCCTTGCGACAGAATTTAGGAGGAAAGCGTTTCGGGTCAAGAAAACCAACTTTGCCGGCGAGGATATATTCCGCCGCTCCCGCGCAGCGCCCGGCGCAGCGCATTGATTTACCCACAGAAATCTTCCCTCGCCGCTCTCAGTTCACTTGCAAAGGGAGTCCGCTGTGGCGCACATATGGGAGCGCGCCTTCAAAAGGCCACCAAATCTTGGGCCGCAATGTTGACCCGGTAAAACCCGCTCCTCCGTGATCGTTGCGCCCCTGATCCTGGACTTCCCGCGTCCCGAACCCGCTCATGAGGCTGAATTATGGCAGATCAAAGCAATACCTGGACTCCGGCGCGTATCGGCATGCTGCAGGACTTATGGGGAAGCGGTCTTTCGGCGAAGGAAATCGCCGCGCGCCTTGGATCAGGGATTACGCGCAACGCCGTGATCGGCAAGGCGCATCGTTTGGGCCTGTCGTCGCGCCCGTCGCCCATCAAGCGCGTGCCGGAAAAGAGCGCCGCCGGAATCAAGTCCCGCATATCCTCGCCCAAGTCCATGGGCCTGCGCCGCGAAACGGGGGGCGGTTATCATAACCGTGCTTTTCTTAAAGAAGCCGAGAGCGACACATCGCGCAGCCGCGAGACCGGCCATTATCAGCCGCGCGTTTTCAAATCCAGCAACAATGCAACGCAAGCCCAGCCGCAGCAATGCCGCTGGCCCATGGGAGACCCGCTGAAGCCGGGATTTCATTTCTGCGACCGCATGGCGATTCCCGGACTGCCCTATTGTTACGATCATGCCTGTCTTGCCTATCAGGGCAGCAAGAAAAAATCCCCCAGCGCGCCCAAGGAAGACTCCGCGCAGAACAGCGACAGCCCCGATCCGGCCACGCTGGTTAATCTGGGAAATTAGGATATCGCGCTCATTTCGTTCGAGCACCTTGGCCCCTGCCTTCGCGGGGACAGGCCCCGGCGGGGGTCCCATTTGATTAAAAACAATGGGATGCCCGCCTTCGCGGGCATGATGTCAGCCAAACTGAGGCACTACCGGTCTTTCGCACAGTGTTGCGCCGAAGCTTTTGCGGAGGCGGAGAATCGGGAATCCAATTATTTTTCAATAAAATGGGACTCCCGCTTTCGCGGGAGTGTTCGGTGTGAGGTGTTTGGAAATTAGGGGACACGACTATAACTGTCATCCCCGCTCCTGCTTTTGCGAGGGCAGGCATGACAGCTTGAATCCAAGATTATAACGGTTGATCGAGAACTTCGATGTTGGAAGCCTCGCGGCCTTTTTGCGAGCTTTGCACCTTCATGCGGATTTTGCGGCCCGGCTCAATCGTGCCAAGACCGGCGCGCGCCAGAACGCTGCGGTGGATGAAAACATCCTTGGTTCCGTCTTCGGGAATGGCGAAGCCAAAGCCCTTGTCGGTCTTGTACCATTTCACGGTTCCGACCACTTCCACTTCCGGGCCGCCCGGCGTGGCGTACCCGCCCCCGCCAGGACCGGGGCCGGACGGCGCGGCATTGGGATCGATGCCCAGAACCTCGACGATGCGGGTGACCTGCATGCCGCGCTGCGAGGGCGCGACCATGCAGCTTATGCGCGTGTTTTCGTTCAGCCCTTGCAGGCCGGCGCGCGTCACGACGGAAATGTGCAGAAAAGCATCCTGCGGGTTGTCGTCGATGGCGACGAACCCGAAGCCTTTTACGCTGTTAAACCACTTCACGATACCTTGGGCTGGCGTGCCTTCAGTGGCAGGCATGGCCGAACCAGACTCGAAACGGGACAAACGGATCCACCCTTGAAAATTGTTGAACACCCGCCACGGTCTTTTAAGGAAAAACAGCGGCCGGAAACCATTGCGGCCCGGAGTATAGCCACAAATAAAAAAGCGTGGCAAAGCCAAAACATTCTTGAATAGTATTTTTTCGGATTGGGAAGGAAGCCCCTGTTTTTGCTAGGCCTTTGTTTTGTTTAGCCTTTGTTAGTTAATCCATTCCAAGCTTTCCGGGATGGGCTTTCTGCGATCCAAAAACGGCCGTCCGGAACCGGGCGGGGCCTGCGCGGCGGGGTTGCTGCTGCTGGGGCTGGTTTGTTTTCAGGGCCTGGAGGCGCAGGCGCGGTCCGGGCCGCTCAGCGCCATGGAAGCCAACCGCCCGCTTTGGCAGAGCATTTTCGATTACGAGGAAAAATACGCTTTCGAGGAATACGGCCCGCCGATGAAGAAGAATCTCCGGCGCTTCCAGAAGGAGACACGGCTTTACGAGGACATGGCCTATTATTTCGACGAGGCGGCGGAGGACGAGCCCGACTTCACCTTCATCGTGGAGGCTTACAGCGTGCCCGTCGGTCTTTTCCGCCCCACGGTCATCCGGCCGGAAGGTGAAGCGGAAAAGGATTCCCTCTTCGGCGAGGACGATCCCTTGCCCGAAGCCACCGATTCAACCTCGGTTTATGTCGAGGACATCCGCCCGACCTATCTTCCCGGCGGGCCGCTGAAGCCGCGTCATCCGAATGCGGTCAGCCTGGGTAGCAAGAAACACGGCTCTCTTTTTGCAAAACCTGAATTGCCGCCCACGCCGGCAATGGCGCCATCCGCAACCACGGCCGCTGTTCCGCCCGGCGCCATCAATGCGCCGAAGAAAAAAGCTCCCCTTCCCGGCAGTAACGAAGAAACGCTGATGAACCTGAAAAAAGCCGTAAGAGAACTGGGGCTTGAGCGGAAGATCAATTTTGACGCGAAGCAAAAATTCACGCCGGGAAAAGGAGAAGATGGAGACCCAAGCGTTCCGGCGGCGAAGACGCCCGCGCAACCTGTTCCCGAAAAGCCGGGCGTCAAGGTTGAAGAAAAACGGCCTGCGGCGGAACCGGTGAAAGCCGGGGAAAAAAGCGCGGAGAAACATTCGAAAAAAAGAACGGAGAAAAAGGCAAAAGAGAACAAAAGGAAAAAGACAAAGAAGAAAACGGTCAAAACCCGGCGCAAGGCGGTGAAGCCCCAAAAATCCCGTCCGGTGATTGACGCCGTTCCCTTGCCGCCGCCGCAAGCGCCCCAATCAAGGATTTATTAGCCGTTTACGGCGAAGGCCGTGGCGTGCGCGATGACCGGCCGCCAGTCGCTATCCTGCGTCTGGCGCAAAAGGGTCAACGAGGGATACCAGGGCGAAGAGCTTCCCGCGCCGGACCAGTGCCCCAGCAGGCCGCGTGACGCCGGCAGAAGCACCGCCGCTTTTATGCCCAGCGCTCCTGCCATATGCGCGGTGGTGTTGCTGACCGTGATCACGCGGTCCATGGCGGCAACCTGCGCGGCGAAGCCGTCCAGGTCGCGGGCCTGGTCGGCGGCGGGGTCGGCATGAAGGTTCCAGCCGCAGGCCGAGGCGAAATCAAGGTCTTCCGGCGCGGGCTCGTGCTGCAGGCTGACAAAAAGATGTTTTGATGCCCCGAACATCTCCGCCCAATCGGTCAGGCGCGTGCTTTTGGGATCGCCGTGCCGGAGCGCCTGGCTGCGCCACGAAAAGCCGATGATGTCTCCCCCCTCAAGGCCGCGCTCCCGCAGGAGGGTCTGATAGGCGGCGCGGAAATGTTTCGTTCTTTCGCTGTCCGGCTTGAGATGGGCGTGCGCTTGCGGAAAATCCGAAAAGCTTGCGCGAAAAATGCCGCCAAGGTCGCCGAACGGCGCCTGAAAGATTATGCGGGAGTCCTGCAAATCGGGATGCGGTGGATCCGCGCGGGCCACGAAGCGGATCTCCGGGAAACTGCGCGCGAACAGGGAAACCAGGCGCGGCGAACATTCGGCGATCACTTTTGGTGCGCGCTTTTGCGCGTCGCCCAGAAGGGAGGAAAAAAGGATTTCCTCGCCAATCCCCTGTTCGGCCCATAGCAGCAGGGCGTCCGTCGCGGCGATCCTTTCGCCTTTCCACACGGGTTGCGTGAATGGCCGCCGGCGGACCGTGGCGTGGGGATCATTTTCAAAAAAACCGAAGCGGGCCGCGTTGTTCTTCCAGCCTTCCGCCAGGTTCCCGGCAAGAAACTGGCAACGCGCGAGGTGATTGCCGATATGGCTGTTGCGTGGATCGATGGACTGGGCTCTTGAATAAAGTTCAATGGCCTTGCCGAAATCGCCGGCATCGGCAAACAGGCCGGCGAGATTGGAAAGAGCCGCGACATTGCCGGAATCCTCTTTCAGAACCTGGTCGAAAAAATGCCGGGCCGTCCTGACATCGCCCGCCGCCTTGCTGAGCGTGGCGTAGGTCAGGCGCAGGGGCAGCGGCGCTTTCCCGTCCTGCATGAAAGGAGCCAGAAGCACGCGCCCCTCTTCGGCGCGGTTCATGCGGTAGAACAGATTGGCGAGCTGGTTGGAAAGGAGGACGTCGCCGCGATGGCGTTTCAATCCCTCATGCAGCGTTTTGCCCGCGGTCTCGTCCAGGCCGAGTTCCATGAAGATGGCCGCCATGGCCTGATAGACCCGCGGCGATGACGCTTCGTACCGCCGCCAGTTGTCCAGCGCTTCCAGCGCCGCGCCGCTTTGCCCCGAAGCATGAAGGCGTTGCGCCTGTTCCAGCAGGGAGGCGAGGGGAGATGTCAAAAGGATGATCCTGCAAAAAAAGCGCCTGCGGCGGGCAGGCGCTTTATCCTAGCGGCGCATCGCGGGATTGAAAGGCCGTCAGGCTTTCAAGGGTTCGGCGTTTTCCTGTGGCGCGCCCGTTCCATCCGCCTGAAGGCCGACGCGCAGATAGGCCAGCACGGCGGCGGACGGAATTTGCGAGTCCACGTTGCCGTTTTCTTTCAGGAACTCGGTCACCACGACGCCCGAAGTCGAATCATAACGAAGCCGCGGGCTGATCGGCGCCACGGGAACAACGTCCGGCGAAGCGGACGGCTTCCGCGTGGCGGCCGGGGCCGGCGCCGAAACGGCCGGCGCGGGCTTGCTTGTTGCGCTTGAGAGTTGGTCAATCATGTCGTCACCTCTTTCCTCGCCCGCTCCTCGGACCGGATTGCGTCTGCCGGCCTGTCATGCAACTCGGTTCGCGTCGCGCGCAGGCCTTTACACGCTCAAGAAGAATTATCGCGCGAAAGCTCTTAACAAACCTTTTAGATATCGAAGTTTATTTCGCATGAGGGACAATCTTGCCGGGCGCCGGGAAAAAATATCCTGGGGAGGAAAATATTGCCCAGTTGCATCACAGCCTCATTTTTTGATCCCATTGATTCGCAAAACCATTTTTTGTTTTGGTGCTGGCATCGGCTTCGCATATAGTTTTATGTGCTTTCACGGAAGTTCCGGTAAGGCATGAGAGTGAAGGAGTCGCTCTCCAAAAAGTCCTGAAAGGAGTTCAAGTATGGGTATTTCCCAAATTTCTCTCACCGCTTCGGCTCGCGCGAACCTGCGCTCGCTGCAGCAAACGGCAAGTCTTCTTGAAGTTACGCAAAACCGCCTTGCAACGGGCAAGAAGATCAACTCCGCGCTCGACGGCGCCACCGCCTATTTTTCGAGTTCGGGCTTCCTTAACCGCGCGAGCGACCTCAGCGGCATTAAGGATAACCTGTCCATCGCCCTGCAGACGGTGACGGCCGCCTCCAACGCCATCGAGTCCATCACCAAGCTCGTTGAGCAGGCCCGCGGTCTTACCACCACGGCCTTGCAGAGCACGGATGCCGCCGTTCGTTCGGGTCTGGCCGTGCAGTTCAACGATCTGCTGGATCAGGTCAATGGCCTTGTCAACGACGCGACCTTTAACGGCACCAATCTCATCAACTCCAGTTCAACCAGCCTGGTGGTCTACTTTAACGAAGACAATACCAGCAAGCTGACCATTAACGCGGTTGATCTGAACGTTGGGGGCGGTCTTAGCATCACCGCCGCGGCAAACCTGTGGGCGGGGGATACGGATATTAATACTTCCGTGTCCGAGCTGCAAACGGCCCTGACCAAGCTGCGCACCACGGCGTCCGGCTTCGGTAACAACGTGTCGGTGATCCAGACCCGCCAGGACTTCACGACATCGTTAATCAGTACGCTGCAAACGGCTTCGGATGACCTGATCCTTGCCGATACCAACGAAGAAGGGGCCAATCTGCAAGCTCTGCAAGCCCGCAATCAGTTGGGTATCACGTCGCTGGGCATCTCCGGCCAGTTGGCGCAGGCCATTCTGAGACTGTTCTAACGGGTGGCTATATCAAATCAATGACAGAGGGCGGCCTTCGGGCCGCCCTTTTTTTGGTGTGGTGTCTCACTTTGAAAATCACCCCCGCCCCCGCTGGAGCCTGTCCCCGCGAAAGCGGGGGCGGGGACAGGCTCCGGCGGGGGGCCCATTTGATTAAAAACAATGGGATGCCCGCCTCCCTGCTTCGCCTCCGGCTACGCAGGGCGAGCTTGCAAAACGGCCCGGCGTAGCTTTAGCGAAGCCGGGTCGCGGGCATGATGTCAGCCAAACTGAGGCACTACCCTTTTTTTGTCCGGGCTTTCGT
>JANQEX010000097.1 GCA_028278105.1 Alphaproteobacteria bacterium | reverse complement strand
CATGAGCTTCAAACCCTTTAATCCCTTCACGCCGCCGACGCCGCCAAGCATCGACCCCGGCAAGCCGGCGGTCGACAAGAAAGGCCGTCCCATTGATCCCGCCAAGCAGCGCCGCAAGGAGGTTCTGGACTTCATGTTCAAGCCGGACCTGGCTTCGGGCCTGTCGGAGATGAGCGAGGCGCATATGACCTTCCTGCGCCTTGTCTGCAACATTTTCCTGCAAACCGGGCTGATCGACGCCGCCTATCCCGGTGTGCGCGATCCGCGCAAGCTCGGCCTGCGCAGCCTCCTGGCCTATGCCGCGGCGGGCCTCGAATTCACCCGCGAGGGCATGCCGAAGGTGCTGCTGTTCAGCGCTTTTGTCGGCAGCATGGTGGCGGTGGTGCTGGGGCTGTTTCTCTTCCTGCTCATGCTGGGCACCGGCGGCGGCGCGCAGAACAACCCCATGCCGCGCTAGAAAAGAGGGTCTCAAGGGGCACAAGGGTCATGAGGGTCTTTTTCGTTGACCCCATGGGCCCTCCCGACCCTTTCGACCCTTTTTTATTCGACCCTGATGACCCTTCAAACATATGCGCGCAGGCACGCCTATACCTGGACCGCAGCGCCGCGCCAGAAAAGAGGGTCTCAAGGGGCACAAGGGTCATGAGGGTCTTTTTTGTTGACCCCATGGGCCCTCCCGACCCTTTCGACCCTTTTTTATTCGACCCTCTTGACCCTTCAAACATATGCGCGCAGGCACGCCTATACCTGGACCGCAGCGCCGCGCCAGAAAAGAGGGTCTCAAGGGGCACAAGGGTCATGAGGGTCCTTTTTGTTGACCCCATGGACCCTCCTGACCCTTTCGACCCTTTTTTTATTCGACCCTTTCGACCCTTAATTGACCCCTGCGGCCATACGGGCTAGAAAAAAGCGTCTTTTCCACGCTTTTTCCGCGCCCTCCATGAACATCCACGAATATCAGGCCAAGGAGCTGCTGCGCCGTTATGGCGTGGCGGTGCCGAACGGCTTCCCCGCCTTTTCGGTTGAAGAGGCGGTGGACGCCGCCCGCAGGCTGGCCCCTTCCAGCCCGGTCGTGGTGAAGGCGCAGATCCATGCCGGCGGGCGCGGCAAGGCCGGCGGCGTGAAGGTGGTGAAAGACCTTGACGCGGTAAAAACCGAAGCCGCGCGCCTGCTGGGCTCCACCCTCGTCACGCACCAGACGGGACCAAAGGGCCAGAAGGTGCGGCGGCTTTATATCGAGGAAGGCTGCGACATCCGGCGCGAGCTTTACCTTGGCCTGCTGGTGGATCGCGCCAGCGCGCGCGTCACGGTGATGGCCTCCACCGAGGGCGGCATGGAGATTGAAGAAGTCGCCGCCCGGCATCCCGAAAAAATCCTGAAATGCGCCGTTGATCCCGTGACGGGCCTGCAACCCTTCCACGCCCGCAGGATCGCCTTCGGCCTTGGCCTCGAAGGCCGGCAGGTCGGCAAGGCGGTGGCGTTTCTGACCGCGATGTACAAGGCGTTTACCGGACTTGACGCCGCGATTGTCGAGATCAACCCGCTGGTGGTGACGGGCGCGGGCGACGTGATCGCGCTGGACGCCAAGATGAATTTCGACGACAACGCCCTGTTCCGCCATGACGGCATCCCGGCGCTCCGCGACGCGGCGGAGGAAGACCCCGCCGAGACCGAGGCGCAGCAGAACGGATTGAACTACGTGAAGCTGGACGGCGAGATCGGCTGCATGGTGAACGGCGCGGGGCTGGCCATGGCCACCATGGACATCATCAAGCTTTACGGCGCGGCGCCGGCCAATTTCCTTGACGTCGGCGGCGGGGCGACGAAAGAGCGCGTGGCCGCAGCCTTCAGGATCATCCTGTCCGATCCGCATGTGAAGGCCATTCTGGTAAATATTTTCGGCGGCATCATGCGCTGCGACATCATCGCGGGCGGCATCATCGACGCGGCGCGCGCGGTGAGCCTTGCCGTGCCTTTGGTGGTGCGGCTGGAAGGCACTAACGTGGATCTGGGCAGGAAAATGCTGGCGGAAAGCGGTCTTCCCGTCATCGCCGCCGGCAACCTGGCCGAGGCCGCGGAAAAGGTCGTCGCCACGCTGAAGAAGGACGCCGCCTGAATTGAGTGAAGGGTGAAGAGTGAAAAAAATGGGCGTCATCCTGGAAACCGCCGCAGGCGGTTATCCAGGATATCTTTCCCATAGATGGCACGAGATTCCGGATAAGGGCTCGCCTCCGCTCGCCCTTTCCGGAATGACGGCTTTGGGGGCGTGAGCTTTGGGGGAGTGAAAGGTGAAGAATGAAAAAACCGCGTCATTCCGGGCATTGCGAGCGCGAGCGAGCAATGACCCGGAATCTCAGGCCATTAAAGGAAAGATATCCTGGATAACCGCCTGCGGCGGTTTCCAGGATGACCCGGTTTTTCCACTTTTCACTTTTCACCCTTCACTCTTCACTTATTGAAGGAATCCCATGTCCGTTCTCGTCAACAAGGATACCAGGGTCATCTGCCAGGGCTTCACCGGCGCGCAGGGGACGTTTCATTCCGAACAGGCGCTGGCCTACGGCACCAAAATGACGGGCGGGGTCACGCCCGGCAAGGGGGGAACGGTTCATCTGGGCCTGCCGGTGTTCGACACCGTGGCCGACGCCGTGGCCAAAACCGGCGCGAACGCCTCGGTCATCTATGTGCCGCCGCCCTTTGCGGCCGACGCCATTCTGGAAGCCGCCGATGCCGGCCTGCCCCTGGTGGTCTGCATCACCGAAGGCATTCCGGTTCTGGACATGGTGCGGGTCAAGCGGGCGCTGGCGGGCGGCAGGACGCGCCTCATCGGCCCCAACTGCCCCGGCATCATCACGCCCAGCGAATGCAAGATCGGCATCATGCCGGGCAGCATTCACCAGCGCGGCAGGATCGGCATCATCTCGCGTTCGGGCACCCTCACCTACGAAGCCGTGGCGCAAACCACCGCCGCGGGGCTTGGGCAAAGCACCTGCATCGGCATCGGCGGCGATCCGGTGAACGGCCTGAGCTTTATCGACGCGCTGGAGCTGTTCATGGCCGATGATGAAACGGCGGGCATCCTCTTGATCGGCGAAATCGGCGGCAGCGCCGAGGAAGAGGCGGCGGCCTTTATCAGGTCCGGCAAGGTTAAAAAGCCCGCCGCCGGCTTTATCGCCGGAGTCACGGCCCCGCCGGGACGG
>JANQEX010000086.1 GCA_028278105.1 Alphaproteobacteria bacterium | reverse complement strand
AAATGGGATTCCCGCTTCCCTGCTTCGCCTTCGGCTTCGCAGGGCGCACTTGCAAAAAGGCCCGGCGTAGCTTTAGCGTAGCCGGGTCGCGGGAATGTTCGTGTTGATAATTGTCCATTGAACCTAAAGCCTTTACGCCGATTTCGTCTCGGCCTTGCCGGCGTCGCCATAGATATAGAGCGGCTTGGACAGGGTCTCCACATTGTCCTTCGAGACCATGACCTTTTCCACATTCTCAAGCCCCGGCAGTTCGTACATGGGGTCGAGCAGAATGGCTTCCATGATTGAGCGCAGGCCGCGCGCGCCGGTTTTGCGGGCGATGGCCTTCTTGGCGATGGAGGAAAGCGCGTCTTCCGAAAACTCCAGCTTGGCGCTCTCCATCTCGAACAGGCGCTGATATTGCTTCACCAGCGCGTTCTTGGGCTTGGTGAGGATTTCAACCAGCGCCGCCTCGTCCAGGTCGTTCAGCGTGGCGGTGACCGGCAGGCGGCCGACAAATTCGGGAATCAGGCCGAATTTCAGCAGGTCTTCCGGCTCCACCTCGCGCAGGACGTCGCCCGACCGGCGCTCGTCCGGCGCGCGCACATCGGCGCCGAAGCCGATGGACGTGCCGCGCCCGCGCTGGCTGATGATTTTTTCCAGCCCCGCGAAGGCCCCGCCGCAGATAAACAGGACGTTGGTGGTGTCGACCTGCAAAAATTCCTGCTGCGGATGCTTGCGCCCGCCCTGCGGCGGCACCGAGGCCAGGGTGCCCTCCATGATCTTCAACAGCGCCTGCTGCACGCCCTCGCCCGACACGTCGCGCGTGATGGAAGGATTGTCGGACTTGCGGCTGATCTTGTCGATCTCGTCGATATACACGATGCCGCGCTGCGCGCGCTCCACGTTGTAATCGGACGATTGCAGCAGCTTGAGAATAATGTTCTCCACGTCCTCGCCCACATAGCCGGCCTCGGTCAGCGTGGTGGCGTCGGCCATGGTGAAGGGAACGTCCAGGATGCGGGCGAGGGTCTGCGCCAGAAGCGTCTTGCCGCTGCCGGTCGGCCCCACCAGAAGAATGTTCGATTTCGCCAGCTCCACGTCGCCGCCCGGTTTGGCGCCATGCGCCAGGCGCTTGTAGTGGTTGTGCACGGCGACCGAAAGGATGCGCTTGGCGTGATCCTGCCCCACCACATAATCATCCAGCACGTCGCGGATATCCCTGGGGGAAGGAACGCCGTCGCGCGTTTTGGCGATGGAGGTTTTCGTCTCCTCGCGGATGATGTCCATGCACAGTTCAACGCACTCATCGCAGATGAAGACCGTGGGGCCCGCGATAAGCTTGCGCACCTCGTGCTGGCTTTTGCCGCAGAAGGAGCAATAGAGCGTGTTCTTGCTGTCGCCGGTTTTGGACATGGATTTTCCTGAACTGTCCCCCCGCCCTTCATTAAGCGCCCCAATACCTTAACGCTTTCTAAACGGCGGAAGAGGCCCGATTTTATTGTACGCAGGCAATTTACTTTACACGCCAGCGTTTCAAAGTTAGGTGCGCCGCGTAAAAGGCGCAAGGAAAAATTTTACCGGAACCGCGGTGAATGCCGTGTAATGCCATCCCGTCCGGGATGGTGGTTTTTCCGTGGCGGTATGCGGGCGGAGATGTTTTTTCGTTACGGCTTCTTGCCGTTCGCCGAGGGGGGGCGCTGCACGATCACTTCGTCGATCATGCCAAATGATTTTGCTTCTTCGGGCGACATGAAACGGTCGCGCTCCATGGCCTCTTCGATTTTCTCGATTGGCTGGCCCGTATGCCTGACATAAATCTCGTTCAGCCGCTTGCGCAGGTTGATGATCTCCTGCGCATGAATCATGATGTCGGTCGCCTGACCCTGAAAGCCGCCGGAGGGCTGGTGGACCATCACGCGGCTGTTGGGCAGCGCGTAGCGCTTGCCCTTGGCCCCGCCCGCCAGCAGCAGCGAGCCCATGGACGCCGCCTGCCCCATCACGATGGTGGAGACGTCCGGCTTGATGTATTGCATGGTGTCGTAAATCGACATGCCGGACGTGACGATGCCGCCCGGCGAGTTGATGTAGAAAAAGATGTCTTTTTGCGGGTTTTCCGATTCAAGGAACAGAAGCTGGGCGCAGATCAGGCTGGCCACATAATCATTCACGTCGCCGGTGAGGAAAACAATGCGCTCTTTCAGCAGGCGCGAATAGATGTCGAAGCTGCGCTCGCCGCGCGCCGTCTGCTCAATCACAATCGGCACAAGGCTGCTCATCCGGGCGGGGTCGATGCTGGACATAAGAAAAGGCTCCCGGCAAAGGTGAATCAACTGGCCCTGGTTCATAGCACCCTTTTTTCGGAATGTCATGGGGGTGAAAAACCAGTATAAACAGTCCATTCACGCGAGCGCGATCCATGTCCCTTTTCCTCCTGAAGCTCATGACCACCCCGGCGCTGCTCGTTCTTATCTCGCTGTTACAGAGAAAGTTCGGGCACAAGATCGGCGGGCTGTTCACCGGCCTGCCGTTGAATGTGGGGCCGGTAGTCGTTTTTCTGGCCATCGAACAGGGGCAAGCCTATGTGCAGCACAACACCGGGACGATGTTCGCCGGCATGGTTGCCGTGCCGTTTTACTTTATCGCCTACCTCTCCTGCGCAAGACGCCGGAACTGGGTTACGTCAATCCTGGCCAGCCTTGCGGTTTATTGCGTGATTGTTTTCGCGCTGGGCGAACTTGCGCTTCCGCGCGGCATCGAATTTGCCCTTGCGCTGATCGCGCCACTGGCCTGCCTTTTCTATCTGGGCCGCCAGAAGGATTGGGGCGCCGCCGCCGCCATCGGTCAGCAGACCCTGTGGCTGCGCGCCGCGGCGGGCGCGGCCTTTCTGGTCGCCGTGACCCTGCTGGCCCATATCCTGCCGCCGCGCGCCATCGGCGTGATTTCCATCCTGCCGCTTTTCCTCACGATCATGCTGGTTTTCTCGCACCGCGATTACGGGGCAAATGTTCTCAACCATCTGGTGTTGGGCGCCACCGCCGGCAATTACGGCATTCTGGCTTTTCTTGCGGTGCTGGCCTATGCGCCGCTGCAATGGACGGGGCTGATTATCTTCCCAATGTCTTTCGCCGCCGCTATTGTTGTCGCGGTTCTGGTCAATCTGATTTTGGGAAAAACGCGCATTGCCGCCGCGAATTAACACCGCCTGCTTGCCGTGAATCTTTCTTTGAAACTATTGATGTTGTTGCGCATACCAGACCCGTCTCATAAATATGCAGGGTCCTGCATGGAGGCAACTGATCTTGAGCGGCCCTTGGCACATTACAGATAAAGAACGCTATTCGATTAACCCGGCCAAATGGGATAGTGTCCGTTTAAGCTATCGTTGCTCCAACCCTGATCAGGTCCAGAACAGCATAACTCTTTTTGTGGGCCTTTATGGCGATCTGGTCGAGATAAAACCACCAAAATTGCAAAACGGAAGCGAGGTTAAGGATGTGCGTGGGCTTACTCTTGCGGATATACTGAAAAATGACGGCCTAAATGGCATGCTTCAACCGTTTCAGCCTGCACCCAGCCGACCGCCTCTTGTAGCGAAACAGTTTACAGGCATCAGTCTCGTTCCTGACGACCCAAATGTGATTATTGTCAACTACACAAGCCCTGAGGATCTTATTCGCATAGAATGCAAACTTCTTGGGGATTTGTTGATTGTCAAAAGGGCCGGAGGCACAGGCAAAAAAACGGTGCAAGGTATTACGATTAGTGACGTTCTTGAAGACCTTCGCCATTCCCTGAAGATTCGTTTTCCCCAATCAAAAAATTCGGATAGAAAAAATCGTGGGAGCATCTCGCGTTTTCAGAATGTAATCGACAACTTTCTTAACTCGGCTCCCAAACAGATTCCAGGCCCCCGGTCGAAGCGTACGGTTTCCCCTCACAAATCTAACGCTGCAAATGTCTTAGCATTGGGTGGGGGCCGTTAGCGGCACGCTTCCTTCAAGTTCCAGAGGCGAAGGCCCTCCACCGGACGGTTGTCCGAGCCATCGGCCCAGCCGAAACGGCCCGTGGGGCAGTCGCCGCCGCGGCCTTCGCCGCACAGCCGCAGCTTCGCCACCTGTATCACCGCCGTGCCGTCTTTCCCGGCATAAAGATAGGAAAGATGCCCTGGGTTCGTGGCAACGGGCTTGCAGAAACGGAACTGTTTCAGGTCAAACGCCGCGCGCAGGCCGGTGATATTCAGGAAAAGATGGCCGTCCGTTTTTGAGGCCTCGAACAATTCGGGCATCGGCCCGCCGGTCAGCGCGGAAACGATTTTTCCGGCATCCTCTTTTATCAACGTCGCGGTTTCCGTCTTGCCGTCGGAAAGGCGCGTGACGCGCGCCACAAGGCCGCGCCGGAACAGCCCAGCACCCCGCGCCTCGACGCGGTATCCGCCGATCTGGATGGCGGGCGGGTTGGATATGTTCCGTTCGGACGGAATGACGCTTTCGGCCGCGCGCGGCGGCTCGCTGCGGAACCCCGCTTTTTCAAGCGCGGAATCCAGCCGCGCATAAGCATAGATATTTCCCTTGAACACCGGCAGATCCGCCGCATGCGGCGTCTCGTCCCGCGGCCGCAAAAATACAAACGTCAGCCCGATTGCCAGAATAACAAGCCCAAGCTTGGCGGGAAGGCCGCGCATGGTCTACTCGTCGGCCGCTTTTTGCAGCGCGTCGCGGCTGACTTTCTTTTCCTTCACCGCGGCCCTGGACAGAATAAAGTCCACCACCTTTTCTTCCAGAACGGGCGCCGCGAGTTGCTCGCGCGCCGCGGCGTTTTTGCTGAAATACTCGATCACCGCCTTTTCCTGGCCGGGATAGCGGCGCGCTTCCTCGAACATGGCGCGGCGGACATCCTCGCGTCCCACCTCAATCTTGTTGCGCCGCGCCACCTCGTTCAGCAAAAGGCCCAGACGCACGCGGCGCTCGGCGATCTTGTGGTAGTCTTTTTCAAGCTGGCTGTCGCTTTTCTTTTTATCCTCCTCTTCAAGCCGGCCGTGCTTTTTGGCTTCCTGCACCTGCTGCCAGAGCGCCTCGAACTCGCGCCGCGCCAGCGTGGGCGGCACGGCGAATTTCACCCTGTCGGAAAGCGCGTCCATCAGCCTGCGGCGCGCCACCGCGCGGCTGATGCCGCCGAAATTCTGCCCAATCTGTTCGGAAATGGCCTTCCTGAGCGCCTCCAGATTGTCGAAGCCGGCCTCCCTGGCCAGATCATCGCCGGGGGGAAGCTCCTTCAGTTGCGAGACGCTTTTTACCGTGACGTCGAACACGGCTTCCTTGCCCGCCAGATCCTTCGCATGATATTCGGCCGGAAACGTCACCGTCACGCCGCGCTTTTCACCCGCCCGGACGCCGCCAAGCTGTTCCTCGAAGCCTTCGATAAAGCGCTTCGAGCCAAGCTCAAGCGAGACATCCTCCCCTTGCAACCCCGGACGCTTGTCTTCAAGACGGTCGCCGTCGCCAACAAGCTTGCCGTCAAAATCAATCACCGCCACGTCGCCGTCCCGCGCCGCATAATCTTCGGGCATGGGCTCCGCCTTGCGGTTACCCTTGGCGACGCGGGCCAGGCTGTCGGCGATTTCCTCCTCGCCCACCTCCGTCACCGGCTTTTCCAGTGAAATTCTGGAAAAATCCACATCCGGAATTTCGGGAATGGTTTCCACTTCCAGCTTCATCACAAGGTCTTTGGCGGCCGGAAGCGCTTCGGGCGCGGAAGAAAACTCAATCTGTGGCTCAATCGCCGGGCGAAGCTTCTTTTCGGTAACGGCCTTTGTGGCGGCATCATTGGCCACCTGCTCCACCACCTCGCCCAGGACCGAGGCGCCGTAGCGCTGCTGCAAAATCCGCGGCGGAACCTTGCCGGGGCGAAAGCCGGGGATTTTCACCGTCGCCGAAAGCCTGGCAAGACGGCCTTCCACCTGCCGCTGGATGTCGGCGGCGGGCACGGTCACCTCAAAGCTGTGCACAAGGCCTTCGGTTTTTAAAATATTAACCTGCATATTTTTTTATCCTTCTGATTTCTGACCTCTGACCTCTGATTTCTGAATGGTGCGGGCGGAGGGACTTGAACCCCCACGACTTTCATCACTGGAACCTAAATCCAGCGCGTCTGCCAGTTCCGCCACGCCCGCTTATAGGCAGTTATAGCAGGAATATCAATAGAAGCGCCATGCCCCACGCCCATTGAATTAGCAAACGGCTTGCCGCGACGAGCCCGGCCCTGACGCCTTATAGCGGCGGAGCCCCGTGAACTCCCTTTCGCGCAGGCGCATGGTCCATGCGTCATGGCGCGCCTGCATGCGCAACAGCGTGTCCATTTTAACGCCAAACACTTTTTCAAAGCGCAGCCCCATTTCAGGCGAGAGGGAAGCCTTTTCGTTCAAAAGATGCGAAAGCGCGGGCCGGCCCACGCGAAGCAGGCGCGCCGCCTGGGTCACGCTCATGCCATCCGGGATGATCGCATCCCGCAAAAACCCTCCGACATGGGACGGCTTGAAATTCGGCGTGATGGACATGACAAAATCCTCCTAGGCTCAATGGACAATTACCAACACGAACATTCCCGCGGCCCGGCTACGCTAAAGCTACGCCGGGCCTTTTTGCAAGTGCGCCCTGCGTAGCCGAAGGCGAAGCAGGGAAGCGGGAATCCCATTT
>JANQEX010000063.1 GCA_028278105.1 Alphaproteobacteria bacterium | reverse complement strand
TTCACCGGGATAAACTCCAGCCGGGGTCCAGCATGTTGCCTTCGGCAACATGCAACCGCCTTCGGCGGTTGCTGGATTCCGGCTTCCGCCGGAATGAGCAGCTATCTGTTTGGTTTGATTCATTTCCAATTGAGTCCAGACCCTAATCGCCGGAAGATTTTTTTCCTGCGTTTTCCGCCCCTTTTTTCATTTCCTCGGCCTGTACGGCCTGGCGGTCTTCGCGCGGCGGGCCTTCGTCCTTCGTTTTCGACTTCGGCGCGGAGGCTTTTTTGGCTTTCGGATCTTCCAGCTTCACCGGCGCAAGCTTGGTGAAGGCCAGTTCCTGCACCGCGTTCAGCATGACCGGCGGGTAATTCAGCGAAATCGGGTATGGGATTCCGATGCCCGCCTTGTCCAGCGCTTCCTTGAGCCGCAGATTGTATTCACGCTTCACCGTCCACTGGTTGAAGGGCCGCGTTTTCATGCGGGCGCGGATCACAACGGCGTAATCGTCGAACTTGTCCACGCCCCACATTTCGAGCGGGTCAAAAATCATGTCCTTGAACTGGGGGTCGGCGCACATGCCGTCGCCGACCTCTTTCATGATGCTCATGGTGCGGCGCAAATCGGTTTCGTAATCGACGCCAAGGTCGATCACCACCTGCGCGTACTCTTTGGTCATGTTGACCATGCTGCTGATTTCGCCAAACGGTATGGTGTGCACATGGCCCCCCAGATCGCGCAGGCGCAGGGTGCGGATGGTGATGCCCTCCACCACGCCGCCGTGATCGCCCACCGTGACGATATCGCCCACCGACACCGTATCCTCGATCAGGATGAACAGGCCGGTGATTACGTCCTTCACCAGTGCCTGCGCGCCAAAGCCGATGGCAAGGCCGATGATGCCGGCCCCGGCAAGCAGCGGCGTGATATCCACGCCGAGCGTGGACAGAATGGCGATGCCCGCCACGACCACCACAAGGATTTGCAGGGCATAGCGCAAGAGCGGCATCAGGGTGCGCATGCGCGCGCTGCGCTCGACCGGCCGCCCACGGGCGTCCACCCCGCTCAAAAAGCGCTCGACCAAGCTGTTGATGATTTCCCACGCCATCGCCGCCAGCACCAGCGTGACCAGAACGCCCGCACCAGCCGAAATCAGGTCCTTGCCCGGCCGCTCGGTAAACCAGTCGAACGTATCGAAGCCCCAAACGCTCAGCAGCACCAGGATGCCGACGCCCCAGACCAGCACCTCGAACACGCGGCGGAACAGCGGCAGATAGGCGTTGGTGCGCTCTTCAAGCCGCGGGAGCTGGCGGCGCATCTCTTCGGGAAGGGCGAAGCCGCGCGACACCAGATGATCGACGCCCCGAAGCAGAAAATAAAACACCACAAGCACAAGAACGGTAGCCACCGTGGCGCGCGTCAGCGTGGCAAAGCCATGCCCCGCGTCCAGCGTGGCGATAAAATAGCCCACCACCAGATAGATAATTGCCAGCACATGCCAGACCGAGGCAAAATTGGTCCGCAGGCCCTGAAGGAACTGGCTGCTCCGGCTTTCGCCGGCCGCGTCCTGATCGCGCGAAGGCTTGCCGCGAATCCATGCCGCGACGGCGGCGCGGTTTTGCATCACGATCACGATCACCATCAGCGTGACCAGAAGCCCCACCAGCGAGGTGAAGGCGTGCACGGCCTCTCCCGGCGCGCCCCACAGCGAAGCCGCCTGGGAAAGGAACGCGCCGAACACGATCATCGCCGTCAGGCGCAGCATCCAGACATACAGATAGGCCGCGCTCTCGTTCTCAAGGGGAAGAATTCTGCGTTCCGGCGCCTGCGGGGCAAAAACCATCCGCAGCAGCCAGCGGCAAAACTGCATTACGACAAATGCGTTGAAAAAGGCCATGGAGCCCCGCGCAATGCCCGGCGGCAGTTCGTAAAGCTGCATCACGAAAAAGCCGGCCAGCAAAAAGACGAGCACCGGCGCCAGCAAAAGAAGGTGATAGCCGCAAAACACAAGCGCGTTGCTCAAAAAAGAACCGGCATGCAGCTCACCCAGCTTTTTTCGCGGACCAAGCAAAAGCGTGCGGGTCAAGAGATAGCCCGCCAGCGCCGCCGCCAAGGCCGAGCCAAGCTGAAGGAACATCTTCACCCACAGGCGGCGACGCGCGGGATCGCTGAATTGACCTTCCAGCCAGGACGCGGCGTCGGGGATATTGGCAACACTTTTGCCCAACAGGGAAAAATTGCGCCCGATAGCGCCCATCGCCCGCCGCACGTTTTCCAGCGCCCTTTCGCCCGCCGTGTCGCCGGTTTTGGAGACTGCTTTTTCCTCGGCGGTTTCGGCCGCGGCGACCAGGGCTTTCAGATTGGCAATAAAGTTTTGCCGTTCCTCGGCGTTCTGCAACGTGCCGATCAGTTTTTTGACTTCGGCCTTATCGATCTGAACCTTGCCGGCTTCTGCCGCGCCAGTGTCGCCGGACGCAGGCAGGCCGGACGGATTCAGGACTGAAGCCGCAGCCTGGGCATGCAGGGGCGCGCCCGCAAAAAGCATCGCGGCGAAAAGCAGAAAAGTTGCGAAAAAAGCGGCAGGTTTCATCTCGGCCATGGGACGGGAAAGAGAGGGACGAAATCAGTTTGTCTTTTTAGGGATTGGCTTTCAAGATGCCTTTCCCATGCGCCGCAAAAAAGACTCAACGGCATCGCCCAAAAATCCTGTGGACCGTTTTGACGCGCTCATCGCGGGCGGCGGACTTTCGGGTCTTTGCATGGCGGCGCGGCTGGGCGCTAAAGGGCTCCGTGTTTGCGTCATTGAGCGGCAAGAGCGCGCCGCGCTCACGGCCCCCCGCTTCGACACGCGCACAACAGCCCTTGCCTATGGCTCCACCCTTATTCTGGATGATTGCGGCATATGGGATCGCCTGAAGGACGGCGCCTGCCCCATCGACGACATTCGCGTGACCGACCAGGCGGCCCTGCCGCGCATTGACTTCGCAGCAAGCGAGGTGGGAAGTACGCCTTTCGGCTATATTGTGGAAAATGCGCCCTTCCGCCGGGCGGTTTTTGAAAGGCTGGACGCGCTTTCTTCCGTCCGCCTGCTCTGCCCTGCCGTTATTTCTGGTATTCAAACAACACCCTCACCCCCGCGCAGGCGGGGGGCCCATTTTTTTATAACGGAACCAAATGGAATGCCCGCCTTCGCGGGCATGAATGAAGAAATAACCGTTACCCTAAATAATGGGCAATCGCTTTCCGCGCCGCTGCTGATCGCCGCCGACGGACGCCATTCCATCTGCCGGGAAAAAGCGGGCATCAGGACGCGCGAATGGTCCTACAACCAGTCGGCGCTGGTGGCCACGCTTTCGCATTCAAACCCGCATCACAATCTGGCGCTTGAGAATTTCCATCCGGGCGGACCCTTCGCGCTCTTGCCCATGACGCAAAATCGCTCGGCCCTTGTGTGGTGCGAGCCGCCGGAAGCCGCCCAGGCCCTGATGCGGCTTCCCGAACAGGCTTTTCTGGCCCTGCTGAAGGAGCGTGGCGGGGCCCATTTGGGCGATATAAGGCTGGAAGGCGGGCGGGCGCTCTACCCCCTTGCCTTCATGCTGGCCGGCCGCCTGACCGGCCCCCGCCTTGCCCTGACCGGCGAGGCGGCGCATGGCATGCACCCCATCGCCGGGCAAGGATTTAACCTGAGCCTGCGCGATATCGACACGCTGGGGGAACTGGTCACGGCCGCGGCGCAAACGGGCGGCGATACCGGCGCGCCGGAACTTCTGGACGAATACGCCGCGCGCCGCCATCTGGACCATTTCGCCTTCATGGCCTCCACCGACATTCTGGAAAAGCTTTTCTCGAACAACATCACCCCCTTGCGTCTTGCGCGGCAATTCGGCCTTGGGCTGGTGGAACGCCTGCCGCCTGCCCGGCATTTCTTCAGCCGCATGGCGATGGGGTTGACGGGCGATGCGAATGCTTGCCGATAAACTGCTGATATAAAATGGCATTTCCAACATCCATATTTGCTTTCCAAATAACCGATTGCCCTTGAAACGCCACATGAAATTCCCATAATAATTGCCAACGGGCGGCCGGATTGCCCCACCCCTGAATGGAGTTTGTGAAATGAGCTTTAACCCCTTCAACACCGTTTCGCCGGTTGCCGACAAGGCTTCGTTCGACGCGGGCCTGCGCGCCCACATGCTGCGGGTCTATAACTATATGGGCCTTGGCCTCGCGCTGACCGGGCTTGTGTCCTGGTTCGTGGCGAACACGCCTGCCGTTCTTCAGCTTTTCTTCGCCGCCAACCCGCAAACGGGCGCCATGGGACCCACATTGCTGGGCATCATCGCCATGTTCGCGCCGCTGGGATTTTTGTTTTTCTTCTCCTTCGCGGCGATGCGCTCATCCTTCAGCCTTCTGCAAGGCATGTTCTGGCTGTTCTGCGCCCTGATGGGCATATCGATGGCCAGCATCTTCCTGGTCTTCACCAATGCCAGCATCGCCCGCACCTTCTTCGTGGTGGCGGCCATGTTCTTCGGCACCTCGCTCTGGGGCTATACCACAAAGGCCGATCTCAGCCGCATGGGCAGCTTCATGGTGATGGGGCTGATCGGCATCATCATCGCGGGAATCGTGAACATGTTCCTGCAATCCAGCGCGCTGCATTTCGCCATCTCGATCCTTGGCGTGGTGATCTTTACCGGCCTCACCGCCTGGGACACCCAGCGCATCAAGCAAACCTATGCCGAGAGCCATGGGGTTGAAACCAACAACAAGCTGGCGCTGTTCGGCGCGCTCAGCCTTTACCTGAACTTCATCAACCTGTTCCAGTTCATGCTGCAATTCATGGGCGTGCGGCGGGATTAGGCCTGGGGTTCTTTCCCAAACAAACGCCGTCATCCTGGAAACCGCCGCAGGCGGTTATCCAGGATATCTTTCCCCTATGGGCACAAGGTCCCGGATAAACGTGCTTAGGTTCAATGGACAATTACCAACACGGACATTCCCGCGAAAGCGGGAATCCCATTTGTTTTCAGGAATAATACCAACGGTCTTATAAGCTGATCCGTTCCATAGGCATATCTGTCATGCCCGCGAAGGCAGGCATCCACGCTTGAAGTTCAAATAAATCAAAAGATTATAAGCGTAGACCCCCGCCTTCGCGGGGGTGACGGTTCATGCTTTCGGGATGAGTCATTTCATAAGACGGTTGGTATAAATTGGATTCCGGGTCGCGGTTGCTGCGCAACCTTGCCCGGAATGTTCATTTAGTCTTTTCAATGACTTGAGTTTAATTGTCCATTGAACCTA
>JANQEX010000056.1 GCA_028278105.1 Alphaproteobacteria bacterium | reverse complement strand
CTAGGTTCAATGGACAATTAAGCTCAAGTCATTGAAAAGACTAAATGAACATTCCGGGCAAGGTTGCGCAGCAACCGCGACCCGGAATCCAGTTTGTTTTTGAAAACAAATGGGATTCCCGCTGGAGCCTGCCCCCGCGCCCGGCTTCGCCTTACGGCTGCGCCGAGGTCTTGGCGCATGTGTCGCGCCGAAGCTTTTGCGGAGGCGGACAAGCGGGGGCGGGAATGTTCGTGTTGGTAATTGTCCATTGAACCTAATTCCCGATCTTGACAAAATTGGCCCCCGCAAGCCGGACGCTGCCGACGCCAGTGTATCCCCATGCATATTGGGGGGTGATCGTTGTGGCTGCGCTAACGACCACAACGAAATTGTAAGTCGACCAATTTGTTGTTCCCGACGCACCGCAGGCCTGCCATTTCGCATACATCGAAACATACATGATATGGCTTCCCTCCGGACGCGCAAAAACGTCGACGCATCCCGATGACCACACAAAATAAACCTGCATGGATATAAAATAAGTACCGGCCGATGGAAGGTTCAGGGAGCCTGCTCCCGGGAAATCGTGATAGTTTCCATCTGCTGTTGCCGGCGAGGTACTGCCCCCGCCGGTTGATCCGGTTACAGCGCCCAGCCCGGACACATATTGCCAACTGGCCTGACCGTCGGCATCCGAAGCAAGCACTTTACCCGCGGCCTGATTTCCATCAACGACCTTCAGTGTTGCGTTTGAAAAACCATTAATCTCCAGTTTTGCAGACGGACTTGCCGTCCCGATGCCGACGTTGCCGGATTTGATGATGGTGTTTCCGGCGCCATTGCCTATTTCAGCAACCGAGGTCCCATTTCTCAATACTTCAATACCATTGACCTTGTTGATATGGAGTATTGCGTTGTTTTCGCTGTTATAAAATACGTACTGACTCTCGTAGCCGCTTCCGGAATTCGCATGGAAACGCATAAAGTGAGAGTCGCCATTAATGGAAAAACCTTGGGCTCCCACGTCAATGCCGCCCGTCACGCCCAGCGTGCTGTTCATCGTCACCGCACCGCTGACGCCGAGAGTGCCGCTCAGGACCGTCGCGCCCGTCACGCCCAGCGCGCCCGCAAGGCTCAGGCCGCCCTCCGGCGTGACATGGCCGAGCAGCGTGTCGGCGGAATCCCGGAACTCTAGCAGATTGCCGCTTTGCCCCGCCGCACCCTTTACCACCAGGGGAGTATCTGTCGCGGCTTGTGATGTCAGCGACGCCCCGGAGCCGTTAAAGGCTGTGGCCGTGACGGTGCCAGCCACTTCCAGCGCTGAGGACGGACTTGCCGTCCCGATGCCGACATTGCCGCCGACAATGGATGATGTTGTTTCACCCCCTGCCATGTAAACCCAGAGGCTGCCGTTGACCGTGGTCCGATACCCGCCCAGGCTTGTAATGCCTGAAAAATCATTGAGAGAGTACCCTCCTTGCCCAATCGCGGTATTTTGCGACCGAACATAATTTCCCGCACCTTGGGCGTAAATAATTCCTGTCACATCAAGCATTGTGGCAGGAGTGTCCGTCCCGATTCCTACCGTGCCTGATGAAGTAACAACCATAAGTGGATCGTTCGAACCATTTCGCCATTCCTGCAAATTCCCCGTTTGGCTTGCCGCGCCCCTCACCACCAGGGGAGTATCTGTCGCGGCTTGCGATGTCAGCATCAGCAAGTCGCCGGAGGTGGCATAGGTAACGGCCGCAGCACCAGCAAGGCCTATGCCATCATTGTACTGCACCTGCCCGCTGGAGCCGCCCGGCGTGGTGACCGGCGCATCCTCGGTGCAGGCGATGATGGTTCCGTTGCTGGAGCACCATTTACCGCTCTCCAAAGTGCCCACCTTGGGGTCCACCTCGGTGGCCGAACCGGACGCCGCCATGCTGATCCAGCTTGCGCCGTCGCAGAACTGCATCACGCCGTGATCGGCGTTGTAGATCGTCTCCCCGTTCACGCCGGGCGGGTTCACGCAACCGGCCCGCAGCGCCGGGCTTGCCAGCAGCGCGGCGCACAGAAGGGCAAGGAGGGCAACCCGGCGCGTCATGGCTTGCCCGGCGTAGGGAAAAGGGCGGGGATGACGGGATAGGGCTTGGGTTTCGCCGCGCCCTTTACGACGCGATGCCGGCAGCGCGACATATCCACCGGCTCCGCGCCGATCACACGGGGGCAAGGCGGCGCGGCTTGCGCCGGTTTATCGTTCTTGCCGGAATGCAGGAAACCGAGAAAGGAGGGCTCAGCTAGCGCGGCGGCGGCGCAGACAGCCAGAACAGTTGTTCCCGCGATGACGCCCATAACTGCAAATGACCGGCGCACACGCACACTCAAACTCCCCCTGGTGGCTGGGAGTTCAGAAATCGCAACAAGACGATTGCAGGGGCCTTTGGCCGTGAGGCTTGGACATACGCCACTGCCTCCCAGCCGGATAGGCCGGAGGCAGCGTTTGTGTCGGCAACGCTAGCACCGCTTGTTGAGAGGTTCTGACACCCCAAAAGCAGCATTCCTGCTTTCGCGTTGACTGTGGAGGAAATAACCCCACGCGTCAACGGGGGCCATCAGGGCGGAGGCGGAGAGGGGTTCGGGGAGGGATATCGAAAAGGGTCGAGAGGGTCAAAGACCCTTTTGACCCTTACGACCCTTATGACCCTCAGTTATCCCTCCCCCTTGCCCTTCTGCTTCGTCCAAGGGCTTCGCGGAACCGAATGAGCAAGCCTGTCCGCCGTAGCCCTGGCAATGGCGGAAGCCCTCTTGAATATCTATCTATTTGAAAGTATTGAATTGTTTCTTAAGCCTTCGGTTTCGCGCCATGATGGGTTGGCTGTTTTTGCGTAAATCCTGTCCGTCATATTACTTGTTTTGCTGTATAAAGGTTCAAGTCTGGAAAACCACAATGACGGACATCCATATGCCGGTTTGAAAATCCCTGTTGAAATTCAATTTTGAAATAAGTAGGGATTGTTATCAAGCCATTCGAAAACAAGGAAAACCTCATGACCAAATCCGGCCCGACGCTGATTGCATGTCTTGTGCTTCTGCTGTTTGCCGTTCCCGTCCGCGCCGCAACGGTCGTCGGGCTTGGGCCGGGCGTTTCCTATACCATCAATGGCGCGACGCAAACCGGAACCGATGTCGATCTGCAGGCGCTGACGGCTTCGCAGGCCATTCGTGATATAACCCATCCGGTGTCGATCGGTTTTCTGACGCTCTTGCATGCCGCGATCGTGACCGGCGATGATACATCGGGATCGTTGCAAAATATCCGCCCGGCGGGCGTGGGGCCCAGTGAGCATTATCTCGCGGCCTATGGCGCCAACATCCATTCCAGCGATGACGGTTATGCGGTGTTCGACCTGACCAGCAGCTTCAACACCCTTTCGTTCGTATGGGGAAGCGTGGATGGCAACGCGGCCGGCAACAACGTCGCTTCCTTTATCAACAACAACGATGACGAATACATCATCCGGGGCGCGGATATCCTGGCCGCGGTCGGCGGCCTGACGGAGTCGGTGTCCAGCGTTTACTTCACCTTCACCGATATGGTGGGCATCAAGAAGTTCAGCATTCTCAGCCATAACGCCTTCGAGATTGCGAAAATCACGGCGTCCAACATACCGCTGCCCGCGGCCCTGCCCCTGTTCGCCATGGCGTTGGCCGGGCTTTACGGCTTCCGCCGCATGCAGCGCAAGACGGCTTAGCCGCACCCGTTCATTTCCATGCACTTCACCCCGAACACTCTCGCGCCTGGCGAAACCGGGTGCGGGAATGTGCATAGGGGAAGTTCCCATACGGGATTGGTTTGTTTTACCACGAGGCCCGTAACGCGCCGTTACTGAATACTGACCGTCACGGAAGGTTCCTGCGGGAACATGACACAGCCGGGACTCGTGCCGAACGCGCCCAAGGCCGTCTGCGTATCGAATGCTATATTTATTGTCGGCGGATTTAGGGCAGACACCGTAAAAGACTGGCTTAAAGCATAGGTGATCGTGAAAGCCGCCGCATCATCCACGACATTGAAGCTGCTTGGATAACTCGGTTCGCCGCCGCCCCATTCGCCTTCATTTGCAATCGACAGAACCTGGGCCGTCGCCGAACCGGCCGTATTCAGGCCGGGCCCTGCGGTCGCAAGCGTGTAGCCGGTCGCATCCGCGCCGCCCGTTCTGCAATTCCCGGTTCCCCCCGCGCCCGCCACGCTGCTGACGGCGCCGGCAATCGTGAAGAAACGGGACAGCGTCACGCGCATATGCGTATACGTCGTTCCGGCCGGCGGGGTGAGGCTGGAGGCGTAGGAACCGACCTGCGCGCCGGCCGCCGCCGCCGCGATATCAAAAGTGCTGGCAGCCGAGCCGACGACATAGGGATTGTCGCAGCCATTACCCCCGCCGTTGCCCGTGCAAAGCTCGACTTTCTGAATCTGTATCTGGTAGGTCGTCGCCACGCCGGCCGATTGAGCAAAAGACGGCGGCGCGCAAAAGGTTGCCACGCATACGGCGGTCACAAAAAGAAGGCCCTTTTTCGTCATCATGAAACCTCGTCAGTTGCCGCGGCTGATAACAACGCCGCCGGTTGTGCGTTGCTCGACGATAATGCGGTTCTCGCGCACGACCTTTTTGAGTGTTTCATTCGAAAGATCGCGGGTTTCAAAAATCTTCTCCGAGACAACAGGTCCTGTCGCAAGGGTCGGCGAATTAAGGCCGGCGAGCCTGAACTGGACAAGAAACGCATTCTGCGCTTGCGAATTGTTGTTGTTCAGATCGCGGCTTGACCACCGGTATTGAAAGCCGAGATTGGGATGCAGGGCGAAATCCGCCGTGAACGTCGCGCCCGTGATGTCGTTCACGGCCTTGATGGCTTCCCAGCGGAAATAGCTGCCCCCCACTCTTGTCCAGGGCACGTAAGGCAGTTGCGTCGAGAGGTGGACGTCCTGTCCGCCAAGCGCCCTTTCGATGTTGCTGTTATTCACCGTTTTGTCGCCGCTCAGGGCAAGGTAATTGTTGAATCCGAAATCCAGCGGCCCCCATTTGGCTTCCGTGCCGATGCTCATCCGCTGGTGCCCGTACGTGAATTCGTTATCGAAAAAGGCGTTCACGCCAAGAAGCACGGTGTTGTCCGCCAGCAGCCGCCGGTATCCCGCGCCGATGTTTCCCGTCCAGCGATAGTCGCCGAACAAGGCGTAGTGGTAGATGCTGCCCTGAACAAAAAGGGTGTCCTGGTTTTGTTCGGACTGATAAAGCGGCTGGACCGTCAGGATCGACCGCTCCGGCTTGCTGGTATCCAGAAAGGTTCCGTTTATCTCGACGCGCTTCAGCCATTCCGGGGCGTCTTCGCCAAGGGAAGGGATGAAGGAAAGGATTTCCTGTTGCACGAGTTGCCTGGCGGTGGCCGCCAGCGCATGCCCGTCCCCACTGCCGGAAGAAGCGCGGGCGCCCGGAGAAACGGTTTCGGCGGACGCAACCGCCAGCGTCAGGGCCGTCCCAAGCAAAACGCCGCCGACAAGAAGGACCGGTCTTTTGTAATGCATGTGGGATTGCCAAGGTGGGTAGCGAACAGAAACTTACCGTCTAGCCAGACACGGATTAAAATCAATCAAGATCTGGAAGTCCATGCGTATTTTTCTTCTATATTCGTGCAATGTATCAAAGACGCAACATGATTGTTGTTGATATTTGGGCATGATAGCTCATGGCTGAGCCTGGTGAAAAGATACCGAACAATTTTCGAAGCGCCGAGCGTGGATTTATTGCTGCTGCTTGGGCAAATACGGGAAGGGAAAGTAAAGCAGCGTAAGAAACATTGAAGAAACTCGACCAAGTATCTTGATCTTTAACGTATGTTATTCTTTGGCAGTGGTCGCTAATGCGTTACACGACCTGCTGCAAAGCTGTGATGACCGTTTTTTTACAGTCCTTGCGTTTGTGTC
>JANQEX010000039.1 GCA_028278105.1 Alphaproteobacteria bacterium | reverse complement strand
AACTCCAGCCGGGGTCCAGCATGTTGCCTTCGGCAACATGCAACCGCCTTCGGCGGTTGCTGGATTCCGGCTTCTCCGCCTCCGCAAAGCTTCGGCGCGGCGGGTGCGCCAAGACCTCGGCGTAGCCGCCAGGCGAAGCCGGGCGCCGGAATGAGCAGTCTGTTTGATTTGATTCATTTCTAATTGGGTTCAGACCCTAAGAAAATAACGAAAGTTTTTTGAAATCATCAAGGCGCGGTATAATGAACTGGAAGGTTTTCCAGAAAGATATTTCAGAAGCAGGAGGTGATGCTAGTCATGGCTGATGACCGTATTAAAACAGAAGAAGCGCTCCAGCCATTTTATGAGCTTGTTAATATGTGCTGCAGGGCTGTTTTGAAGGAACTTGTCGCCGACAATAATAATCTTGGGAAATATGCTCCAAAGGAAATCGAAGGCAATCAGGCCTATCCTGAATATACTCGTATAGCTTTTGGCAACGTAAGATTAATCGGCTGCCTTTGGGAAGGGCTTGATCTTGCCGCCAATTACCTGGAGGCGGCAAGGCTGGGTATTCCACATAGCGACACAGGCTTTACCAAAGCCATGATGGATATATGCGCGCGGACAAACCAGATGGTCGATGACGTATGGAAAAATATCCCCAAGGAAAAGCGGAAATATTTTGATCACTTTTTCCGGGATGTTAATATAGCGACGTGTAAAAACGCGATTCTTTTCCGAATGACACGGCGGAACCCTATCGGCCTTAATAGCTGAAGGATTGCGCCATGGTTTTGCGTGTTACGCAGCAAGCCCCTTTTCTGCGCCAAATCAGCGGTAAAGAAGCTGTTTTCCGGCGCAAATAAAGCTGGAAAACAAGAGGACAAACCGCTATCACTGGGCCCCGGCAACAATTCAAGGATTCCACGCCATGGCGGCAACCCTGCTTGTCATCCATGTTTTATTGGCCATTGCCCTGATCGGGGTCATTTTGATCCAGCGCTCAACGGGTGACGGCGGCGGGCTGATGGGCGGCGGCGGCGGGGCGTCCAGCCTTGGCGGGCTGATGTCGGTGCGCGGCACGGCCAATCTTTTGACCCGCATCACCTCTTTTCTGGCCGGCGGCTTTATCCTGACCAGCATCGTCCTTACCATTCTGGCGGGTACGCGGCATACCGCGCCCGGCTCGATTACCGACCGGATTACGCCTGTTGCTCCGGCTTCGCCAACGGCGCCCGCCGTGCCTGAAGGGGAGGCTCCTGCGCCGGGGGCGGATGCGCCGCCCGCACCGCCTGAACCATCGCCCGTGGCGCCTTCTGTCCCCTTATCGAAGTAGAAAGGATAAGGGTGTTGATGGATTTGATAAGTAGAAAGATTGAAGTCATGCCCGCGCAGGCGGGCATCCACGCTTTCTTCTTTTTCGTGGACCCCCGCCGGAGCCTATCCCCGCGCCCGGCTTCGCCCGCGGCACCGCCGAGGTCTTGGCGTGCCCGTCGCGCCGAAGCTTTTGCGGAGGCGGAAAAGCGGGGGCGGGAATGCCTGTTGTCGTGAGGAACCGGAATATTACATGAAAAAACCCTGCTTTATTTTTGTGACAGGCGGCGTGGTGTCCTCGCTGGGCAAGGGCATTGCCTCGGCGGCTCTGGCGGCCCTGTTGCAGACGCGGGGTTATAAGGTCCGTTGCCGCAAGCTGGACCCTTATCTGAACGTCGATCCCGGAACCATGTCGCCCACCCAGCATGGCGAGGTTTACGTCACCGACGACGGCGCGGAAACCGACCTGGACCTCGGCCATTACGAGCGTTTCACCGGCGTGCCCGCCCGGCAGAGCGACAACATCACCACCGGGCGCGTCTATTCCAACGTCATCGCCCGCGAGCGGCGGGGGGATTATCTGGGTGCCACGGTGCAGGTGATCCCGCATGTCACCGACGCCATCAAGAGCTTCATCAAGGGCGATCTGGCCGATGAGGATTTCGTTCTTTGCGAAATCGGCGGCACGGTGGGCGATATCGAGGGTTTGCCGTTTCTGGAGGCCATCCGCCAGCTCGGCAACGAGCTTGGCCGCGCGCGGGTGTTGTTCATTCACCTGACGCTGTTGCCCTACATCCCCACTTCCGGCGAGCTGAAAACCAAGCCCACCCAGCACTCGGTGAAGGAATTGCTGAGCGTGGGCATCCAGCCCGACATTCTGGTGTGCCGCGCCGACCGGGCCATTCCCGAAAGCGAGCGGCGCAAGATCGCCCTGTTCTGCAACGTGCCGGAAAAAAACGTGATCGCCGCGCTGGATATCGACACCATCTACCAGGTGCCCATCAACTATCACGAGCAGGGATTCGACAGGGTTGTGCTGGAGCATTTTGGGCTGGATGCGGCAAAAGAGCCCGGTCTTTCCGGCTGGCACACCGTGGTGCGGCGCGTGCGTCATCCCGAAAGCGTGGTGAAGGTTGCCATCGTGGGCAAATACACCGCCATGCTGGACAGCTATAAATCGCTGTCGGAGGCGCTGATCCATGGCGGCATCGCCAACAACGTGAAGGTGGACGCCTGGTGGGTGGATTCGGAAGTTTTTGAAAGCGAGGATGCCGTCGGCCGCCTGGAAGGGGTGAACGCCATTCTGGTTCCCGGCGGCTTCGGCGAGCGCGGCACGCAGGGCAAGATCCGCGCCGCGCAATTCGCCCGTGAGCGCAAGGCGCCTTATTTCGGCATCTGCTTCGGCATGCAGATGGCGGTGATCGAGGTGGCGCGGCATCTGGCCGGCGTAAGCGACGCCAGTTCAACCGAATTTTCGCCGCAGAAAAATCCCGTGGTCGGCCTGATGACCGAATGGACGCGCGGCAACCAGCTTGAAAAGCGCGCCGAAGGCGGCGATCTGGGCGGCACCATGCGCCTTGGCGCCTATCCGGCCCGGCTGGTCGGGGGCACGAAGGTATTTGATATTTACGGCGGCCGGAAAGACATTTCCGAGCGTCATCGTCACCGTTACGAGGTGAACATCCATTACCGTCCGCAGCTTGAAAAAGCGGGGTTGGTTTTTTCGGGCCTGTCGCCCGACGGGCATCTGCCGGAAATTGTCGAGTTAAGGGATCATCCCTGGTTTGTCGGCGTGCAGTTCCACCCCGAACTGAAATCGAAACCCTTCGCGCCGCATCCGCTGTTCACCGCCTTTATCCGCGCGGGCCTTGAGAGAAGCAGGCTGGTGTGATGCCTCCGGTGCCGGTCCTTCCTCCTTTTCCCTTTGTCGAAGAAATCTCCACCTTCATGCGCGGGCTGGTGATGGGCGTCGTGGTGGCGGCACCCGTCGGGCCGGTGGGCCTTCTGTGCATCCGCCGCACCTTGCAAAGCGGCTTTCTTTCCGGCCTTGTCACCGGCCTGGGCGCGGCCTTTGCCGACGGATTTTTCGCGGTCATCGCCGCCTTCGGCATCACGGCGGCGTTGACGCTGGTGGAAGGCATGGAAAAGGAAATCCGCCTGTTCGGCGGGCTGTTTCTTGTCGTCATGGCGCTGGCCACCATCATGCGCAAGGTTCATATCCGGCGTCAGGGCGGCAAGGGCGGACGGCCCAGCCTTGTCGCCCATTTCATGAGCGGCCTGATTATCACCCTCAGCAACCCGCTGACCATTATCGGCGTGCTGGCGGTGGTGGCCGCTTTTGGCGGCTCGCTGGATGTGGTGCGGGCGGGCACGCTGGTGGCCGGGATTTTCTGCGGCTCGGCCGCCTGGTGGCTGGCGCTTTGCGGCGGGTCATGGCTGGTGCGCAGCAAGGTGGGCGACGACGCGATCACCTGGATCAACCGCGGCACGGCGGTTCTGATCCTGCTTCTGGGCGGCTGGGCGTTTTACACGGGCCTCGCCGCCATTCTGGGCTTGCCTGTATAGAGGCCAGGGGCTAGAGGCTGGAGGCTGGTTTTTTCTATAACATCGGCCCGGCATTCTGGTAAAGCATTGCCTGTTCCAACGAGCCTCCAGCCTCCAGTCTCCAGCCTCTTTTTATGAATCTCCGCAACATCGCCATCATCGCGCATGTCGACCACGGCAAGACCACGCTTGTCGATGCGCTGCTCAGACAGTCGGGCACGTTCCGCGCCAATCAGCAGGTGGCGGAGTGCGTCCTGGATTCAAACGATCTGGAGCGCGAGCGCGGCATCACCATCCTCGCCAAATGCACCTCCATTTTGTGGAAGGAGACGCGCATCAACATCGTCGATACGCCCGGCCACGCCGATTTCGGCGGCGAGGTGGAGCGGATTCTTTCCATGGTGGACGGCGTGGTTCTGCTCGTTGACGCCGCCGAAGGCCCGCTGCCGCAGACCAAGTTCGTTCTCTCGAAGGCGCTGGCGCTTGGCCTGCGCCCCATCGTGGTCATCAACAAGGTCGACCGGCCCGACGCGAGGGCGCAGGACGTTCTGAACGAGGTGTTCGATCTTTTCGTGGCGCTGGACGCCACGGAAGAGCAATGCGATTTTCCCATTCTCTACGCGTCGGGCCGCCAGGGCTGGGCGAGCCATCACATCAACAAGAAAGACAAGGACCTGCTTCCCCTTTTCGAGACGGTCCTGGGCCATGTCCCCTCCCCGGAGGTGGAGAAGGATGCGCCGTTTTCGCTTCTGGCCACCATTCTGGAATCCGACTCTTATCTGGGGCGGCTGCTGACCGGACGCATCCAGTCGGGCGTGGTTAGGCCGGGCATGACGCTGAAGGCTCTTGGGCATGACGGCGCGGCGCTGGAGCAGGCGCGCATCACCAAGGTTCTGGCCTTCCGCGGGCTGGAGCGCGTGGGCGTGGAGGACGCCCATGCCGGTGACATCGTGGCCCTGGCCGGTTTCTCAAGGGCCAGCGTGGCCGACACCTTGTGCGATCCCGCCGTCCAGCATCCCGTTCCGTCGCAGCCGGTTGATCCGCCCACGCTTACCATGACCTTCTCGGTGAATGACTCGCCGGTTGCCGGAACCGAGGGCGGCAAGGTCACCGGCCGCATGATCCATGACCGCCTGATGCGCGAGGCGGAAAGCAACGTGGCCATCCGCGTGAAAGTCAGCGACGACAAGGACAGCTTCGAAGTGGCAGGGCGCGGCGAGCTTCAGCTTGGCGTGCTGATCGAAACCATGCGGCGCGAGGGGTACGAGCTTTCGGTCAGCCGCCCGCGCGTGATTTTCAAGAAGGATGACGCCACCGGCGCGCGCCTGGAGCCGGTGGAAGAAGCCCAGGTGGATGTGGACGAGCAATATTCCGGCGTCGTGGTGCGGAAAATTTCCGAACGCAAGGGCGACCTGATGGAGATGCGCCCCAGCGGGGCCGGAAAGGCGCGCCTTACCTTCCATGTGCCCTCCAGGGGCCTGATCGGCTATCACGGGGAATTCCTTACGGATACGCGCGGCACCGGCGTCATGAACCGGGTGTTCCACGGCTACGCGCCCTATAAGGGCGCGGTGCAGGGACGGCGCACGGGCGTGATGGTTTCGAACGGCGATGGCGTGGCCTCGGCCTATTCCATCTGGAAATTGCAGGATCGCGGACCGATGTTGATTGCGCCCAACACCCGCGTTTACCGGGGCATGATCGTGGGCGAGCACAGCAAGGAGAACGACCTGGACGTGAACGTGCTGGAGGGCAAAAAGCTCACCAATATCCGCACGGTGAACAAGGACGAGGCCATCCGCCTCATTCCGCCGCCCCGATTCACGCTGGAAAAGGCCATGGCCTATATCGGGGACGACGAGCTTCTGGAAGTCACGCCCGAAAACATCCGCCTGCGCAAGCGCTGGCTGGACCCGAACGAACGCAAAAAACGCGCCCGCGCCGCGGAGGCGGAAGAGCGGGAGTTCCATATAGGGCCTGGACTCAATTAAACAGGCCTTTCATTCAAAAAAACAGCTTTCTCACCTTGGCGCCGGCGAAAGCTGGGACTGGCCAATTAATATTTCCCCTCCCTTTGGGAGGGGTTAGGGGAGGGTCCATGCGCATGCTTTATGGGTCATGCTTCTTCTTATGGAAAGATATTCCCTCCCCCTTGCCCCCTCCCAGAGGGAGGGGGATGTGATTTTCATCTCCCTCTTTATTGCCTGCCTCCGCAAGCTTCGGCGCGACGGGTACGCCAAGGCCTCGGCATAGCCGCCAGGCGAAGCCGGGCGCCGGAATGTTCGTGTTGGTCATTGTCCATTGACCCTAGGGCGATGGTTGCCCGCGTGGGTAAGTGGAAGAAGAAATATTTCTTTCTCCTGTTAGCCTTCTTAGAATACGGACGCCTTTATTGGTATTTTCATTTACCGAATGGAATTCCTGAAATTGTTTAAGGCATTTGATTGTCCGTGCTTCAGCCCGCAAATCTCCTGCCCCTGTTTGAACCAGGGTTTCCAAGGCCCCTAATGCTGCCGTAGTCAGAGGATTGTCAATTGTCTCTGGAAACAAAAAGCAGGCAACACGTGGCATCACGTCAGGAGGTACCTTTTGGGCATACCGGGCGATTGCACCAATTTTTATCAAGGCTTTTGCAGCTTCGTCAATATTGGTGTTCCGGGTTGCTTCAACTATTCCCAGAAGCCTATCAAGAGCAGGCGCTACGGCTATACGAGGATCGGCGGATAACCCGGCCTTTTCCAGAATGTTGGAAGCGAGGACCTGACGACTTGTTTTCATATGCAGATTCTCTGGATCCATATCCTGAAGGATAATCTCGTTGAGCATGACCTTTACATCATGAGCCAGTATCTGATCGGGACCGGTGCTGGTGATTGTGTCAACAGCTTCAAGGGCTTTTTTGCATATTTCTCCGTGAAATTTGTCCGGCGATGCGGCAATTTCGCAAAGACCCCGGACAACAGGTGGTTCGCAACCAAGCGCAGCATTTGTAGCCAATAGCTTTTCGATGATTGACAACGCGCCCATGCAGGTACTATGGCGATCCGCCAGAAAATTCGGATCGTTATCATCCATGCGCATCTTGCTTACATTGCCGTAGGTGCGAACGACATCCACGAGCGCGGTAACATGCTCCGACATACCATTGGTACAATATGGATATGGATTGCCGAGTTCCTCGGAAATCTTTGAAAGCAAACGTTTTTTCCTGGAACAAACCTCATCCCTTCCGGTAATCCCCTCAGGATGCGGGTCTGCCAAAAAATATATATTTCTGAGTGTGGTCATCAGATAACTCCCTTAATGTTGATCCGGCTGTTATACTCTGGCTTTGATGAAAGTAATGCCAACAAATTTATGAACTAATACACGCCAAAAAGTAACCCGTCATGCCCGCGAAGGCGGGCATCCACGCTTATAATCTTTTGATTTGTTTGGATTTCAAACGTGGATGCCCGCCTCCCTGCTTCGCCTTCGGCTATGCAGGGCGCACTTGCAAAACGGCCCGGCGTAGCTTTAGCGAAGCCGGGTCGCAGGCCTGACAACTCTCCTTGGGGGATGGATCAGTTTATAAGACCGTTGGTATGAGTTTGAATACTGGGCCGGGCGAGCTAACCCGAAAGCCCTGCGACGCCGCAGGCGAATCCGGGAGGCGGGGGCAGGGGTGAGAATGTTCGACAAGAAATTTACTGCAAAACCCTCAACACCTCCTCGATCATCTTCGGATTTTTCTCGCCCGGCGCGCGTTCGACGCCGCTGGAGATGTCGACAAGCTGCGCGCCGGAGAGTTCCACCGCTTCTTTTAAATTCCGGGCGTTCAGCCCGCCCGCCAGGAACCACGGCCTGGCAAAGCTGCGGCCTTGCAGAAGCTTCCAGTCGAAATTCACGGCATTGCCGCCCGGCAGGAGCGCGCCCGGCGGCGGCCTGGCGTCGAACAGAAAATGGCTGGCGATGCCTTCAAAGGGCGCGGCCGCGTCGAAATCCCTGGCCTCGCCAATGGAAAAGGCGCGGATGATGGGGCAGCGGAAGCGCTCTTTCAGGCCGGCGGCGCGTTCGGGCGTTTCCTTGCCGTGAAGCTGAAGGTAGTCGGGCGTGAAGCGCTCGAAGATCGTCTCGATGGACGCATCGTCGGCGTCCACCAGAACGGCGACGATTTTTGTGCTGGGGGGGACCAGATGCGAAAGCTGCTCCGCTTGTTCGGGATACACATAGCGCGGCGAGGCGCGGTAGAAGTTGAATCCAATGAAGGCCGCGCCCTTCGCGGCGGCCGCCAGTCCTTCTTTCGTCTTGATGCCGCAGATTTTGATTTTGACGGGCATTGTGGCTCCTGTGTTTTTATTCCTCTCCCTTTGGCCGCCCTTGACTCCCCTCCCCTTGAGGGAGGGGTTGGGGGTGGGGTGGAGCGTTGATCTTTTCAAAACCTCGGCATTTACGCTACTGGAAACCGGCGGACCCCACCCCTTGATCCCCTCCCTCAAGGGGAGGGGAAATTCGTTCGTCAAGGCTCCGGCGGGTCCTTGGAGAAAGCTTGTCCGCCGAAGCCCGCAGGACGAAGGCGGAAGGGGGCCAGGGAAGGGTAAGGCTGGAACAGACCCCCTCACCAGCAAAATCTAACCGTTTAGCTTCGCTAAACGGAAGATTTTACAACCTCTCCCCCCTAAAGGGGGGAGAGGAGTATTTTTATGAATCTCCATTCGGCGTTCCTTCGTTCATCTTTTCCCCTGTTTTGTTAGAGATAATGCCAAGAGTCTTATGAAATGACTCACCGAAAGCACTGACTGTCACCCCCGCGACCCGTCTTCGCTAAAGCTGCGCCGGGCCGTTTTGCAAACTCGCCCTGCGTAGCCGAAGGCGAAGCAGGGAGGCGGGGGTCCACGCTTTAAAACTTTTGTTTTGATGGTTTTTTAGCGTGGATGCCCGCCGTCGCGGGCATGACGGCTCTCCCTATGGGATAGATCAATTTATAAGACTGTTGGTATAATTGATTCCCTTCACGGAAGAAGGAGAGTCCAATTACTCCAATATCTTCCCCGACACTTCCAGATTAATCGCCTCGGCGGCGGCGGCGGGGTCCAGCTTTTGGGTGATGGGCCGGCCGATCACCAGATAGCTGGCCCCGGCTTCCACGGCCTCTTTGGGCGTCATCACGCGCTTCTGGTCGTTGGCGGCGGCGCTGGCCGGGCGGATGCCGGGCACCATCAGGGTGAAATCGGGCCCAAGCTCGTTCCGCAAAAGGGCGATTTCGGTCGGCGCGCAGACCACGCCGTCCAGCCCCGCGTCGCGGGCGAGACGGGCCAGGCGCAACGCCTGTTCAGGCGGCGAAGCGCCAAAGCCAAGCTGCCGCAGGTCTTCCGCATCAAGGCTGGTGAGGACCGTAACGCCCAGAAGCCGGGGCCGGCTGCTGCCGGCCTTGCGCGCGGCTTCCGCGGCGGCTTTCATCATGGCCGGACCGCCGGAGGCATGCAGCGTGACAAACTGCGGCGCGAGCGGCAGAAGCGATGAAACCGCTCCCGCCACGGTGTTCGGAATGTCATGCAGCTTCAGGTCAAGGAAAAGAGGCGCGCCCATGGCCTGTATCTTGCGTATGCCCTCAGGTCCAAGGGAGGAAAAGAACTCAAGGCCAAGCTTCAGCCCCGCCACATGCTTTTTTAGCTGTCCGGCCAGCGCCGTGGCCTCGTCAGGCTCAGGGGTGTCGATGGCGCAGAAAACGCGGGAAAGCATGGTTGTTCTCAGGCCGCGGGCGGGAGGGGCGCGATGTTCTTGGCTTTTTCCTGGTCCAGCTCGGCTTTCAGCTTCTCCACCTGATGGGCAAGGCGGCGGCGCTGCATGCGCGGCGGCAGGGCGCGCAGCCAGAACACCAGCGCGCCCAGAAAAAAACCCAGCAGGCCAAATCCCAGCGAAATCAGGTAGAGCGGCGCGCTCAGGACATAGCCGAGAGGCCAGAGATCAAGCGATATGTCGTGCCGGTTGCTGACCGCGAACGCCACGCAAAGGGCGATAAGGGGCAGGGCGATGATCCAGGAAAGAAACTTCATAAGCGCGGCCCAAGGGCTGGTCAGGGGTTTATTTGTTCCCGATCATGCATCCGGGCGCAAGCGGCAATCCTGCTCATGCGGTCAATCGTCCGCCGGATTGCCTGCCTTGCCGTTCAGGCGGTCGCGGAGTTGCTTGCCGGTCTTGAAAAAAGGCACGGCCTTTTCAGCCACCGACACGGTTTCGCCGGTGCGGGGATTGCGTCCCGTGCGCGCCTCGCGCTTTTTTATGGAGAACGCGCCAAAGCCGCGCAACTCCACCCGGTCGCCGCGCGCCAGCGCCACGGTGACTTCTTCGAAAATCGTGTTCACGATGCGCTCCACATCCTTTTGCATCAGATGCGGGTTTTTTTCGGCGAGCTTTTGAACAAGATCGGAGCGGGTCAAATAGTCCTCCAGCCGTCTCCCCGGCAACAATAATCCAATGTTTTTCACGATGAAGGATTTTATCAAATACTTCAATAGTTTATGGGTGAGCCAAAAGAATCCATCCCGCATTTCGTGTTTGGAATAAATATCTATTTATTTCAGATAGTTATAAAAAAATCTTTCCCCACATAAAATATGTTCCGAATACAAAACGATATATTTAAACGGTAAGGCCGGAAGGCGGGAAGAGTCAGCTTTCACTGGTCTCGTAGCGGGCGCGGACATAGCCCTTGCTGGCGACTTTTCGGATCAGTTCGCGGGCCGCGCGCGCGGCATCGGAGCCTTCCTGCGGCAAATCGCCCTCGCGGTGGCCCTTGCCAAGGCTGTCGGGCGCAAGATCGGCGGCGCCGGCTTGGGCCAGATCCTCGCGGCCGAGATAGGAAACGGCCAGTTCACGAAAAACGTAATCAAGAACCGAGGTCGACACCCTGATCCGGTCATTGCCTTCCACCGCGCCCGAAGGCTCGAAGCGGGTAAAGGTGAACGCCTCGACGAACTCTTCCAGCGGCACGCCGTATTGCAAGGCTACCGACACGGCAACCGCGAAATTGTTCAGCAAGGAGCGGAAGGCCGCGCCTTCCTTGTGCATATCGATGAAAATTTCGCCCAGCCGCCCGTCTTCATATTCGCCGGTGCGCAGGTAAAGCTTGTGCCCGCCGATGACCGCGCGCTGGGTGTACCCCTTGCGCCTTTCCGGCAGCTTGCGGCGCGACGGGGAGAGCGCCGGCGCAGGCGGCGGCGGTTCCGCGGGAGGGGCTGCGGTTTCCGCGGTCTCCAGCGCATGAGAGGGATCAAGCCGCCAGGGCAGGCGGCGAAGGCCGGCCAGCAGGGCCTCGGCATAAAGCTTCGCCACGTCCGCGGCGGAGGCCTTGCCTGAAAGGGTGATTTGCGCATCGAAGGGGCCAAGCAGCCAGCATTGGAGCGTGGCCAGCATGGCGGTTTGCGCGGCGGGCGGCAGGGTTTTTTCATTGTCGCCTTCGGCGCGGGCGCACAGGAACACGTCTTCGTGTCCGGGTTTCAGAAATCCCGAACCATGCAGCGTGTGATGCCCGAACATGTGACGGCTTGCGGCGGCGATTTCCGGCTCGCTGAAACCAAGATGGCTCGGCAGGTCAAACCCCGGCGCGCGGATGGTTTCAGGTGAAAGGCCAAGGCGCGTTGCGCAGAATTCCTCGCCCAGAACCCAGGGCGTAAAGGCTTGGCGCAGCGTGACGGCCCGCGCCGCCGCTTCTTCCAGCCGCGCGATGGCCGATGTGTCGAATCCATGCAGATAAAGCGCGGCGGCATTGACGCCCGGCGCGTCCTGTAAATTTCCGCCGCCAAGGACATGGCGCCTGATGCGGGCCATGTCGTCGGGATCGTGGCCAAGCTTTGCCAGTCCTTCGGTGATGCAGGGGCGGATAACGCGGACATGGTCCCCATCCATGTCGCGCTGCCACAGGAGATGCGCGGGCAGGGGCGCGGCATTGGCGCTTTCCGCCTCGAACCATTCGTCTTCGGCATGGGTGGCGAAAAGCCCGGTCAGCATCGCGCGCCGCAAGCCGGCTTTTTCCACGGATTCCTGTGCCGTCTCCCATAATTTGCGGGCCTCGGCGACGAGGCCGAGTTCGGGCGCGTCCACCGGCTGGAGCGCGAAAGGGGCGGGAAGGCCGTCAAACGGTTCGGCCTGCCCGGCGGCGGCGTCGGCCTGCCTTCGCAGTATCGCCAGAATGGCGTCACGATGCTTGCGGTAAAAAGCGGACGCGCCTTTTTCCTGCGCAAGCTGGGACGAGATGCAAAGCGCCGCCCCGGTCATCACGGCCATGATGGATGCGGCGAGACTGCGCGCGGCTTCGGAATCATAGGCCATGCCCTGGGCGGCAAGAAGCGCCCCGAACCCGGTGAAAGTAAGCGCGCCCGTTTCCTCCTCCCCGCACAGGATGTGCAGCGCGAGGGTCCAGCATTTCGCCGCATGCGCCAGCAGCGCGGGATTTAAGCAGCCGTCTTCGCGCCGGAAGGCGGGAAGATTCAAAACCACATAATGCCTGGGCGGCGCATCGGCGGTGCCGGGAAGCGCCCAGGCGGCTTGCGCCGGCGGGTTAAGGATGACGGGAGAATGTGCTTTGCCGGGGGGCGGATCGTCAGGGTCTGAGGATTCGATGCTGGCCTCATCAATGCCATAGGCCCAGTCCACGCCGGAATTCCGCAACAGCCGCAAATCCGGCGCGGCAAGCGACGCCGCCATCATGGCGCGGATTTCGTCATAAAAGGCGCGGGCGTCATTCTCGCGGTTGAAATAACCCTGCTTCCAGCCGCGATAGCACAAAGCCCCCGCGAAGCGGTCAAAGACCTGCCGCGCGCTTTGCTCCTGATGATGGCCGTCGTTCAATGCGGCGGGCGTCCTGGGCCATAGCCAGGAGGGCACGGTGTTTTCTTCGCGCTTGCGCAGGGTTTCCGGGACGGGTTCCGAAAAGAACATCCGCGTTTTCAGGGCATGGGCGGCGCGGCTTCCCTTTCCTTCAGGAAGGGTTACGAGACCGAAAAGCGTTTCGTTTTCTTCGTCGAAGGGATTGGCGTCGAACGCATGGGTGGCCCAGACAATATCCTGATAGGGATCAAGGTCTTTTTTGGTGAGCAGGCGTCCGATACGCATGAAGGACCGAAGAAAAAAGGTTAAAAGGAAAGGCTTGAATTCTTTGCCATAAAAGTTAGTCTCGAAAAACCGCAGATACGGAAATATCCCCAGTTTTCAATATTCCCCGCCCGCCCATGCCCGACGCGCTCGAACCCTTTTCGTGGATTGCCCGGCTTTCGCAACTCGGCACGGCGATGCAGACCTATTTCCTGGGCAGGAAAGTCGGCGCGGATTGCTTCGGCAATACCTATTACCGTGAACGCGGCAAGGTGGAGGGCCGCCGTGAAAAGCGCTGGGTCATGTATAAGGGAAGGCCGGAAGCTTCATTGATTCCGCCCGAATGGCATGGCTGGCTGCATTACACGCATGACGAGCCTCTGCCGGAGGAAAGCGAATTTCATAAAGCCTGGGTCAAGCCGCATCAGCCGAACCTTACTTTTACGGCAGAGGCCTATGCGCCACGGGCTCCCGGCGCGCCGCGCGCCCGGTCGGGCGGTGATTACGAGGCCTGGAGCCCGTCCGGCCATAAATCCTAGCTAAGGAAAGAAACCTAATCATGAACCGCAATATGATCGAAACCGTGCTGGGAGCGGTGGTGCTGCTGGTGGCGGCGGTGTTCCTGGTTTTCGCCTATAACAGCGCCGATTTGAACACCGGCAAGGAAGGCTATCTGCTGACCGCCGCCTTTGACCGCGCCGACGGGCTGAAGCCCGGCAGCGACGTGCGCATGAACGGCGTTCTGGTCGGATCGGTGCGGACCCTTGTGCTGGACAAGGACAGCTACCGCGCGATTGCGACCTTCAGCGTGGATCCCGATATCCGGCTTCCCATCGACACCAACGCGCAAGTGGCCTCGGAAAGCCTTTTGGGCGGCAAGTATCTTTCGCTGGATGTGGGGATTGAAGACCAGATGGTTCCCACCGACGGCACCGGCAAGCTGACGCGCACCACCCCGCCCATGCGGCTGGATGACCTGATCGGCCAGCTTATCTACAACAAGCCCGACAGCGGCAAATCCGCCGCCGGCACGGGGAGCCGGATCGTGACGCCCGCGCCGGACATGCCGCCGCCACCACTCCCATCGGCGCCGGCACCGTAGGGCGAGAAAAACACGAACGAACATTCCGGGAAAGATTGCGCAGCAACCGCGTCCCGGAATCCCATTTGTTTAGAGTCTGGATTTAGGGTCTGAACTCAATTTAACCAAATGTCATGCCAGCGAAAGTTGGCATCCAGAAAATTCAAACGGTTAAACTGGATTCCAGCTCGCGCGCGCCCCGGCTCCCGCCGGGGCGCGCTTGGCTGGAATGAGGTGAAAGTGAATCTTTTCAAGGGGCAATTCTTAAATTGAGTCTAGACCCTAATTTAACCGAATGTCATGCCCGCGAAGGCGGGCATCCACGCTTGAAATCCAAACAAATCAAAAGATTGTAAGCGTGGACCCCTGCCTCCCTGCTTCGCCTTCGGCTACGCAGGGCGAGTTTGCAAAATGGCCCGGCGCAGCTTTAGCGAAGACGGGTCGCGGGGGTGACAGTTCGTGCTTTCGGTGAGTCATTTCATAGGATCGCTAGGGTCTGGACTCAATTAAGCAGGTTTTTTATTCGAAAAAACAACTTCTCACCCCGGCCCCCGCTTTCGCGGGGGCAGGCTCCAGCCGAGGGTCCAGCATGAAGCCGGAGGCTTCATGCAACCGCCTTCGGCG
>JANQEX010000101.1 GCA_028278105.1 Alphaproteobacteria bacterium | reverse complement strand
CGTGGATGCCCGCCTCCCTGCTTCGCCTTCGGCTACGCAGGACGAGCTTACAAAACGGCCCGGCGAAGCTTTAGCGAAGACGGGTCGCGGGCATGACGGTTCTACTTGTAAGATAATCAGTTCTTCTATTCATCATTTTACCGCGACAGCACCAGGCCGAAATAGACGGGAAGCTGGCGGCTGATCTCGCCGTCCAGCGCGGCCACGGCCTTGCCCATCAGGTCAAGATAGGCGGCGCGGTTGTCTTCCGGGCTGCCCCCGGCGTTCGTTTCGCGTTTCTGGATGGTTGTGGCGCTGATGGTGGCCCCGGCGCCGCCGGGAAGGCTGGCCACGACCATCACGCTGATATCCGCCGAAAGCTCCACCTTGCCCGGATCGTCATGCATAAAGCCGAAAAAGCCGCCTTCGTCCCGTTGCGGCAAGGCCCGCGCCTGAAAGGCGGCGCGCTTGATGACAAAGCGCACCGCATACGGCCCGCCCGTGGCCCGGAATTTCCGCGCGGCGTAGGCGGAAAGAATACCGGCCGGCAGGGGATCCACCTTGCCCGCGATGCCGGTTTGGCCCGCCGCCGTCTGGTCCTGATTGACCACGTCGAACACCTGGGCCGAAAGCAATGTCTGCCCATAATTGATCCGCGCCATTTCGCCGGCGGTCAGCGGCCCGCGCGCGATGGGAAATCCGGAAGCCGGACCGCTTGCGCACGAAGCCAGCGCCAGAAAACCGGCAACGGCAACGAGAAGAACAGGAACGGCGCGCATGAGCTTTCTCCCTTCGGGCCTTGTGTACTCTATTTGCCCTTTTACGGCATTCATGGAACCACCAAAACATAACTTTTCCACCCCGCGCCGCCGGCGTTTGTTCCCATGGCGGAAACGGAAAAGCCGAATTTTTCCGCAAGCCTTTGCGATGGCCGGTTGGCGTCCTCAATATCGGCGCGAACGCTGCTCACTTGCAAGTCCTGAAGTTTCTCAAGAATCAGCCTTATGGCCTGCGTGGCCAGCCCCCGGCGGCGAAAACCCGGATGAATATACCAGCCCATCGCCACGGAATCACCGGGCAGAATTTCCTTGCGCGGTCCGTCGGGGAACCCCACCGCCACATAGCCCACGCATTCCCCGTTCAGCGCCGCCACCCAGAAGCTTACGGGATTGCGGCGCATGAATTCATCCATCCGGCGGGGCGCTTCCAGGCCGGCAGGGGCCGGTCCTTCCAGATTTTGCAACATGGCCCGCGCCGTTTCCCGCAGGCCCGGCGGCCATGAGGGTTCGGGGGCCGCAAGCAGGCTCGGAAGAGGCGTAAGGGAAAGGCCGGACGCGCTCATGGGTCTTGCCTTATGGACGAAGGTTTCTATATTTCCAGATATTCTAACAGGCCACGCCCCATGTCCCAAATTATTCCGGCATCCGAGTTTGTTGAGCTTCTGAGGCGCGGCGCGGGTTGCTGCGTGCTGGACGTGCGCGCGCCCGCCGAAGTGACGACGCAAAGACTGGAGGCCTCCTGTTTCTACATGCCGGTCGACGCGCTTGACGTGAATGCGCTGCGCAAACAATTCAACGATCCCAGCCGCCCGCTCTACATTCTTTGCAAGGGCGGCGCGCGCGCCGCCCGCGCCGCGCAAACGCTACAGGCCGCCGGACTGACCCATACGGTCATCGTGAAGGGCGGGCTGGACGCCTGCGTGGTGGCCGGCGCGGAAACCACAAGCCGCGGTCCCGGCATCCCTCCCCTGAACCGCCAGGCGCTGATCGCCGCGGGCAGCCTGGTCATCGCCGGCCTTTTGCTGGGAATCTGGGCGCAGCCCGTTTTTCTTCTTCTGCCCCTTATCGTCGGCGCCGGCCTGGTTTATTCGGGAAAGACCGGCTGGCGCGGCATGCAGGATCTGCTCGCCCTTGCCCCCTGGAACCGTGAAAAGGAAAAAGCCTCATGAAAGACTACAAGGCCCTCACCACCGACATTGCCGAATATATCGGCCATCTGCGCAAGCTGGTTCCCGACGCCATGAACGGCTTCAACGCGCTGGCCAAGGGCGCCACGCAGCCCGGCGCGCTGGACGAAAAAACCAAGGAGTTGATCGCGCTTGCCATCGGCGTCGCCAACCACTGCGACGGCTGCATCGGCTTCCACGTGAAAGCGCTTGTGCGGCTTAAGGTCACCCGCGAGGAACTGGCCGAAACCATGGCCATGGCCGTCTATATGGGCGGCGGGCCTTCGCTCATGTACGCCGCCGACGCATTAAGGGCCTATGACCAGTTTACCGCCGCGTAAGGCGTTTTAACGGCCTGCAATTTCCTGTCGCTCCTTCATCTCTCCCGTTGTATGCTCAAAACGGGAAGCTGGCGCGGACGCCATGCCCTTGCCAAGCCGGACAGGTCCGAAAGGAAGCATCCGTACCCATGCGGCGGCGGGTCGTGTTCCAGCTTTCCACCGTTTGACCGCGATACCAGTGGCCCCAGGTAATGGTCTTATCCACTTTAAGGAGTCATGCCCGCCCCCGCCTGCCCGCGTAGCCAAAGGCGAAGCCGGGCGCGAGGGTAACGGAGACAGGCATTCGTGCGGACGATATAATCCAGAATCATGAGCATGCTTTTTACGGAAATGGAAAACGAGACGCCGAAGGCCTACCGGGTCCTGGCGCGCAAATACCGCCCCGCCAGCTTCGACGACGTGATCGGCCAGGACGTGCTGGTGCGCACCCTGACGCAGGCCATCGAAAGCAACCGCCTCGCCCAGGCCTATATGCTGACCGGCGTGCGCGGCATCGGCAAGACCACCACCGCCCGCATCATCGCGCGGGCGCTGAACTGCATCGGCCCCGACGGCGCGGGCGGCCCCACCGCGAAACCCTGCGGCGTCTGCGCCAACTGCACCGCCATCGCCGAAGACCGGCATGTGGACGTGCTGGAAATGGACGCCGCCTCGCGCACCGGCGTGGACGATATCCGCGAGATCATCGACGGCGTGCGTTACGGGCCCGGCTCGGCGCGCTTCAAGATCTACATTATCGACGAAGTGCACATGCTCTCGAAGAACGCGTTCAACGCGCTTTTGAAAACGCTGGAAGAGCCGCCGCCGCACACCAAGTTCATTTTCGCCACCACCGAGGTGCGCAAGGTTCCCGTGACGGTGCTGTCGCGCTGCCAGCGCTTCGACCTGAGGCGGGTGGACAGCGGCCTTTTGAAAGACCATTTCCGCCACATCGCCGGACTGGAAAAGGCCGAGGCCGAGGATGAGGCGCTGGCCCTGATCGCGCGGGCGGCCGACGGCTCGGTGCGCGACGGACTCAGCCTTCTGGACCAGGCGCTGGCGCGCTCCGGCGGCATGGTGCACACGGAGGACGTGCGCGACATGCTGGGCCTTGCCGACCGCGCCCGGCTCGTGGCGCTGTTCGAGGCCGTGCATCAGGGCGAGCCCGCCCTCGCCCTGCAAATCGCGGCCGAGCTGCACAGGCTCGGCGCCGATCCGCTGGTGGTGCTGCAGGATCTGGCCGACATCACCCATACCCTGGCGCGCCTGAAGGCCGCGCCCGGCATGGACCCTTCCGAGACGCCCGAACTGGAGCGCGGGCTCGCCAAAAAATTCGGCGACCGGCTGAGCACCGCCGGTCTGGCGCGGTCATGGCAAATGCTGCTGAAAGGCATGCAGGAAACCGCCCACGCGCCCGACGCCGCCAAGGCGCTGGACATGGTCCTGATCCGCCTCGCGCATGCGGCGAATCTGCCCGATCCCGCCGATCTCGTGCGCAGGATCGAATCCATGGGCGGCGCGGCGTCGGTGGAAAACGCGCCGGGCCCGCCCGCCGGCGGCGGGCCGGCGGCCCGCGCCTCCTCGCGCGGATCGGCCGCCCTGGCCGTCGCCACGGCGCAGCCCGCGCCGCAGACCACACCACAGGCCCGCCCGCGCGATGAAGAACAGCCCGTGGCGCTTGCCGCGGCGCCGTCCGATTTCCGCGGCCTTGTCGCCCTGTTCGGGGAAAAGCGGGAGATAACGCTGCGGAACCATCTTTACCACCATGTGCGCCTTGTGCGTTACCAGCCGGGACATCTGGACGTGCGGGTGGCCGAAAAGCTTCCGCCCGATTTCGCCGGGTCGGTCATGCGCAGCTTGCAGCAATGGACGGGGCTGCGCTGGATCGTCAGCCTGTCGCAGGAGGCGGCGGGCGACGCGCCACTGGCCGAACAGGACCAGGACGCCAGAAAGCTCCGCTGGCAAAATGCGGGCGCGCATCCCCTGGTGCAGGCGGCGCTGGCCCGTTTTCCGGGCGCCGCGCTGCGCGACGTGCGGCGCAAGCCGTCCCTGCCGGCATCCGAGCCCGCCGCCGAGGCGCAGGACGCTCCCGCCTTCGATCCCGACACCAGCGAGCAAGAGGACAACTCATGAAAAACCTTGGCCAGATGATGCAAAAGGCGCAGGAAGCCCAGCAGCGCCTCGCCGAGATGAAAAGCCGCCTCGCGCAGGCGGAAATCGCCGGCTCTTCGGGCGGCGGCATGGTGCAGATTGTTTTCAACGGCAATGGCGAGGCCAAAAAGGTGGCGCTCGATCCCAAGGTGATCGATCCCGCCGATCCCGGCATGCTGCAGGACCTGATCGCCGTCGCCATCAATGACGGCCGTAGCAAGATCGACGCCCATATTGAATCCGAAACCCAGAAAATCATGGGCGGCATGATGATGCCGCCGGGGATGAAACTGCCTTTTTAGGGTCAAGAGGGTCGAAAGGGTCAAAAGGATCCAGGACCCTCCCGACCCTTGGGACCCTTTCGACCCTTAGGACTCTCATGAACGACGCCAACCCCTTGCAAAAACTGATCGCCCAGCTTGCCCGGCTGCCGGGGCTTGGCCCGCGCTCGGCGCGGCGGGTGGCGCTGAGCCTGATGAAAAAGCCGGAAGTCACGCTGCGCCCCTTGGCCGAGGCGCTGATCGCCGTGGCCGACGGCATGAAGCGCTGCGCATCCTGCGGCAACCTCGATGTGCAGGACCCCTGCCCCGTCTGCGCCGACCCGAAGCGCGACCGGGGCATGATCTGCGTGATCGAGGATGTGGGCGACCTGTGGGCCATGGAACGCAGCGGCGCTTACCAGGGGCTTTATCACGTTCTGGGCGGCACGCTTTCGGCGCTGGAGGGCGTGGGCCCCTCCCAGCTCCGCATCGCGCCGCTGGTGCGGCGCGTGGCCGGAAGCGGCGGCGCGCCGGTGCGCGAGGTGATCCTCGCCCTCAACGCCACGCTGGAAGGCCAGACCACCGCCCATTACGTGGCCGAGCAGCTTGCGGCCTATCCCGTCGCCGTCACCCGGCTGGCCCATGGCCTGCCGGTGGGCGGCGAACTGGACTACCTGGACGACGGCACGCTCACCGCCGCCCTTACCGCCCGCCAGAAAACAGGGTAATCCGGCTTTAGGGTCTGGACTCATAAATAGCATGACGGACGATCCCGCGGGTCCGGTTCCCCGAAGAAATTCTTGAATTCCTTTATCTTCATTGATATGATTTTGTATGATATGCGGAAGGCCCCATGGCAGACATTGAACGCCTGACGATCACCTTGCCGTCCGAAATGGCCACCGCCATCAAGAGCGCGGTGGATGGCGGCGACTACGCCTCAACCAGCGAGGTGGTGCGTGAGGCCGTGCGGGACTGGAAACTGAAGCGCGCGCTTCGCCTGCGGGAACTTAAGGCGCTGAAGACCGACATCGACAAGGGGCTGGCGGACCTGGCCGCCGGGCGCGTCAGGAAATTTGATCCGGCGCGGATTATTCAACGGGGGAGGAGATTATTAGCGGACCGCTCGTCCTCCACCTGACCGACGCCGCCGAAACCGACCCCGCCGAAATCTGGCTCCATCTCGCAACCGAATCCTCGCCTGAGGCGGCCTCCCGCTTCGTGGAGGCCGTGAGAACCTCCTGCGAGCCGCTTCGGCAATTTCCCCTGTCCGGCGCGTCCCGTTCGCATCTCGCGCCCGGTCTGCGGGTTATACCAGCGGTCTTATGAAATGACTCATCCCGAAAGCATTAACCGTCACCCCCGCGAAGGCGGGGGTCCACGCTTTAAAACTTTTGTTTTGATGGTTTTTTGCGTGGATGCCCGCCTTCGCGGGCATGACAGGTTGCTCTTTTGGCATGTGTCAGTTCATAAGTTCGTTGGTGGTGGGTTTGACGCATAGGCCCGCCGCCCAATTTGCCCCTGGCGCGATGCGGAAAATGCCTGTAAAATTGTGGACATCCTAAGTTTCTGAATTCCCGCCGCCTTTCGGATATTCAAAATTTGTTAAGCTTTGCGGCGGCAGAATGGGGGAGATCCGGCCTTGCCGCCGGATAGAGCGATGGAAAAGCCCTTGCCACAGCTTGCGCGCATTATAAAAGACGAACGGGACTCCGGCATGGGCTACACGAACGCCGATGTTGCGATTGATCTTATCGTTAACGCGCGCGGCCGCGCCTGCATGATGCATGACCGGCCTTTCGTCGGAACGCCGGTATGGGTCAAGTACCTGACAAACAAGAGGAAAGTAAAACTGGTCTTTGATAATGGCACCGAATTCGTGTATGATCATATCATGACCGGTCCTATGCATAAGGCCCTGTTAAACGTAACAAAATTGTTCATCATTCAGATCAATAACGGCGTACCGGTAGAAGGTTACGACACAACATTGATTAAGGAATAAGAAAATGTCGCTTAAGACGCAACCCATGAATTCCACCGCGCTTAGAAACACGGTTGATGAATTCCTCGCTTCTGACCGTGGCGTTTCGGAAAGCATCAACGTCAATCATCTGACGGGTAGAAGTCCGCTTGGAGCGGTGGCAGCCCTTAATGCCAAATCCAGACAACACGGCTTCGACATTATGGGTGCCGCGAATATCAATGCGCCTAAAGACAAGACCACTCCTGCGGCCGCGGCGGGCGCTGACGCCCACAAAAAGCAAGACCGGCCGCCGAGCCACGACATGCGAACACAGCAACAGGCGCAGGAGAAACAGGCGCACCAAAGACGCACCCCCCAACCGCATGCGCAGCTTCATCTCGGCCCTCCTCCGGCCTGAAGCATGAATTGTTTCCGGTAAAGCCGCCCCTTCGGGCGGCTTTTTCGTTTGCGCCCTCAGAGAAATACACTCTACTGATGCAAAACCTCCCTTCCCCCTCCCGGAGGGAGGGGATTAAGGAGTGGAGTTTCGAGAGGGTCGGAAGGGTCAACAGGGTCAATGGGGTCAACAAAAAAGACCCTCATGACCCTTGCGCCCCTTATGACCCCCCAATGATCCCTCCCCCTGCCCCCTCCCAGAGGGAGGGGGGTACGGCTTCTATTCCCCTCCCTTTGGGAGGGGTTAGGGGAGGGAACCCCTCACCAGCAAGAACTAAGGGTTTAGCCGCTTCGCGTCTAAACCCAAGTTCTTGCATCCTCTCCCTCAAGGGGAGAGGAAGAATCTCCCCTCCCCTTGCCCGGCTTCGCCTTCGGCTACGCCGAGGTCCTTGGAGCAAGCTCGTCCGCCGAAGCTCGCAGAGCGAAGGCGGAAGGGAGGGGATTAAGGGGTGGGGTTTTGCGGAAGGGTTTAGAGGGGCATAAGGGTCAATGGGGTCAACAAAAAAGACCCTCATGACCCTTGCGCCCCTTATGACCCCCCAATGATCCCTCCCCCTTGCCCCCTCCCAAAGGGAGGGGGGTTCGACTTTAATATTCCCCTCCCCTTGCCCGCCTGCGCCAGGGCTCCGGATCAAAAAAGTTTTCCTGGAGTTCGACCTCTGAGTCCGGCCCGCCATGGTCACTTTTCCGTTTGCGCGGGCGGCGCCAGCGGCAGCTCCACATGGAAGCGCGCGCCGCAGACCCGGCCGCCCGCGTCATGGATATTCGTCGCCCACAGACGGCCCTTGTGCGCCTGGATGATCTGCCGGGCGATGGAAAGGCCAAGGCCCGAATGCTGGCCGAACTGCTCGCCCGCGGGCCGCTCGCTGTAAAAGCGCTCGAACACCGCTTCCATCTTGTTTTCGGGAATGCCGGGGCCGCGGTCGGAAATGGTGATGCGCGCCGTGCCGTCCTCCTCCCGCGCCGCGACGCGCACCTCCGATCCCGGCAGCGAGAACGACAGGGCGTTATCGATCAGGTTGCGGAAAACCTGCCCCAGACGCCCCTCCGCGCCCAGGACGGCCACCGGCGGAACCTCTTCCAGCACCACCGGAACATGGGGGCGGGGCGTATCTTCATGAATGGCGTAAAGATCCGCCACGGTTTTCAGCATGCCGGACAGGGGAACGGGCTCGGCCGGCGTGCGCGACAACTCGCCCTCAAGGCGCGAGGCCTGGGCGATGTCGGTTATCAGGCGGTCAAGGCGGCGCACGTCGTCGGCCATGACCGTCAACAGCTTCTTCTGCCGTTCGGCGTCGCCAAGGCGTAGCGCGGTTTCCACCGCGCTGTGCAGGGAGGTCAGTGGATTCTTGATTTCATGCGCGACGTCGGCGGCAAAGCTTTCCGTGGCGTGCAGCCGCGCGCCGAGCGCCCGCACCATGGCGCGCAGCGCCGTGGACAGATCGCCGATTTCGTCGCGCCGCGCGCTGAAATCGGGGATGGGCATTTTCCAGGCCGGCCGGCCCATGCTTTCCGGCTCCAGCCTTTTCGCCGCCGAGGCCAGCGCCCGCAACGGCCTTGCGATGGTGCGCGCCAGGTAAAGCGACAGCAAGACGGTCAGCCCCAGCGTGACCAGGAAAAGCTGGAAGATATCCATGTTCACCTCGTTGACGGCGGCGGCGATCTTGCCGCCGGACCGCGTCATCATCACCGCGCCCAGCACGCCCTTGTAGCGCTGGATCGGCACGGCCACGCCCAACTGGATGCGTCCGCCGGGCAGCAGCCAGACTTTCCCTTGCGCCTCGCCGTCCAGCGCGCGCGCGACGATGGGATAGTCCTCCGGCGCGGGGTCGGGAATATCCCTGTAGAGGGGATAGGGCTGGGTCCAGCTTCGCCGCCGCCACCAGCCGGCGAGTTCCTCCCAGTGCCGCCACAGGCCCGGAAAACGGCTGAGCGGCGGCAAGGGCTCGCGCTGCACGGCGCGGCGTCCGGGCAGGGTCAGGCTGTCGCCGATCAGGCTGCCGCGAATGTCGAACAGCCGCGTGCGCGGCGGCGTTTCGCCGGACTCCGGCATGTCCACCAGACGGCGCGCCATCTTGCGCGCCAGCTCCGGCGAAAGCAGGTCGCGCTCCTCGTCCGACAGGATCACCGCGCCTTCGCCAAGGGCCGCGGCGAACTGGCGGGCCTCCTTCATCATGGAATCCAGCTCGTTGCGGATGAGCTTGTCCTGATAGCCGCTGAAATAAAGGATGCTGACCAGCAAAAGCGCCAGCGGCAGGCTGTTGACCACGAGGATATGCGCGGTCAGCGCCGACGGGCGCCGCCACATTCTCCAGCGTCGGATGCGGCGTATTTTTTTGGCCGGAAGCACCCTGGTTCGCGCTCCAGATCAGGAAACGGGGGAGGACTTGCCCGCCCTTTTTAGCACGCCGGGAAGCGGCGTCACAACGCCGGAAGCGCGGCGTTATTCCCTGTTAATCCTTGTTATTCCTTGTACCGGTAGCCGATGCCGTAAAGCGTTTCGATCTGCGCGAAACCGGGATCAACCTCCTTGAATTTCTTGCGCAGGCGCTTGATGTGGCTGTCGATGGTGCGGTCGTCCACGTAGATGGATTCGCCATAGGCGGAATCCATCAACTGGTCGCGGTTCTTCACATGGCCGGGACGCTGCGCCAGCGCCTTGACCAGCAGGAACTCGGTCACGGTCAGGTTGACCTCCTTCCCCTTCCAGGCGCAGCTATGGCGCGCGCTGTCCAGCACCAGGTCGCCGCGCGCCAGCGTGGCGCCGGCGTCGTCCTCCTCGCCACTTTCGGCCTGGCTGTTCCGGCGCAAAAGGGCGCGGATGCGCTCCACCAGCAGGCGCTGGGAAAAAGGCTTGCGGATATAATCGTCCGCGCCCATGCGCAGGCCCATCAACTCGTCCACCTCTTCGTCCTTCGAGGTGAGGAAGATGACCGGCATGGCCGAACTCTGGCGCAGCCTGGCCAGAAGTTCCATGCCGTTCAGACGCGGCATCTTGATATCGAGCACCGCAAGGTCCGCCGGCTTTTGCGAGAGACCGCGCAGGGCTTCGTCCCCGTCGTTGAAGGTCTTGACGTCGAACCCCTCGGCCTCAAGAGCCATCGAGACGGACGTCAGGATATTACGGTCATCGTCGACCAGGGCGATGGTCTGTCGCATTTTATCTGTCTCCTTCCGGGGCGGCATCAGCCTGACATATAGATCATTTTCGGCGGAGAAAAAGGCGCTCCTGTGCCGAAAGCTGGGCATTATTTTGAGTCAAATTTTATCGATAATATCGAGGTTGTTAAAGCGAAACAGGGACAATGCAGGTATCGGCCGATTCATTTTGAGGCCGAAGCCGCATGCGATTAATAGTTTTATTCGGACTGATTATTTTCATGGCCGCGCCGCAGGCGGCGCGAGGCGACATATTATCCCCCACCTATGTAAAACCCATCATGGAATGGGTGGAAGCCCGCACGAAGGTTCAGGTCAAGACCCTGCCGCGGGTCATCGTCAGCCGGGCGGCGATGGTGGCGCGCATCGGCAACCCCTTGCGCCAGTCGGCCCTCGCGCGGGCCCTTTACGTTCCGGGCGAGGTGGTGATCGACGACAGCTTCTGGGACCCGGACGATGTCCGCGCCGTCAGCTTTCTGGTGCATGAACTGGTGCATCATGCCCAGCACGCGCGCGGCGTGGCCTATCCATGCCACAAGGCCAAGGAATGGGAAGCCTACCGCCTGCAAAACCTGTGGCTGGCCGAGCATGGCCTGCCGCCCATCGTGAACAGCCGCTGGATCACCCGCATGGCGCGGTGCGATTCCCCTTCACTGTTCAATTAAGCCTGCTTTTCAGGTTGTCATGAACCGCTGTTCGCCGTCTTGCAGCACAAGGCAGGTGAGCTTTCCGGTGGCATAGGCGCCCGTGTCGATGCCGATGCGGTTGGGTCGTAGCTCCGCCTTCATGCGGATGCTGTGGCCATGCACGACCACCATGCCGAAATCCTTCGCGCTGGAAAGAAAGGGCTCGCGCATCCACAAATACGCATCGGGGGTTTGCCGGTCGAACGGCTTGCCGGGATCGATGCCGGCATGCACGAAAAAATAATCGCCAAAGCGCGCCGTGCAGCCAAGATTCTTGATAAAATGCAAATGCGCGCGCGGCAGCGCCGCGGCGAAATCACGCTGGAGGTGCAGCATGTCATCCAGGTCGGGCGCGGCGGGAACCGGAAGCCCGTAGCTGCGCAGGGTTTGCAGCCCGCCGTAATGCACCCAGCCGGGCAGATCGCTGTGGTCCTTCAGGATGCGCAGCAGAATCTCCTCGTGATTGCCGCGCAGGCAAATCATCCGCATGTCCGGGAGCGGCCGCAAAAGAATGTCCAGCGTTTCACGCACCTGCGGGCCGCGGTCGACATAATCGCCGAGCAACACCGCCACCGCCTCGCCGGAATAGGCTTTCCGGTCTTCCGCGATCCGGCCCAGCATGTCCTCCAGCAAATCGGCGCGGCCATGCACGTCGCCGATGGCATAAAGGCGAAGGCCGCCCGGAACACGGGGACCGCCGGATGAAAAATCGCCGTTCATGGAGCCTTTGGGTTGCCCGCTATGCGCTTCTCTGCTATCCGAAAAGATCATGAACCTTTCCGCCCCGTTTCAACAAGCCGATTTTTCGCAGGGCTTCTTCCTTGAACGCGGCGGGTTGCGCGGACGTCTGGCGCGGCTCGACGCCGCGCTCGATTCCATCCTGCGCCGCCACGCCTATCCCGAAAGCGTCGGCGCCCTCCTGGCCGAAGCGATGGCGTTGTCGGCCGTTCTGGGCGGCGCGCTGAAATACGAAGGCGCCTTCACCCTTCAGGCCCATGGCGACGGTCCCGTCAGCCTGCTGGTGGCCGACGTGTCCGACGCCGGGGCCCTGCGCGGCACCGTGCAATTCGACGGGGAAAAGCTGGCGCATGCGGGCGTGGGCAGCGCCCTCCTGCTGGGCAAGGGGCATTTGGGATTCATGGTCGATCCCGCGGGCGAGGCGGTGCGCTATCAGGGCATCGTCGACCTGGTCGGGCGCGACATGGCGGCGTGCGTGAAGAATTATTTCCGGAAATCCGAGCAGATCGACACCGAGGTCATTGTTCATGTCCGCAACCGGGCCGCGGGCGGCTGGCAGGCCGGCGCCCTCTTGTTGCAGCGCGCGCCGGAAGGGAGCGGCCATGCCGCCAACAACAATACGCCGGACGGCGCGGACGCCCATGAAGAGCGGGCGGAAGACTGGCGGCGCACCGGCATCCTGATGGCGACCCTGACCGCGGACGAGCTTCTGGATTCCGGCCTTTCATCCGAGGCGCTGCTCGCCCGCCTGTTTCACGAGGAAGGCCTGAGGCTTGACGAAAAAAAGCATCTCCGCGACGAATGCCGCTGCTCGCGCGCGCGGGTGGCCATGGTGCTGAGCACCATCCCACCGTCCGAGCGCCCCGCGCTGATGGTGGACGGCAGGGTGCAGGTGAAGTGCGAATATTGCTCGGCCGCCTATGATTTCGACGCCGGCCAGATCGGCCAGATCGAAGCCGGTCCGGGCGTGCGATGAGCGCCTGTCCTTCATCGCCTTACCGTCACGCAAGGCGGCCTGTCCTTGACCATGAGGGTCAAGCCAAGGCCAGCCCACAGCCTATCGTTAAACTTAAATTGACTCATACCAATGGCCCTATGAAATGACCCGTATCGCAAGAGACCTCGTGCTTGCCCCCAACAAATTATGCCAACGGTCTTATAAACTGATCCATCTCATAAGGAGATCTGTCATGCCCGCCCCCGCTTTCGCGGGGACAGGCTCCGGCGGGCATCCACGCTTGAATTCCAAATAAACTCAAAGATTATAAGCGTGGACCCCCGCCTGCGCGGGGGTGACTCAGGGGTAGATCAGCAATCAGTTCATAGGCCTCTTGGTGTTATTCAGGTTGGGGTTTTACGTCATGACACGCATGAAGATCATGCATAACAAAGCAGGACTTCTGATTCTCATAATCCTGATGCTGACGCCCGCAACGTCCGCGACGCATCCGCATGCATGGATCTCGGTGCGGACAACGGTGTTCATAAACGCGGAAGGGCAGGCCACCGCCCTTCGCCAACGCTGGTTGTTCGACAGAATGTACAGCGCCTTCGCGGTGCAGGATTTCGATCCCAACCGCAACGGCAGGCTGGACCCGGACGAGTTGCGGTCGCTGGCGAAGATGAATATTTCCAACCTGGCCCCTTATGACTATTTCACGGTTATCCACGGGCCGGACGGAAAAGCCGTCGCCCTGGACGCGCCCAAAAACATCGCAAGCGCCCTTGACGAAAGCACGCCTTTGCCGGCGCCGAGGAAAAAGGAAATCAAAACCCAGGTTGCCAAAAGGGAAAACGGTATCACCCGCCTGACGCAGGAGATGATCCTGAAGGACGGTGAGGGTCTCCCAGGCGTCCGGCAAATCTATATGGAGTTCACCCTTCCTCTTCGGACGCCGCTGGACCTGAAGGGCAAGCCGGGTCTCTACCGGGTTTATGATCCCACGTATTATATTGACGTGAGCCATGATAAAGACCATCCCGTAAGCTTCGTGGATGAAAAAACCGGCGCGCCCGTTTCCGTCTGCCGTTACGCCGTGGAACTGCCCAAGGTGAGTCAGGCCATGATTTTCAGCGCGGCGGCGCTGGATAAAAACGCGAAGGCTCCGAAGAATCTGGGTTATTACTTCGCCGAGAAGGTCACGCTGTCATGCTCCCGGCCGAAATCGTAGAGGCGCTGCGTCAGGCGCAAAAGATGGTCAACGACCGGCTCCTGGCGGCGCTGGAACCCCTGCAGCAAGGCCACGGGCTTGCCGCCTATGCCGGGCTGATGACGGTTGCCTTTCTTTACGGCATCATCCACGCCATCGGCCCCGGCCATGGCAAGCTGGTGGTCGGCAGCTATATGCTGGCCAATGAAAACAGCCTGAAGCGCGGGCTTGCCGTCACCGCGCTCGCGGCCCTCTTGCAGGCCGTGATGGCCTGCGCGCTGGTGCTGGGATTTTTCCATGTGCTGGAGAAAACGCGGGCCGAAGCCGAACAGGCCGCCGTCCTGCTTGAGCTTTGCAGCTTTGCGCTGATCGCCCTTCTTGGCCTTGGGCTGATGGCGCAGGGCATTCGGACTTTTGGTGGGCTTTTCGCCCGCCCTTCCCGCCAGGGGCGCGATCATCATCACGGTCATGGCGGCGCCTGCTCCTCCTGCGGCCATGCGCATGCGCCCGCCCCCGGCCGAATTCCCAAAAGCGGGAACCTTGCCACGCTGGCGGTCATGGTGCTTTCCATCGGCATACGCCCCTGCACGGGCGCCTTGCTGCTGCTTTATTTCGCCACCGCCTTCAGCCTGACGGGCCCCGGCATCGCCGCCACTTTTGCCATGGCCCTGGGCACGGCGATGACCACGGGAACGCTGGCGCTCCTGGCCGTGAAATCGCGCCATCTGGCGCAGGCTTTCGTGAAGAATTCCGAGAAGGGCCTGCGGGCCGTTCAGGCAGGCCTGCGCTTTGGCGGGGGATGCGCCGTGTTCGCCATCGCCGGGCTTTTCTTCATGGCAAACCTGAACACCCCTTCCGCCTTCACCGCCGCGCCGCAGCCGCACCCGCTCTATAGGGCGTTCCGGTGACGGTTTCAGGCCGTTTCACTCTCCACCACCCCGCCAGCGCTTCACGGGAAGGGTTTATGAACCGGGTTTTCCTTCCCGCATTTTATGGGCGGAGGCCGCTTCAATAAAGGCTTTGACGATCCGGGCGTTTGGATCACCCGGATCCCTGAACGCTTCGGGATGCCATTGCACGCCCAGGGCAAAACCGCCGTGCCCCCCAAGCTCGACCGCTTCGATCACGCCATCCGGGCTATGCGCCGTTGCCTTCACCCCGTCCGCCAGTTCGACAACAGCCTCCAGATGCCGGGAGTTGACCCCGAACGCCGCGCGTCCCGCGCAGCGGCGCAGCAGGCTTTCTTCCACCACTTCAACGCCATGCGCGACCTCATGCACGGGGTTTATACGATGCTTCTCGACATTGCCATTGACCCGGCAGCCTTTAAGGCCCGCCAGCAACTGCATGCCGGCGCAAATCCCCAAAAACGGAACATGGCGTTCAAGAGCGGCGTCGATGACATCAAGGGAATAATCCAGAATCCGGGAAGGCGTCTCATAGGCGGAGGCGCTGCCTTCAACATACCACTCCGCGGGCAAGGCGTAACGCCCGCCCGGCACGATCAGCCCGTCGACCACGTCCAGAAGCGCGCCGATGCCGTTTTCCACGCAAGGCAAGGCAATGGGCACTCCGCCAAACCGGTCAATACACTCGAAATAGCGCTGCGTGACCGCGTAATACGGATAATTGGAAAAATCGCCTTTTTCCCTTTTGTCCAGCAGAATTCCAATGACAGGCTTGATCGTCATTTCGTCCTTTTCTTGCTGATCGACTTTGGCATAAACGGGCGCGCCCGGCAGGATTCGAACCTGCGACCCCCGGTTTAGGAAACCGATGCTCTATCCGGCTGAGCTACGGGCGCGACTTTTGCGGATTTTATAAAGTTAACTGCTATTTCTATAACATGACCGGGATTTTGGTAGTGACTCACTTTGACAATCACCCCCATCCCCGCGAAAGCGGGGACAGGCTCCGGCGGGGGTCCCATTTGATTAAAAACAATGGGATGCTCGCCTTCGCAGGCATGATGCCAGTCAAACTGAGGCACTACCGGGATTTTTGGTTACTTTCAATTATGGAATGCCTTGCCAATTTCATCGCATTTTTCCCGGTGTATTCGACTGTTGATTGGCCAAGCCTTTCATGTTAGGAACAAAGCATGAACGGTCTGGCTGTCGATCAAATCCGCCGCGAGGCAAACACCAAGCTCGATCCCAACAAAAAGAGCGAGCTTGGCCAATTCATGACCCCTTTCCGAATTGCCGAATTTATGGCCGGTCTTTTCGATGGACCAGCGAAGAAAGCGGTTTTGCTTGATGCGGGTGCGGGCGTTGGTTCGCTTGCGATTGCCGCTGTTCATGTTCTTAAAAATGTATCCGTCGAGGCGTGGGAAATAGATTCCATTATGCGGCAGTACCTTGAAAGCAACATGGAGAAACTAGGAGCAGCACACGAAATTCATGGAAAAGATTTTATCCATGAAGCGGTCATGAACCTGACATTGAATCAAGGGTCCCGCTTCACTCACGCCATACTCAACCCGCCCTACAAAAAAATCCGCACGGATTCCCCCTACCGGCGGTTACTCCGCAAGGTGGGCATAGAAACAGTCAATTTATATACGGCCTTTCTTGCCCTTGCGATTTTGCTCATGAAGCAAGGGGGACAAATCGTCGCCATTGTCCCCCGTTCATTCTGTAACGGCCCTTATTACAAACCCTTCCGGGCGTTTCTGCTGTCAAAATGTTCCATCAAGCATATTCACGTTTTTGAATCCCGCAATAAAGCCTTCAAGGACGATGAAGTGTTGCAGGAAAACATCATCCTTAAACTTGTGCGCGGAGGAACACAAAATAGCGTTACGCTGTCCTGTTCTCACGACGCGCAACTTAGCGATTACAGCGAACGGCGGACTGGTTTTTCGCAAATCGTCAAACCTGTGGACAAGGAATTGTTCATCCATATTCCAGGCGAAGGAGTGGAACAGGGCGCCGGCAATTTATTCAGTCATACCCTTGTTCAGCTTGGCCTTCAGGTTTCGACCGGTCCAGTCGTTGATTTCAGGGTCAAGGAATACTGGAAAGACGAATTAAAACCAAACTCCGTGCCGCTTCTTTACCCCCACCATTTCACGGAAGACGGTTTCCGGTTTCCATGCATTCACAAAAAACCGAACGCTCTGGCCCGTTCCAAGGAAGTTGATAAATGGCTCATGCCGAAAGGTTTTTATGTCATTGTTAAACGATTCTCGGCCAAGGAAGAACGCCGCCGTGTTGTCGCCTACATAATCGGTCCGGGCGACATCCCGACTTCGTTAGTCGGATTTGAGAATCACTGGAACGTTTTTCATGCCAATAAAAGGGGAATTGATGAAACAATGGCAAAAGGGATAGCCTGTTTCCTCAATTCCACTGTTCTGGATAAACATTTCCGCATGTTTTCCGGCCACACACAGGTCAACGCGACCGATCTGCGAAACATCAAGTATCCCAGCCTTGACCAGATAAGGGTGTTGGGCGCTGCATATGCAAACAACTTGCCGCAGGAAAAAATAGATTCGCTGGTAGCATCATTGGGCCATGAGTAAAAAGCGACGTCTTAAAGAAGCCCATGCCGTTCTGGCCGATCTCGGCATGCCGAGGGCGCAACTGAATGAGCGTACGGCCCTTTGTCTGCTCGCGTTGCTCAACCTTTCGCCTAACAGGACTTGGGACAAAGCACAGGCGCCCTGTATGGGCATTACTCCGATAATGGACTGGGCACGTGACAACTTCGGAAGATCATATGCCCCGAACACCCGCGAAACGTTTCGTCGTCAATCCATGCATCAGTTCGTTCAGGCTGGCATCGCGGTTTACAATCCTGACAAGCCGGATCGTCCGGTGAATAGCCCACATGCCGTCTATCGGATTGAACCTCATCTTCTTGCCGTTCTCAAAACCTACGGCACACCCCATTACTCCAGGCGCTTGAAGCGCTATCTAAGCGAAAGAAAAACTCTTGCGCAGAAATACGCGCGAGAGCGCGCCATGAACATGGTTCCCGTACAGATAAAAAAGGGACAGGAAATCCGCCTGTCATCTGGCGCGCATTCTGAATTGATCAAAGCCATCGTGGAGGATTTTGCCGGCCGTTATGCTCCCGGTGGCGAACTCGTGTATATCGGAGACACAGGCGACAAATTCGGCTATTTCGATGAGCAACTATTGTCCAAGTTAGGAGTCAGGCTCGATAACCACGGCAAGATGCCGGATGTTGTTGTTTTTCTGCGAAAGAAAAATTGGCTCTTGCTGATCGAATCCGTGACAAGCCATGGGCCGGTTGATTCAAAACGGCATGAAGAACTATCAAGGCTGTTTGAGAAAAGCACCGCCGGGCTTGTTTTCATATCCGTCTTCCAGGATCGGAAGACTTTTCTCAAGCATCTCGAATCCATTGCCTGGGAAACTGAAGTCTGGATTGCCAATACTCCAAGTCATTTGATCCACTTCAACGGCATTCGTTTCCTGGGGCCGTATAATGGCGCGGATTGACCCTCGGTAAAGCCAAGCCTTTTGATTTGGCAAGAGGAGCCAGCGGAAACGGCAGAGACAGTCTGACAATTTCCAGGAATCCGGGATCAATGCGCTTCCGCCCAGTTGGCGCCGAAGCCGGTTTCCACCACCAGCGGCACGGAAAGCCGCGCCGCTTCCTCCATGAGCGATCTGGCAAGCCGGGCCGCGCGTTCGCGCTCCGGCAGATGCACCTCGAACAGCAACTCGTCATGCACCTGCAAAATCATGCGGCTGCGCAGCCCGCGCCCGGCCAGGGCCGCGCTGATGCGGATCATGGCGCGCTTCATGATGTCGGCCGCCGTGCCCTGCAACGGCGCGTTGATGGCCTGGCGCTCGGCGAATCCGCGCTCGGCCGCCGTTTTCCCGGATATGCCGCGAATGGCGCAGCGCCGTCCGAACAGGGTGGTGACATAACCAAGATCGCGCGCCTTTTGCCGCTGCGCCTCCATGAAGGCGCGAATTTCCGGGAAACGCCCCAGATAATCGCGGATAAAGGCGTTGCCTTCCGCCGGCGTGCAGCCAATCTGTTTGGCAAGGCCAAAGCCCGATATGCCGTAGATAATGCCGAAATTGATCGCCTTGGCCTGCCGCCTCTGTTCGGACGTGACATGGGCAAGCGGCGTGCCGAACACTTCCGAAGCGGTGTGGGCATGAATGTCATGCCCAAGGCGAAAGGCTTCTTTCAACGCCTTGACATCGGCCATCTCCGCGGCGAGGCGCAACTCGATCTGCGAATAATCAGCTGAAAGCAGGGTAAACCCCTCTTCGGCCACGAAGGCGCGGCGGATGGCGCGGCCGTCTTCGGTGCGGATGGGAATGTTCTGCAAATTCGGGTCGGTGGAGGAAAGCCGCCCCGTGGCCGCACCCACCAGCGAGAAGCTGGTATGCACCCGGCCGCTGCGCGCGTCGATCTGTTTCGGCAGGGCGTCGGTATAGGTGCTTTTCAGCTTGGCGAGCCCGCGCCAGTCGAGAATTTTGGCGACGACGGGATTATCGTCCGCCAGGGGCTCCAGCACCTCCGAGCTTGTGGACCATGCCCCCGTCTTGCTTTTTCTGCCGCTTTCAAGACCCAGACGGCCGAACAACACCTCGCCCAGCTGCTTGGGCGAGCCGATGTTGAAGACCGTCCCCGCCTGGTCGTGAATTTGCTTCTCCAGCGTGGCGAGGCGTCCGGTGAAATCCGCCGACAGGACGTCAAGAACGTCTGCGGCGATCTTCACGCCCGCCTGCTCCATCCGCGCCGTGGCGCGCACCATGGGACGCTCGATGCGCTCGTAAAGCACCAGCAGCTTCTCGGCCGCCACGCGCGGTTTCAGCACATGCCACAGACGCAGGGTGTAGTCGGCATCCTCCGCCGCGTAATGGCAGGCTTCCTCCAGCGGCACCTGCGCGAAGCCGATCCGCCCCTTGCCCTTTCCGGTCACCGCGTCATAGGGGATCATCCTGTGGGCCAGATGCCGCTCCGCCAGCTCGTCCATGCCATGGCCGTGCCGCCCGGCGTCCAGCACGAAGCTGAGCAGCATGGTGTCGTCCAGCGGGCCGAGATCGATGCCGTGCTGCGCCAGAACCTGCCAGTCGAATTTCAGGTTATGGCCGATCTTGAGTATGGCGGGGTCTTCCAGAACCGGCTTCAGCGCATCGACGGCCGCTTGCAGGCTTGCCTGCCTTGGACGCTCGCCGCCGGCAAGGTCAAGCTCGTTCTCGTTCGTGGACGCCACGGGACTGACATGCCCCAGCGGGATATAGCAGGCCTTGCCGGGCCCCACCGCCAGCGACACGCCGACCAGTTTTGCCGTCGCCGCCGTGAGCGAGCCGGTTTCGGTATCCACCGCCAGATAACCTTGCGCGCGCGCCTGCTCGATATAGGGTTTCAGCCTTGCCAGATCCTGGATCAGCTCGTAGTCGCCCTTCGCCGCGACAACGGTTTGCAAAAAATCTTTTTCGTCCGCGCCGGGCGGCGCGGGACCTGCGGGCGCCGCCATGCCGTTTTTCTTTACCATGCGGGCCAGAAGCTGGCGGAAACCCTGGTCCTGAAGAAACCCGGTCAAAACCTTGTCATCTTCGGCCACGCGCAGATCATCAACCGGCATGGGCAGCGGGCAATCATCCGAAAGCCGCACCAGCCTGCGCGACATGCGGATCTGACCGGCATACCGGGTCAGAATCTCCCGCCGCTTGGGCTGCCTGATTTCGTCCGTCCTGGCCAGAAGCGTATCCAGGTCGCCATAGGCCGTGATAAGCTCGGCGGCGGTCTTCACGCCGATGCCGGGCGCGCCCGGCACGTTGTCGGTGGCGTCGCCGACCAGCGCCTGCACATCCACGATCTTCTCCGGCGGCACGCCGAATTTCCCGATGATGCTTTCCGCCGGCAACGGCTTGTTGCGGATGGGGTCATGCATGCCGACGCCGTCGCGCACGAGCTGCATCAGGTCCTTGTCGGAAGAAACAATCACCACCTCCCAGCCCTTTTCGCGGGCGGCCCTGGCGTAGGAGGCGATCAGGTCGTCGGCCTCATAGCCCGGCGCTTCGATGGACGGAAAGCCGAAGGCCCGTGTTGCTTCGCGCACCAGCGGGAATTGGGGTTTTAGCTCCTCCGGCGGTTCGGGCCGGTGGGCCTTGTATTCGGCATAAATCTCGTTGCGGAAGGTTTTGCGGGCGGCGTCGAAAATAACGGCGGCATGGGTCGCCTTCACCTCGTTATGCAGCCGCGCCAGCATGTTGCAGAAGCCCAGCACGGCGTTGACCGGCGTGCCGTCGGCGCGGGTGAGCGGCGGCAGGGCGTGAAAAGCCCGGAAGATAAAGCCGGAACCGTCGATCAAGTAGAGGACAGGCATTTGCTTCGGCATAACATGGCTATATGAGGGTCGAAAGGGTCAGAAGGGTCGAAGGGGTCTGACCCTTTTGACCCTCCACGACCCTTAAGCCCCTTTTTTCTGAATAAACCGCCGCCCGCAATAGGGACAATCCACCACGCCTTCGGCATTGAAGGCAAGCCAGACCAGGGGATGGCCAAGCGGGGATGCGTCCGCGCCGCCGCCGCCATCGCAGGAAACGCGGGACGCGGCAACCTCGGTGACCTCGGCCGTCACGGGATTTCTGGAATAAACAGTGGACGTGGACAAACGGACCGCGCTTTCCCATAGTGTGGAGCCGGTAAGGATAACGTCCCGGCCCCACGCCGTCCAGTCATGACCATGGAAGAAGACACCCCCTACGCCGTCGAAATAAAGAGCCTCGGCAAAACCTATCCCGCCAGCGGCAAGCGTCCGCCGGTGGAAGCCCTGAAAAACGTCGATCTCGCCATTCCCAAGGGCAGCATGTTCGCCCTTCTGGGACCGAATGGCGCGGGCAAATCGACCCTCATCAACATTCTGGGCGGGCTTGCGCGTAAAACGGCGGGCGCGGCGCGCATCTGGGGGTATTGCATCGACGCCCAGGCGCGCCAGTCGAAAGCCAGCATCGGCATCGTGCCGCAGGAACTGAATCTGGACGCCTTCTTCAAGCCGCGCAAATTGCTGGAGCTTCAGGCGGGACTTTACGGCGTGCCGGAATCCGAACGCCGCACCGGTGAGCTGTTGAAGGCCGTGGGCCTTTCCGCGCAGGCCGACGCCTATGCCCGGAGCCTCTCAGGCGGCATGCGGCGGCGGCTGATGGTGGCCAAGGCCATGGTGCATGATCCGCCGGTGCTGGTGCTGGACGAACCCACGGCGGGCGTGGATGTGGAGCTTCGCCACGCCCTGTGGGACCATGTGCGCGCGCTGAACAAACGCGGCACGACGGTGTTGCTGACCACCCACTACCTGGAAGAGGCGGAGGAGTTGTGCGACCGCATCGCCATCCTGCACAAGGGGCAGGTCGTGGCGAACGAGGAAAAAACCACGCTCCTCCGGCGCCTGGACAGCAAGGAGATCACCCTCACCCTCGACCGCGACATCTGGCAGGTTCCCGAAGCGCTGGACGCCTTCGCGCCCCAGCGTCTTGGACCGCGCACGCTGCGCCTGCGCTATGCGCCCAGCAAGGCCACGTCCGGCCAGCTTCTGGACATTGTGCGCGAAGCGGGCTACGGGCTGATCGAGGTTTCGACACGCGAAGCCGATCTTGAGGATATTTTCCTGAAATTGACGGGAACGGATTAGAATATTCCCAGAAAAATTAAGGGCGCGATAAAATGGGAGATGAACCAAAGCCCCTCCCTCTGGGAGGGGTTTGGGGAGGGTAAAAGGCTTTGCTTGTTCCCAACCCTCCCCCAGCCCCTCCCAAAGGGAGGGGAGTCTGTTTATTAAAAAGTCAACCAAAGGATAGAATCTCATGTGGATCTTATGGGCTACGGCGCACGCCTTTATCTATGGCGCCGTCAATCAGCTTAACCGCTACTGGAAAGTGCCGGGCCATCTGCTGGTGCGCTGGCGCTGCCTGGTACCGGGCGTGGCGGCGCTTGGCCTTGTGGCCGTCGTCCCGCCGCCCCTCGACCCGGTGTTTTATGCGGCGGCCCTTGCCTCGGCCCTTATGGTGCCGCCGCATGATTCCGGCGTGTTCAACATCTCGGCCCGCCATGGCGCGGCGGTGCCGCTGCGCCTGCGCAGCCTTGTGCTGCCACTGGTTTTTCTTGCCTGGCTTGTTCTTGATTCAAAAACCCGGCACGCCCTTGCCGCGCATCCCTTTGCCGCGGGCGGCATCGTGCTGTGCATCGCTTTCAGCAGCTTCTTCCTGTTCCGCCTGAAGCGCTGCGCGATCAGCCGCGCCGCGATGAAAGACATGATCCCCATCATCCTGATGGGGGCGGCGTTCGACATCACCAACAAAACCGCGATGGATCATGCCGCTTTTCCGCAAAATATAATTTATTACATGTTCATCGTCAGCGGTTTTGCCGTGGTGTTCGGTTTTTTACGCGCGGGACGCGGGCGCGGCGTCTTTGTGCGCGAGATGAGCGGCGTGGCCGGTCCCGGCGCCGTGATCGGGCTTTGCTGGATTGCCCTCATGGTTACAAAAAACCTGGCCCTCATGCACACGTCCAACCCCGCTTATGTCACGGCCGTCACGCTGACCGCGCCCTTCTGGGCGTCGCTGATCACGCGCCTGCGCGGCGAGAAAGAAGAGGCCGACTGGCTTTCCGGCACGGCGCTGGTGCTGAGCGTGATCGCCCTCGCCATCCTCAGCGGCTTTTTGCGGGGAGTGGCCTGACGAAGGAGGCGATTAGCGCGACTGTTCAGGGTCCGAACTTGATTTAACCAAATATCATGCCAGATCCCGCTTTCGCCGGGGCCGAAGCGGGAATCGATTGCCCTGAATGAAGAACCTGTTTAATCGAGCCCGGCCCCCAGGCACTATAATGAAAGTACTTGACCCGCTTGATATGAAAGAAAAGCGATAATATTGTCTGGCATATCTCTTAGGACCTGTATATGCGCTTACGAAAAGATTTTTACGACCATTTAAAACAGACGCCTGTCGTCTATGACCCTTGCTTCATATTCTATTGCCTCGCAGAATCACTTGAGGAAATTCCAGGAACGGGTCACTTCAATCTTCGCCTTTATTACCCTTCCGGCACACTGGACTGGTTTGTGCTTGAGAGTTTTTTCCTCGCTCTAAGTCAAAATCACCGGAAAAAGACGATTTTGTCCGTTGAGTTGCCAAGTCCTTCTGCACATCCCTTGTACAGTCACATAGCCGCGTTGGCTTTCGATCATGATCGAAACGGCATCGACTATCATGATCCTCACGGCATTCTTATGCCAAGACCACTCTTTGACGCCCTAAGGAGTAATTTTCCTGCATATACCATTACCAATCACCGCATTGTTCAACAGCTTGATGGCGAGTTGAGTTGCGCCGTCTATTCCATTGCCAATGCCATAAGCTTCGCCAAAGGAAGGGGGCCCGTTCCGGTCTTGGGCGCCGCGCATTACAGAAACGAGCAAAGGCCCTTGTTAGAAAGATACATCGGCCTATGTGAGCAGAAGAACGCCGTAGGATGGATAAAGCGAATTTTGGAGAAGGTAACGATTGGCGCAACAGGTCAAAACCTGGCGGAGATTCCACCATCTGCAAGAGACCGGGCAGTCAAGAATTTTTGGGCGCATGATTTTCCCCACGAGGCCGCCCGGGAAATCCCCACAAAGCAAAAGCCCGCCACCATCCACCCCCCACTTTTACAGGCGCCTTACAGGCCCGGCCGTTCAAACCAACCTACCCCTTTTTCCAACGCGGAAATCATGTAATATATGCCCCCGGCATAAGGACCCGTAGCTCAACTGGACAGAGTATCGCCCTCCGAAGGCGGTGGTTGGAGGTTCGAATCCTCTCGGGTCCGCCAGGCGCTGCTTAAGCGCAGGCGTCACTCTTGAACGGGGTGACTTCACGCTCAATGACGCGGGTTGGTTTTGCTTCGGCCATCTGCAAGTCATAATGCGCCTGGGCATTCACCCAAAATCCGGCGGACATGCCGAAGAATCATCCAAGGCGCAGGGCCGTTTCAGCGGTAATCGTCCGCTCGCCGCGCACGACAAGACTCACATGAATGGGGGACAACCCCGTGCCCTTGACAAGCATGTACTGCGTCACCGCGGAGGGGCGCATAAACTCCCGCGCAAGGATCAGGCCCGGATGGACCGGTTTGATGCCGCGTTTGCGGGGCGCTTTTCCTCCTTTAATGATAATCGACAAGTTCAACGTTTTCCGCGCCGCCGCTTTTCCAGTCAAAGCAAATGCGCCACCGGCCGTTAACATTTTATCATCAATATCCTACTCCCCGATTTCCCGCCAGGCCGTCAGGGGAACATCATATGTTCGCATAACAAATCCTTTTGCCTGATCCAGACTATCCTGCTGGTAGTCGGCGACGCCCCGTTCATTTTCAAAAACGCTGATTTTGTACAGGGTCGTTTCATCCCTTCCAAAGGCATCCGTATAAACCTCTGGTTCAATGATGAACCTCACCGCTTTCGGACTATCAGTAATGGCTATCCATTTCATGGCTCTTCTGATCATCAGGAATCTATTTGCCGCCAGGCATCCAATGGAACGCCAAACCTTTCCCGTGCATATTCCTTTGCCCATTGCAGTTGTTCTTGCAGATAATCATGCGTGTTTTTCCCGTTTTCATAAACGTATAATTTATATTCCGTGTGCTTCTGGTTGCCGGGCAGGGACGTATATTCCTCCGGCTCGATCTCGAAATGAAGCTTTCCTGGTTCAGGAGTATCCGCGACCCATTTCATTTCTTACTCCTTACCTTGAAATTGGTAACGATGCGATCCCGCATCTTCCCAGTCAATACGCTGTCCTCTACGAACAGCCCGTTCAATATGAAAGTGTGGTATTTCACCATGCGAATTGTTTATATCGAAACGAATTTTCTTGTCACCGCGCATCACAAACATATCCCCCGCCTTGTTTCTTCTCACCCTCGCAGGCCCGCCCAGATAATCCTCTATCGCCTTTGCGGCTTTCCTGATCCCGCCGCCATACTATTTCAAAAAACCATCACGGGTTCTTCCCCGTTCCTCCCCGCTTTCGCCTTTTTCCGCTGCTTTGCTTTCATCTCACCCGGCCGCGCGGCGGCCGTAAAATGGAGGAACGCATGAAAAAGACTCTCACGCTTTTGTTGGCAGGGATTGTCCTGGCGGCCGCGGCGGGCGGCCCGGCGCTGGCCCATGATTCCCGTCACGGCCCGCACAAGCGGGGCCACGGCATACAGCGCGGCAAGGATATTCATGGCTCCTGGCACCGCCATCATCGCCATCACGTTTCCGTACGGCACAAGAGTCACGGGTGGCACGGCAGGCGCGCCGGGCGGAAGGGCTGGCGCCGGGCCGCATGGAACCATCGCTACAGGCGCCCGGTGAAGATTATTTACGCCTATCCCGGTCTTCGCGGGCCGCCGGCGCGGATGGTCATTGTCGTGAAAAGCCCCGGCGGCGCCCGTTATATATACCGGTAAGCCGGGTCCATGCCGGATCGCAGGGGGGAAACGGCGGGCCGTCAGGTCCGCCGTTTTCTTTTTCGCGGCAAGGCTTTATATAAACCGTCATGAGCGGGAAAAAGGAATTCCATATTATCGGCGCGGGCGTGGCCGGGCTCGGCATCGGCTGGCGGCTTGCGCAACGGGGCCACAGGGTCACGGTCTTCGACAAGGGCGAAGCGGGCAAGGGCGCAAGCTGGGCGGCGGCGGGGATGCTGGCCTCGATCCTTGAATCCGAGCCGGGCGAGGAAAGCCTGTTGCCCTTCCTTCTGGAAGCGCAAAATCTCTGGCCGGATTTCGTGAAGGAAATAAGCGATTTCACCGGGCTGGACATTGGTTACCGCCAGACCGGAACCATCTTCGCCGCCTGCGAGCGCGATGACGCCGGCATCCTGCGCCAGCGGTACGATTTTTTGCAAAAAAACGGCGTGACGCTGGAATGGCTGGAGCGCGAGACGGTCCGGGCGCGCGAGCCTTTCCTCAGCCCCCGCGTCTACAGCGCGCTTTACAGTCCCGGCGACCACCAGGTGGACAACCGGGCGCTGACCCTTGCGCTGCACGCGGCCTGCCTGGCGTCCGGCGTCACCATCCGCAGCCACGCGCCCGTGAGCGAAATCATGAGCGAGGGCGGACACGTCGCCGCCCTGCGCTGCATGGGCGACATGATCCCGGCGCAGAACGTGGTGCTGTGCGCGGGCGCATGGAGCGCCGAGATCCGCGGCGCGCCGGAAGTGAACAGCGGCAACCTGCCGCCCGTTTATCCCCTGAAGGGGCAGATGCTGGCGTTGCAGATGGACCCGAAGCATCCCATCCTCACCCATGTGCTGTGGACGCCGCGCGTTTATCTGGTGCCGCGCAAGGACGGACGGCTGGTCATCGGCGCCACCATGGAGGACCGGGGTTTTGAAAGCCTGCAACGGGCCGGCAGCGTGCTGCATCTGCTGCGCGAAACTTTCGAGGTTCTGCCGGGCATGGAAGAACTGCCGCTTGCCGAAAGCTGGACGGGGCTTCGCCCCTCCTCCCGCGACGACGCGCCCATACTGGGCCCCACGGGCATCAAGGGGCTCAGCATCGCCACCGGCCAGCACCGCCACGGCATTTTGATGACCCCCCTTATCGCCGGCCTGATGGCGGACTATCTTATAACCGGAAAGCTTGGCGCATCGGCCCGGCCTTATACGCTGGCCCGGTTCGGCTGAAAGGAAAATTCCATGCCGCGCTTACACATCAACGGAGAAGCCTGCGAGGTGAAGGATTGCTCCGTCGCCGCCGCGCTGGAGGCCGCCGCCGTCCCCAGGGAGAACTGGAAGGCCGTGGCCATCGCCCGCAATGGCGGAGTCGTGCCGCGCGCCGCCTGGCAGGAAACATCCTTTGCTGAAGGCGACCGGATCGAAATCGTGCAACCCTTCGCCGGGGGATGATTTGGTTAAAGGAAGCGATTTTGAACATAGCGGCAATGCCATCCCCCTCCCTTTAGCCCGCCTTAACTCCCCTTCCCTTGCCCGGCTACGCCGAGGTCCTTGCAGAAAGCTTGTCCACCGTGGCTCGCAGAGCGGAGGCGGAAGGGAGGGAGATGACTTTATATTCCCCTCCCCTTGAGGGAGGGGTTAGGGGTGGGGTGAAGCGTTGGTCTTTTCAAGGCCTCGGCATTTACGCTACGGGAAACCGGCAGACCCCACCCCTTGATCCCCTCCCTCAAGGGGAGGGGAAATTTAGCCGCCTAGGCTCCGGCGGGTCCTTGGGGTAAGCTTGTCCGCCGAAGCTCGAAGAGAGAAGGCGGAGAGGGGCCAGGGGAGGGTCCATGAGAACGGATTATGGAAACGCTTCCGGCATGCGCGCAACCGACCATCTGACCATCGCCGGAAAATCATTCACCAGCCGCCTGCTGATGGGATCGGGGGGCTATTCCAGCCAGCAGGTGATGATGGAATCGCTGGAAGAGAGCGGCTGCGAGATCGTGACCGTGGCCGTGCGGCGCATCAATCTTCAGGCGGAAAGCGGGCGCAACCTGTCGGTGCAGGATCTGTTGCGCGCGAAATCCTACACGCTCCTTCCCAACACCGCCGGCTGCTACACCGCCGAGGAAGCCGTCTTCACCGCCGAGCTTGCGCGCGAAGCGCTGGAGACCGACTGGATCAAGCTGGAAGTTCTGGGCGACCGCGAAACGCTCTACCCCGATGCGTCCGAACTGCTGCGCGCCACGGAAACCCTGGTGCGGAAAGACTTCGTGGTGCTGCCTTACTGCACCGACGATCCGGTTTTATGCATGCGCCTGGCCGACCGGGGCTGCGCCGCGGTGATGCCGCTTGGCGCGCCGATTGGCAGCGGGCAGGGCATTTTAAACCCCTACAATCTCGACATGATCCGCGCCCGCGTCGCCCTGCCTTTGGTGCTGGACGCGGGCATCGGCACGGCATCGGACGCCGCGCGGGCCATGGAGCATGGCTGCGACGCCGTGCTGCTGAACAGCGCCGTCTCGAAAGCCGGCAATCCCGCCCTGATGGCGCGGGCCATGAGACAGGCCGTGGAGGCGGGCCGCGCCGCCGGACGCGCCGGACGCATCCCGGCCAAAACGCTGGCCGAGCCGTCAAGCCCCACCCCTGGCCTTGCGCGGCGTTCATGACGCCGCTGCCCGGCCGCCTGCTTTTCATCGCCGATCTGGAAGCGGCGGGACACAGGGTGATTCCCCTCATTCACGAAGCGCTTAAGGGCGGATGCACATGGGTGCTTTTGCGCGCCATTAAAACCGAAAGAAAAAAATTCCTTGCCACGGCCATTCAGACAAAAAAAATTTGTGACAGATTTGATGCCGCGCTTTCCATCAGCCGCGACGCCGTAATAGCCCGCGAGATAGGGGCGGCGGGACTACACCTGCCCTCCTCCACGGCAAAACGCCCGCCTCTTCCGCCCGGCATGCTGCTGGGCCAGTCCTGCCACAACGCGGCCGAGTTGCGCCGCGCCGCGGCGCTTGGCGTTGACTATGTTTTTCTCAGCCCCGTTTTTCCGACAGCCAGCAAGCCGGGCCATAGCCCCGCCCTTGGCCTTCACAAATTTCAGGCGCTTGCCGGAAAAACCTCTCTTCCCGTGATCGCCCTGGGCGGCCTCCAGCCCCAACACGCCGCGCCCTGCCTTAAGGCCGGCGCGCAAGCCCTTGCCATCATGGGCGAAATCACGCGCAGCAAGAATCCGCGAAAAAAGATTGGCGCTTTTTTTGAAAAGCTCCCATAATATTCGTCTGTTTTTAGGCTACGGCCATGAGCAGCTTTCACTACAGGGCTCTGCCTTCCCACGCGGATCATCCTCCGCGAGAGAATCCGTGCGCCGACGGCACGAAAAAGCCTCCTCCCGCTCCCGCAAACGCCAACAACCAAGCTCCCGGCCGGCCGGATGACCTGCCAACTATCACGACAAAAGAAGATGTGGTATAGCAGGCGTCATGCTTGCCGTTGCCGAAAAGAAACGCACAGTCCTTGATATCCGCGCCGCCAAGGGGACCGGACAGCCCTTTCTGGCGCTGACGGCCTATACCGCTCCCATCGCCCAACTGGCCGACGCGGTGGCCGAGCTTGTCGTGGTCGGCGATTCGCTGGGCATGGTGCATTACGGCATGCCCAGCACCCTGCCCGTCACCCTGGACATGATGATCGCGCATGGCGCGGCCGTGAACCGTTTTTGCAAAAAGGCGCTTTGCGCCGTCGATTTGCCTTTCGGCAGCTATCAGGCCGCGCCCGCGCAGGCCTTCGCTTCCGCCGCCCGCGTCCTGCAGGAAACCGGCGCGCAGGCCGTCAAGCTGGAAGGCGGCGCGGAAATGGCCGGGACCATCCATTTTCTGGTGGCGCGCGGCGTGCCGGTTCTGGGCCATATCGGCCTGCGGCCACAACTTGTGAACGTAACCGGCGGCTACAGGATTCAGGGCAAAACGCCGTCCGCCGAAGAGCAGCTTTTTGCCGATGCCCGCGCGGTCGAGGAAGCGGGCGCTTTCGCCATGGTCATTGAAGGCACGGTGGAGGACGTCGCGCGGGCCCTCACCCAGGCGGCCGGCATCCCCACCATCGGCATCGGCGCGTCCGCGGCCTGCGACGGGCAAATCCTGGTCACGGAAGACGTGCTGGGCCTGACGCCGGGCGCGAAGGCGAAATTCGTCAAGCCTTACGCCCATTTCTTCGCCGAGGGCGCGAAGGCGCTTTCCGCGCTGGCCGAGGATGTAAGGGAACGGCGCTTTCCGGGACCGCAGCAGGTTTACGCCCGCACATGACGGACCGCGCTTCCCTGCCGCTTTGCGTCGATCTGGACGAGACGCTTTTGCTGGACGACACCTTCCGGCTGGGGCTGAAACGTCTTTGGCGTGACCCGCTTCGCATCCCCGCTTTTCTGGTCCGCCTTGCCGCCGGCGGACGACCCGCCGCCAAGGACTGGCTGGCGGAAAAATTTCCGCTTGATCCCGCGACACTGCGTTACCGCGGCGCGCTGGTCGCCTATCTGCGCGCGGAAAAGGCAAGCGGGCGGAAACTCTATCTGGTCAGCGCCGCCAGCCAGAAGATTGTCGATGCCGTGGCGCGGCATCTTGGGCTTTTCGACGGCGCGTACGGCAGCGGCGCGCGCGGGAACCTGAAAGGCCGCCGCAAGGCCGCGTTCATCATCGAAAAAATAGGTCCGCGCTTTTGCTATGCGGGCGACAGCCATGCCGATCTCGCGGTCTGGAACAGGGCGAGCGCCGCCATCCTGTGCGGCAAGGCCGTTACTCTCCGGGCGGCGCTGCGTCCGGCGGTCGAGGCGGCGTTCGGTCGTCGGGATCGCCATCATCGCCCCGCCGCCTGATGTTCGGCTTGGCCGGAGCCACGCGCAGCGTAAAGGGCGCGATCAGGTCATAGCCGCGCGTGCGGAAGCGGGCGTAGATACGCATCATGCCCGGCCGCGTCGGCGTGATATAGAATTTCACCGCCGGTCCGCCGAAGACGCCGCGGTCGGCGACTTTCCTGGTCGCCTCGATATTGAAGAGCGTGGCGTAATCGGAAGAAATGGCGACAAGATGCGCGTAGGAGTCCAGCACCGGCTCCAGCTCGCGGTAAGGCAGGCGGGTGCTCTTGTGCGTGGCGTAGATCGTGCCCGGCGCCGTGCGTCCGGCGCGAACCTCTTCCGAAAAATGGATGGTGAAGACCACCTCTTCCGTCTCGGCCTGTATGGACTGCGGCGGCTGCGGCGGAATGTGCGGCTCCATTTCGCCGTTCAGGTCGGCATGGACCACCTTATGCCCGTGCCGGCCGGTAAAATCGGCCCAGACCCGCAAGGGCTCGCGCCGCAGCGGCGTAATGGTGAAACGGTATTCGCCTTCTCCGCCCGTCGGCACCGGGTAGGCATGATAGAAATCCTGAAAATCGGGAGTCAGCATGTAAAGATGCAGGCGGCTGCCGCGTGCTTCCCTCAGGTCTTCGGGCCGGACGGGTCCCGCGTCGGTCCAAAGATAGACAAAACAGTCAACGGCCTGATCCACCTTGCGCGGCCAGATGGTGCGCACGAACATGTGCACCGGCAGGTCGGCGGAAACCGAAGGAGCGGCGGACGCCGACGCCCGGTGCGCGGCCAGAGGAAGGATCAGCGCGGCCAGCGCGGCCAGAAAAAGAAGCGCGTGCGTTAACCGTGCCATGGCTGGCTCAGCGGCTCTCGATGAAGATGGAACATTCGCGCTCGAACCGGCGCAGGAAATTCAGGGTCGCGTCGCAGTCTTTCGACTGTTCGGCGGACGTAATCAGCGCGGCGGCCAGATTGGCCGTGACCGATTGCAGTTTCTCAAGCACCGGCCGGCCCTTTCCGGTGATGCGCACGCGGGCCGAGCGCCGGTCGTGCGGATCCGTAAAGCGCTCGATATAGCCGCTTTCACTGAGGTTCTTGATGTTGTACGAGACGTTCGAGCCCAGGTAATAGCCCCGGTCGATCAGGTCGCGCACGGCCATGTCCTCGTTCTGGCCAATGGCCGCCAGCATCAGGATCTGAACCGGGTTGATGTCGCGCACGCCGATGCGCGTCAGCTCGATCCGCACCACGTCAAGGAAACGGCGGTGCAGACGCTCCAATAATTGGGGCAATTCGATGCCGAAGGTGGAATGATCCGAACGGGTCATGGTTCATATCGAACATAGCCCAGGATTGGTTGATGAGACGTTTACAATGCCCGCAAATGCGTTACGATCCAGGCAAATCCGGCCCCATTTTGCACCAGCCCCGCCGTTTTCATGATGTTCCGCGTTTTCGGTCTTTCCCTTTCGCTTCTGGGCTGCCTTGCCGCCTGCGAGACGCTGACCGAACCTTCTGTCGACGCCGCGGCGGCGCCGGCCGGAAAAACCTCCAATCTGCGCCCGCGCGGCAATGATCCATCCCCACCCTTGCGGGAATCCGCCGGGGAAAAACAGCCCCTCCGCCTGATTGGCGAAGACGAGGCCACCCAAACCCTTCTGGATACGGCTGAAAAAATGGCGGCGCGCGGCGACCTGACCAGCGCCGGGATGATCTACCGCCGGGCCGTCGCCAGCAATCCGAAATCCATCGCGGCCCGGACCGGTCTTGCAAGGATGAGCGAAGCGGAAAACAGGCCGCGTGAAGCGCTCAAGGCCTGGCGCGCCATCGCGGCCGCGGAACAGGACAATGCCGAGGCCCAGCGCGGCATCGGGCGATCCTTGATGGCGCTGGGCCTGTATCCGGCCGCCATCCGGCATCTGGAACGGGCGCGCAAGCTGGGCGGCGAAGGCGGATTGCGCGCCGCCAATCTGCTGGCCATGGCCCAGATCCGGAACGGCGACGGCCAGAAAGCCATCCAGACGCTTACCGGAGCCCTGAAAGAGCATGACGACCTGAACACGCGCAACAATCTCGGCTTCGCCTATGTCATGACCGGCAAGCTGGGCATGGCCATTCCCATTCTTGAGGACATCATCAAGGATTCGAAAGCTACCGTCCAGCACAGGCAGAATCTGGCCCTGGCCTATGGCCTCGCGGGACGCGAGGATGACGCGCGCGCGCTCGCCTTGCAGGATTTGCCGCCGAAAGCCGTGGCGAACAACCTGAAAGCCTACCGCGCCCTGCGGGCGAAGCTGCGCAAGGAAAAAGCAAAATCCGTCGCCGGGAAGAACAGGAAAAACAAAAAGAAGAAGGCCAAAAAAGCCAAGGCGCCAAAACCCGCGCCGGTCATTGCCAAGCCGGCCGGTCCCGCGCCCAAGCCGCCCGAAGCGGCCCCGGCCTCGCCGGTCGAGGCCAGGCCTGTCGCGCCTGCGGAAAATCCTTGATACCAACGAATTTATGAACGGACATACGCCGAGAAGTAACCCGTCATGCCCGCCCCCGCTGGAGTTTACCCCCGCGCCCGGCTTCGCCTGCGGCTACGCCGAGGTTTTTGCCTATTTGTCATGCCGAAGCTTGCGGAGGCGGAAAAGCGGGGGCGGGGACAGGCTCCGGCGGGCATCCACGCTTAAAATTCAAATAAATCAAAAGATTATAAGCGTGGACCCCCGCCTTCGCGGGGGTGACAACTCGTACAAGCCGTGAATCATTTCATAAGACTTTTTCTCATGCTCGCCCCTGCTTACGCAGAAGTGATTTCTAAAGTGAGGCACTGCCGGATTTCTTACTGCCGCAAATCCAGAACCTGGAGAATCGCCGGGCCCATCAGCACGATAAACAGCGTCGGAAGGATGAACAGCACCATCGGCACGGTGAGGGTGGCGGGCAGCTTGGCGGCTTTTTCCTCCGCCTTCATCATGCGCTCGTCGCGCAGTTCGGCGGCCAGGACGCGCAGGGCCTGGGCAAGAGGCGTGCCGTATTTTTCGCTTTGCACCAATGTATTGATCAACGCCTTCATCGCCGGAAGCTGCACGCGCTCGGCCAGGCCGTTCAGCGCCATGCGCCGGTCGGGCAGAAAGCCAAGCTCCACGCCGGTTATGCCGATTTCCTCGGCAAGCTCCGGCGTGGCGGAGGCGATCTCGCGCGCCACGCGGTCGAGCGCGGCGTCCAGCCCCAGCCCCGCCTCGGCGCAGATCACCAGAAGGTCGAAGGCGTCGGGCAGGGCCTTGCGTATTTTTTCCTCCCGCTTCTGAATGGCGTTCTTCAGCCAGATGCCCGGAGCGGCGAAGGCAAGTCCCGGCAGGCCCAGCAGCAGCAACAGCCGGTAAAGCGGCTGGGTCTCCGCCACGCCCAGGCCGGCGGTCAGCAAAAGCCCAAGCAGAAAAAGGGCCAGCGGCAGAACAAGCTTGAAAAACACATACAGCACCGGCGCCGCGCTGTTGCGAATTCCGGCCTGGAGCATTTTCTTTTTCAGGCCCATGTTTTGCAGCGAGGGGATCTGCCTTGTCCACATCGCCACGGCGCGCAGCCAGCCGGCTTCCGGCCGGAGCAGGGAGCTTTGCGCATGACCGGCCTTCATGCCGGCGCGCAGATCCTCGCGCCGTTTCGTCACGGCCTTCAGGCGGCTTTCGGGCACGCCGCCGCCCTGAATCACCAGCGCGTAAACCAGTCCGCCCGCGGCCAGCGCGGCCGGGACCGCCGCGTATATCAGGCCTTCGCCCTGAAGGAAGGAGGAAGGATCAAGGACGCTGAAATCCATGGGTTCCGCCTAAATCTCGAAACTGATCATCTGCGCCATCAACCACATGCCCGTGCCCATCATGCCAAGCGCGATGCCCAGCAGCACATGCCCGCGCGGATCGCTGAACAGAATGGCCACGTAGCCGCTGCTGACCAGCGCCAGAATGCCCACCACCACGAAGGGCAGCGCGCCGAGGATCATGGCGCTGGCGCGGGCCTCCGACGACATGGCCTTGATCTTCAGCTTGATCTGGCGGCGCTTGCGCAGCACCTCGGCCACGTTGGCCAGCGTCTCGCCCAGATTGCCGCCCGTCTCGCGCTGAATGGAAAGGGCGATAATCAGATAACGGTATTCCGGCACGTCGACATGCCTGGCCACGTCCCACATCGCCTCTTCCAGCGAGCGGCCCATGCGCACCCCGTCGCGGATGGCGCGGAATTCGGCCCCGACCGGATCGGGCATTTCCTCGGCGACCACATTGACGGCTTCCGCCACCGGCAGCCCGGAGCGAATGCTGCGCACCATGGCGTCGATGGATTCGGGAAAAAACCTGATGAAATTCTTCGCCCTTTTCCTGGCCAGGCCGTTCACCCAGGCGCGCGGCAAAAGCCAGCCCGCAGCGCCAGCACCCAGCAGCGCGCCGGCGATCTTCACCTCGAACACCAGATGAAACAGCGCAAAGCCGCCCACGCCCGCCAGGGCCGAGACCAGCAGGAATTCCCCCACGGTCAAGGAAAGGCCGGTGCGCGCCAGCCAGTTGCGGAATTTCTCCACGTTCGGCAGAAGCGTTTTGATCAGCCTGTCGAAAGACGGGATGGCGCTGTCCTGAACCCTGCGCTCCAGATGCAGCTCCGGCGCGCCGGGAGCCGCCGCCGGCGCGCCCAGCACCAGCCGGAGCCGCCGGTTAAAGGTACGCCCCGGCGCGCCCAGCATGTAGAGCAGGCCGAAGACGCCGGCCATGACCAGAAGCATGACCATGGCGGCGGCGAGGAGGGAACCGAGGCCGTCCATCCTACATCACCTCAAGCAACGGCTTGTCGAGGCCGAAATAGGCCGCCTTGGGCAGGAAATGCGGGCGCAGGCCGTGATTGACGAACTCGACTTTCAGCCTGCCGTCGGGATGCTCGCCGCGCGTCTCCAGCGTGAAAAGGTCCTGCATGGTCACCACGTCGCCCTCCATGCCAAGCACTTCCGAAATATGGGTCACGCGGCGGCCGCCGTCGCGCATGCGGCTGACCTGAACGATCATGTCGATGGCCGAGGCGATCTGCTGGCGGATCGCGCGCGGGGCCAGGTTCACGCCCGCGAGGCCCACCATGTTTTCAAGGCGGCTGAGCGCCTCGCGCGGGCGGTTGGCGTGCACGGTGGAAAGGGAGCCGTCATGGCCGGTGTTCATGGCTTGCAGCATGTCCACCGCCTCGCCGCCGCGGGTTTCACCGACGATAATGCGGTCGGGCCGCATGCGCAGCGCGTTTTTCAGAAGGTCGCGCATGGTGATTTCGCCGTCGCCTTCCAGATTGGCCGGACGGGTTTCCAGCCGCACCACATGCGGCTGCTGAAGCTGCAATTCGGCGGCGTCCTCGATGGTGACGATGCGCTCGGCCGGGTCGATCATCTGCGACAGCGCGTTCAAAAGCGTGGTCTTGCCCGAACCCGTGCCGCCGGAAACAAGAATGTTCAGGCGCGACCGCCCGGCCACGCGCAGCACCGTGGCCATGGGCGGCGCGAGCGAGCCGTATCTCAGCATCACGTCCAGGGTGATTTTCTTTTTTGCGAATTTGCGGATGGTGATCGTGGGCCCGTCGATGGCCAGCGGCGGGATGATGATGTTCACGCGGCTGCCGTCGGCCAGGCGCGCGTCGCAAAGCGGCGTGCTTTCATCCACCCGGCGGCCGATGGCGGTGACGATGCGCTGCGCCACGCTCAGCACATGCGCGTCGCCGCGGAAAGCGATGTTGGTCAGCTCCAGCCGGCCCTTCTGCTCAATCCAGACCTGCCGCGCCCCGTTGACCATGATTTCCGACACGCTTTCATCGGCCAGAAGCGGCTCCAGCGGCCCCAGACCCAGCATGTCGTCCAGAAGGCTCGCCACCAGTTCCTGCCGCTCGCTCAACGACAGGGGCATTTTTTGCTCGTTCAAAAGCTCGCCGACGACGCCGGTCAGGTCGCGGCCCAGCGCCTCGCGGCTCATCTGGGCGGCGGCGGAAGGATCAATGCGCTCCATCAACAGCGGATGCAGGGATTCTTTCGCGGCGATCACCGTGCCGTGGGGCGCCGCGCGCAAGGGCGCGGGCGGCGGCTCGGACGCACCCGGTTTTTCCGGCGCCGCGCCGCCCGGCGCGGCCGGAGAAACGCCGGGCGCCAGGGCGCCGTCGGGAAGCGAAATCAGGTTGTTGATGAGCGACGTCACCACGTCGCGCCGGGTGAGCGGATCCAGCTCCGTCCCGTCGCGGGTTACCCAGGCCTGCAACAGGTCGCGGATGCGCGTGGCGAGATCGGCGCGCGGCGTCTGGCGCGCCTCGGCCGGCGGCACCTGCCGGACCAGTTCGGGCAGATACCTGTCGCAAAGGGAAAGAATGTTGCCGCTGTCCATTGTTCCCTAGTCCTTCGCCGGTTTCGGCGCGGGTTTGGGCGCGCCGTCAAGAAAATCCATGAGCTTGCCGATCAGCCCCCTGTTTTCGGGCTCGTCCCTCTCCTCCGGCGCGCCGGCCACCAGACGCGCCAGCGCCGTCAACTGACGCGACACCTCGGCCTGCGGGGCGATGGCCGTGAAGGCCTTTCCGCCATTGGCCGCGGCGCGGGCGGTCTTGACGTCTTCGGGCAGGAAGAAATCGAATTTCGCTTCAAGGTTCTTCTCGAAGGCGGCGCGGTCGATTGTGGCCGAGGCGCTCTCGCCCGTGCGATTGGCCACCATCAGGGGCAGAAGGTCGGGGCGAAGGGTTTTCAGCCAGGTTCGCAGGCGGCGCGCGTCGCGCAGGCTGGCCAGGGTCAGGTCACACGCCACGATCACCATATGCGCCGCGCCGATCAGCCGCTTTTGCGCGGGCAGGATGGCGCGCGGCAGGTCGCAGATCACCAGGTCGAAGTCCTCCCGCACCGGAGCCAGAAGGGCCATCAACGCCTCGCCGTCAAAATTCAGGGGCTTGTCCAGCGGCTCTTCCGTGGAAAGCACCGCGAGCTGATCGCTTTCCTGCACCATCGAACTGGCGACCAGAAGATTGTCGACCCGTTCGGGATTCTCAAGCGCCGCGCGAAGCCCCTTGCCCGGCTCGCGGTCGAGCGACAGCGACGCAATGCCGAAATGCGTGTCCAGGTCAAACAGAAGAACCCGCTTTTGCAGGGCATGGGCGCAGGTCCAGGCAAGGTTGACCGCCACGGTCGAGGCACCCGCCCCGCCCCTTGCGCCGGTCACGGTCACGATATGGGCCTTGCGGCCATCGTCCCTGGCCGAACCCGGCGCGGCCGGCGGACGCATGGCCTGCATCACGGCATCCCCAAGCATGTCGGCCGTCAGGGGCTTGACAAGGTAATCGGCGGCGCCCAACTGACGCAACTTGCGGTAAAGCGAGACATCGTTGCGACTGGCCGTGAAAAGGATGCGGCATCCCGGTCCGCACAGGCCCAGGGCGCGGCGGCCGGCATCGAGCGGCTCAGGCTCGCGGTCAAGGTCCAGCAAAAGCATTTTGGGCGGCGCCATCTGTTCGAGCATGCCGGCCAGCACATCCAGACCGCCTTCCTGCACGACGGCGCTGGGATAGCCGCGCGCCTCCGCCACGGCGCGCGCCGCGCGAAAGGATTCCTCGTCGAGGAGAAAGGCCATAAACTCGTCATGCATGACGGTAAACCGGAAATAACCTTGAGGGGCGATCCCATGACAGGAGCGCCCCTTATTATCGCTAAAAATCCTTTACCCTTCGTGATTTGCCGAAAATGCCTCCGGCTTTAAAAAAGAATGAAAAAATTCCGGCCATCGCCGCATCCCGGCAGGGAAAATCCCCCGCGCGCAAGATGATTGTTCATCAATTCTTAGTCGTCGCCGAGGACTCTTTGGGATTCATTAACTTTTTGGTCTTGCCGGTACGATAGCGCTCGATGCCCAGCACGCCCGGCGCAGCGTCCGCCGCGCCCGCCTCACGGCCATGAACCAGATCGGAAGGCCGGTCGATCATATGGCCGAGATTATAGGCGTCGGCGCAGCCGAAATGCGGCGGGAAATGATTCTCCAGCCCCGCGCCGGCATGATATGTCCAATCGGGACAGGGCCGCGGAATGGCAAGGTCGCGCCCGGTTGCGGGATCGTGCAGCACGCCGATGCGCTGATCGGGCCGCGCCGCCTCCGGACTGGCGCATCCCGACAGCACGATCAAGGCAAGCAGCAGGGGATACGAGACCGCGCGCATCGCCTATTCCTCCATGAAGCCCACGGGGCCATCCAGCCTTACGCCGCCGGCCTGCGGCATGTTGGGGATGCCCTCGGCAAAGGTGGTGCCCGTGAGAATGCGCTCGATGTCGTTGGCCGGGGCATAACCGTCGGTCGGCGTGGCCAGGGGCGCGCTGGAAGGACGCACGATATAGGGCGTCACGATGATGACCAGTTCGGACTGCGCGTTCTGGAACTGGGTCGAGCGGAACAACGCTCCCAGAACCGGCAAATCGCCAAGGAAGGGAAATTTGCTGATGTCGTTGTTCTGCGTGCTGCGGATCAGGCCGCCGATGGCGAAGCTTTGCCCGCTGCCAAGCTCGATGGTCGTCTCGGCGCGGCGGGTAATAAGGGCCGGGATGGAGATGCTTTGCAACGTGATGGAGCCGACGGACGTCAATTCGCTCACTTCGGGCCGGACATGAATCGAGATACGGTCGCCGCCGATGACCGTGGGCGTGAACGACAACGCCACGCCGTAAGGCTTGTATTCGATGCCAATCGCGCCGTTTTGCTGCGGAACGGGAATGGGAAACTCGCCGCCCGACAGGAACGTCGCCGTCTCGCCGGATTTGGCGGTCAGGTTCGGCTCGGCCAGCAAGGCAATCAGGCCATCATCGGCCAGCGCGTCGATCAGGCCGTTGATGCGGATGCGCCGGCCCTGGTAGCCGCCCATCAGGGCGTTGTTTTCGCCCACGCGGGACATGACGCCGGTCGTGGAATTATAAAAGCTGGAGCCGCTGACAAGGCCAAGGGTGAAGTTCGACGCGACGGAAAGGGCGTCCCAGTTGATGCCGAAGATCTTGTTGACGGTTTTGCTGACTTCCGCCACCCGCACGCGAAGCTGGATCTGCTCGGCTCCGGCCACCTTCAGGCGGTTGATGACCTCGTCCCGGTCGCGGCTGAGAAATTTTTTCGCAATGCGCTGGGCGTCGGCCGCTTCGGCGGAGGACGTGGCCTTGCCGCTCAGCACGATGCCGCCCGGCACCGGCAGGGCGCGGATGCGCGGCAGCATTCCGGTCAACACGTCCTGAAGCTTGCCGAGATCCTTGTCGACAATAATCTTTCTTTGCAGGATCAGCGTGCCGTCCTTGCGCGTGGCCGAAAGGGACGTCGTTCCGGGGCGGCGCCCGTAGACCATGATCGAAACCGGCGAAAGCACCTGCACATCGGCCACGTCGGGGTTGGCGACAAATACGGTGTCGGCCGATTCCGGCAGCGTCAGCTTTTCCGCCCGGTCGACCGCAAGCGTCAGCGCATCGCTTTCGGCCATGGGGGGCGGCGTTTTATCCTGAGCCTCAAGCGCCGGAGCCCCCAGAAGACCGATGGCCAGGATAACGAAGAAAAGAATTTTTTTCATGACCGGAAGTAAAATAGCTGATTACCGGGCGGCATCCCGCGTTTCGTCAATCATGTCTTTCTGGCTTGAGGGGAAAGCGGGGTCCCGGAACGAGGTCTCGGAATGGTGCCGGCCGCGAAGCACCCGCACGCTTTCGCTGTTTTCGTCACGATGCGCCCTGGGCGCGGGGATAAGGCCGCTGATGTCGCTGTCCATGGTGTAGTGACCGGCCCGGAACCCGACCGGCGCGGCCAAGGCCTTGCCGTTGCCCGGCTCGGCAAGGCTGCGCAGGGAAAGCGACAATGTCCCAAGCCGCAACGCGAGCGTCACGATTTCGGCCTGCTCAGGATCGACTTCCAGGGTAACCACTTTGGCGGGTTTGGGCTGTTTGGTTTTCTGATCGTTGGTATTCTGGTCGAGAGCAAGCACACGCACATCGCGCAGGATGGTCACGCTTGCCCGGCGCTGGCTATTCTGGGCCGAGCGGATTGTATGGGTCAAGATAAGATCAACCCGGTCGCCCGGAAACACAAAGCCGGCGATGCCCGTGACATTGGTGATGGGCGCCGCCACGGCGCGCTTGCCGGGCTCAAGCACCGCAGAGAGAAACCCCCTGTCCCGCGGCTTCACGACTTTGCCGCGCAGGATCGGCTCGCCGGAGCGAATCCCCTTCCGCACGACCGCGCCAATCATTTCTTTATCGTTACGGCCTTTTTTGCGAATGAAGGCCTCGGTCACGTGATTGGGCGCCCAGGATTGCCAGCGCAAATCCTGCGCCTGGATGAAACGCCCCGACGGAAGGTCGCTCGCGGCGACGAGAACTTCCATCCCCGAAGCCACCTTCGGCTGTTTGGAACCGGAACTGGCGCGCATGACGAAGATCAGGCTAAGCCCAAGAAGAAGGGCAAGCGCGATAAAAATGATTTTGCGGCGATTCATAAACAGGCCTCATGCAATTGTGCCTCGCGCCAACTTGAACAGAACCATCCACCCTCCACACGCAATCGCCATCCCGTAAGGCACGGGCGCCTTGTGCCACGGTACCACCCCGTCTTTTGGAGATTCAGCGTTTTTTGCCTTTTTCGCGCGAATCAGGGCGATGACGGCATAAACCGCCGCCAGCATGCCCCCGAAAAACGCGACAATGACAAGCATATTCAAAATATGGCCGGGACCCGCCCAGAGACTGGTGGCGGCCAGCAGCTTCACGTCGCCGCCGCCCAGAAGCCCGCAGGCGTAAAGTCCGAATCCGCAGCCGAACACGCATACCCCCGTAACCAGATGGCCGAGGGGAGGACTGTGCGACGCCAGCGCGAAAACAGGGAACAGCGCGACCAGCGCCACGCTGAACCAGTTCGAGATCCTGAATTTTATTACGTCCTGCGCCGCGGCGGCCAGAAGAAGCAGGGCGGCTCCGGTCAGGCTTGCCGCCTCAATTCCGGAAAGACTGGATGGGAAAAGCGCGGACATGAGACAGGCAACCGGAAACCGTCATTCTTCCCGCATCCTGCAGGGGCCCGAACGGGCCGCCTGCTTTTGGATGCCGGGGGAAGAATAACAAAATGACGGACCTACTCTTCAGCCGCGTTACGGGATTCCAGGCCAGTCTGAACATCCTGGAATGTCGCCTTGATTTCGGGTCCAAGGGTCACCAGAACGCTGACCATCACAACCGAGATGAGAGCCGCAATAAGACCGTATTCAATGGCTGTCGCACCGCCTTCGTCCTTGATAAAACGAGAAAACATCGTCTTCCTCCGTCTGGGTTAAGCCGGGCAATTCCGGCATAAAGCCGACTTTCTCACTCGCATCTTAACAGGAAGTGAAAATTTCCTTTCCAGACAAGAGAAATGTTTGGAAGTAATTCACGCGCAACTTGTTTCGATTTTCTAATAAAATTGCGTCGTTACAGAAACAAAAATTTCCTTTATTCATAGGCACTTGGATGTTATGCCCTGATTTAGCCCATATGAACGGATAGAGTGTCCTTACTTTCCCCTCACAATCATTCGGGAGAATGACATGAAAGTTTTTTTGGCCCGTTTCACCGTATTTGCCCTTTCCGCCTTTTTCGCCTTCCCTCTTTCGGCTTCCGAGCCGGGATCCTTTTTTGACTCGGGCATTCGGATGGGAACCTCCTACTGCCGGGACGCCGCTTTTGAATGCGACAATATCGGCCTCCAGCAAACCGAAATCATCGAGGCCGCCAACCGCTGCATCGAAGACCGCTTCAACATTGAAGAGCCGATCATGACGGAAACCGGGTACGGCGAATATGAAAACTGCGTCCTTCCCTCCGGGGTGGTTCCCAACGCGCGGGGCTTTGGCACCTGGGCCGTGTGTTGCGTGAAGAAAAAGAATTCCGGCGAAGGCTGCAACCTGTACTGCACGCGCTATATCGACCAGAAGAAAAAATAGCCCCTTGCCATCGAAGCTCGCGGAGCGAAGGCGGAAAGGGATTCGGGGAAAAGGGTCGAGAGGGGCATAAGGGTCAGGAGGGTCAAAGACCCTTTTGACCCTGTTCGCCCCTTACGCCCCCCCGTTATCCCTCCCCCAGTCCCTTCCAGAGGGAGGGGAGCTTGGCCATTGCCTGTCCTTGAAAACTTTCCCCAAGATCGAGTCCAAGCCCTAGGTTCAATGGACAATTAGCAACACGAACATTCCCGCGACCCGGCTACGCTAAAGCTCCGCCGGGCCTTTTTGCAAGTGCGCCCTGCGAAGCCGAAGGCGAAGCAGGGAAGCGGGAATCCCATTTGTTTTCAAAAA
>JANQEX010000091.1 GCA_028278105.1 Alphaproteobacteria bacterium | reverse complement strand
TTGCTGGATTCCGGCTGGAGCCTGTCCCCGCGAAGGCGGGGGCCGGAATGAGCAGTTATCTGTTTGGTTTGATTCATTTCTAATTGAGTTCAGACCCTAGAGCAGATGCTGGCCGTAAAAATCACGTCATGCCCGCTCCCGCTTGCCCACCTCCGCCGCGCTAAACTCCCTCTATTCTCTTCACCCACGCCCGGTCAAGGCCGGTCGGCACGGTGTAGGCTCCGGGCGAAACACTCACGTCCTGCGTGCTGTTGTCGTCGAAGGTGTAGCGGAGCTTGTTAACGCCCGAAGGAATGGTGAGGGAAAGCTGGTCGGCCGCGCGCGTGACGGCGGACCCGGTCGTCTCAATCAGGGAAGTCGGCATGGATCCTTCCTCAATCTGGACCTGGGTCAGATAAACTCCGCTTGCGTCATCGCCCGTGTAGTTGCTCATGTTGGAATTTGGGCCATAGCCCACACTCCACGCCCGCGCGGTCGTTGTCGCCGTGGCGGCTTTCGTGAGAGTGGCGCGGTAGAAACCGTTTCCGGCGGGAAGCACCGAATAATCGAGCAGGGAGCCTCCGGAAGAAAGCACCGCCCCATTTTGCAAATCAACAATGATCTCTCCATAACTAAATGGCGTTCCGCCAAGAGCAACCTTGGCGTAGCGGTATCCGGCGGCTTTCAGGTGCAGCGAAGTGGTATAAACCACGCCGGTCGTGACACTTATTCGCGGCCAGTCTTCTTCACCGCCGTGAGCGCCGTATATTGATTTCGCCGCCCACAGACGGGCGTTTTGCGTTCCTTCGATTCCGGTCGCGGCGTCAAGTGTTTGGGTATTGTTGTTATAAAAATATGAAGGGACCGAAAACGTATTCGATTTCGTATAGGAGTTCTCCCGTTGCGGCTCGATCAGGATGCCGCGCGGGGCGCGCGTGACGGGGTCGTGGTCGAAGCGCGGGGCGCCGGTTGAGGCCGTCGTAAGAATCCCGCTGGAATTATAATAGGTCCCGTCGCTCGCGCGCGCGAAGCTGCATCCGGCGGGCAAGGAGCCGCCGGTGAAGGATAAATCCAGCGCGGGACTGTCGTCCTTGAGCAATAGCAGAAGGCTGCTCATGTGTTCTCCCAAGATGTTGGTAGATTTCCGGCGTCGGCCCGCGGCGCGAACAGGTGCGGGCATGGCTCCGCCCTGTCAATGTCAATAGGCCATGGCGGGGGACGGGGTCAAAAAAACATTTTATTTTAAGAGCGAATGTTGCTCATGCGCTTTTGGAGCGCATGAAATTCCGGCAATATGAAAAAAGCTTTTCCCGCAGGGGAGCCATATCATCGCCGATCCACCGTGCCGGGATCACGGCAAACAGGGTGGTGGACAGAAGCAGCGACACAATTCCCCCGGCAGATTGCGAAATCCAGAACCATTCTCCGGGAAACAGCGCCATCACCGCGTAATCCAGCGCGCCGGCAATGATGAATGCCGCCAGCGCCCGCAAATGGATGGCCGCGACCTTGCCAAAAGACAGGTTAACGGCGCGCGCCGCCGCCACGATGGTCATGAAGTAGTAAATAGCCACGGCAATCGAAATATACAGGGCGACCTGGGCAGGCCCTCCCCCTACCCCCAGCATGGCGCCGCCGATCATCATTACGGCAAAGACCGCCTGTCGCGCGGCGGCCTGCCGTGCATGGCCGAAGCCCAGCGATACGCTCTCGGCAATCTTGTAGCAGCAGCGCGGCATGAGCGCGAGAAACAGCACCTGCACCACATCCGCGGTCTCCAGCCACTTTTGGCCAAGCACGATCAGCACGATGGCCTTGGCATGGATGCAGACATAGGCCGAAAGCACCGCGAAAAAGGGAACCGCGACGGCCAGCGCCTTTGAAAAGGCCGCGCGCGCACGGGGCGCGTCATCCTGCATGCGCGAGAATTTTGGAAACAGCACGTTTTGCATCGGCGCGGCGGTGGCCGAGGTGATGAGGTCCATCAGCCGCCAGCCGCGCGAGTAAATGCCAAGCGGCCCGGCGCCCAGACGGTGGCCGATCACCATGTTCGCGCCGGTCCGTGCGGCCCAGTTGCAAAGCTGCATCAGAAAGAAATAGCCGCCGCTTGTGAAAATCATCCGGGCAAGCCGGAACGAGAATTTCTGCTTCAGCGGGATTCGCGCCAGCCAAATATTCGCCAGGCTCTCGAAGGCCGTGCCGCACAGCGCGCCCATCACAAGCGACCACACGCCAAATCCGGCAAAGGCCAGGCCGTTGGCGATGACGGCATAGGCCAGCAGATTGCAAAGCAGGCTGGTCCGGGCCACGGTGCTGAACGCGCCGCGCCGGCGCAGCAGCGCCGCCGAGATGCTTGCGCATCCCCTCGGCAGCAGGGAAAGCGAGGCCACCGTGATCATGGCGGCAAGCGAGGGAAAGCCAAAAAAACGCTGGATCAGCGGCGCCAAAAGCATCGCCAGCAGCATCAGCAAGACGCCCATCCCGGCGGCAAGCCAGAAGGCGTTGGCGATATAACGGCGGCTGACAATCTTTTTCTGGACAATGTTCGCGGCCAGCGTGCCCTCGAAGATCACGCCGGCAAGCTCGATCACCAGCATGGCGGCGGCCATGGCGCCGAAATCGGCGGGCGACAGCAGGCGCGCCAGAATGGCGATTGAAACAAAGCTGAGGCTTATCGCGGCGAGGCGTCCACCCGTCAGCCACGCCATGCCCGCAAAAACGGCTTTTGTGCCGGTAAGGGATGTTTTGGTCATAAGAAAGCAGCCAGGGCCAATCGACAATTATCAATACGAACATTTCCGCGTAAGCGGGAATCCCATTTTATTTCAAAAACAAGTGGGATTCCGGATCGCGGCTGCTTCGCAGCCTTGCCCGGAATGTCCACTGAACAAGTTCAACAGCTTGAGCCTGATTATCGATGGACTCATTACCTTCCGGCCAGTCTCTTGTAGAGCGGCGGATATTGCGCGGCCACCGCCGCAATGCCGTACCGGGCGCGGGTGCTGGCGGCAAGACGCGCCGACCATTCCTGCCAGACGGGTTTTTCCATGCGTCTTGCGGCTTCCAGCGCATGAGCGATGCCGGACGCATCGGACTGTTCCACAAAGAGCGGATAGCCGGGAAAATCCACGACGTCCCTGTTGCCGCTGACATCGGAAAGCACGGGAACAAGACCGGCGGAGGCGGCTTCCAGCAGCGCGTTCGACAGGCCTTCCCAAACCGAGACCAGCACCAGAAAGTGCATTTTTTCCAGAAGGGCGAAGATATCTTTCCGCTCACCGTGCAGCATTATGGAAACATGGGCCGGCGTCCGGCGGCATTTTTCGGTGATTGTGTCTTTCAGCGGTCCGTCGCCAATGATGTTCAGCACGATTTTCTTGCCGTGCTTCAGGGACAAAAAAGCATCCACGATCTGCAAGATGTTTTTTTCGGCCGACAGCCGCCCCACAAAGGCGAACTGCGCGGCCGTATCATAATCTTCCAGCCTTGCCGCATTGCCCGCGCCTTTTATTTGCGAAAGGTCCACGCCGTTCGGGATGCGGTGAATCCGCTCCGCCGGAATGCCATGGGCAAGCGCGTCCTCCGCGATTTGCGACGAAGTGGCGATCACGGCGCTGGTATGCCGCGCGACAAAACGCGCCCCCGCCTTTCCAAAAAGATATTTTCGCTGGCCGATAACCACAAAATCATTGCGCGCGCCGCCCACTCCCGGTTTCATCACCGTGGGAATGCCGAACAGCGCATGCGCCAGCGCGGCCACATAGGCATGAATGCGCATCTGGTGGCAGTGAAGCACACTGATCCTGCACCGGTTCCGCGCAATCCAGCCCAGCACCTGCACGGCCCAGATGAACGAGGCCGGCAAATAACGTCCCGCCAGATTGGGCGGCGCATAGGTCCAGAACCTTTTGACGAAAGGCGGGTCATCGGGAAATGTTTGCCTTCCCACCCTGCTGGTAATCACAAAAACATCCTCGCCCGCCTTGCGCAGCGCCTGCGTCAGCGTGGCGCATTGCTTTTCCGCGCCGCCCAGGATTTCGGTGTACTGGCAGGTCAGCATGACGATCATGATAATACGTAGCGCGCAAAGGCCTGTTCGAAACTTTCTCCTGAAAGCATGTATTTACCCGGACGGCTGGGCGAGAAAAACGAACGTAATCCTTCCATGAGGATCAATTATATATGCGCCGCTTGTTGTGGAAACTAAAAATCTTGTTGCTCCTTTAACGAATACAAAATATACTCACTGCGGATGCCCCGGCTTTCTTCCCCTGTCGCAAGACAGTGATCAGATGCCGGGGTTTTTCTTTGTCCTAAAAATCCGCATTTTCCCGGCGCAATTGCGCAGGAATGGCGCCAAAGCCGTTATTGAACTATAAACCATAAAGTGATACTTTATGGTTATGAATACGGCCCGGTTAGCCCGCAAATTCAAGGAACTGCAACAAGCCCGGCCCCTGCCTCTGGCTGTCCTTGCCAATCTGGACGCGTGGCTACGCGTCGAGTTGACTTATACCAGCAATGCCATTGAGGGGAATACCCTCACGCGGGCGGAAACGGCCATCGTTCTTGAAAAGGGCCTGACCATCGCGGGCAAGCCGCTTAAGGACCATCTGGAAGCATCCAACCATGCGGCGGCTTATGACTGGATTAAAACGCTGGTCAAAAAGAAACCCCATGACATTGATGGAAGTGTCATTCTCAAAGTCCACGGCATGGTTTTGAAAGGCATTGACGATGAAAACGCCGGACATTACCGCCGCGTGCCGGTGCGTATTGCCGGTTCCAGCGCCCTTATGCCCAATGCGGCCAAGGTTCCGGCGTTGATGCAGGCGTTTGCCGGCTGGCTGGCAGGAAAACCCAAGCTGCACCCGGCGGAACTTGCCGCCCAGGCGCATTACCGGCTTGTCACCATCCATCCTTTCAGCGATGGCAATGGCCGCACGGCGCGGCTGCTGATGAACCTCGTCCTGATTCAGTCGGGCTATCCACCCGCCATCATCCGCACCCAGGACCGCGCATTCTATATCAATAGCCTTGAACAGGCCCAAACAGGCGGCGCCCTTGATGACTTCGAGGAATTGATCGGCAAGGCGGTGGAACGCTCCCTTGATCTTTATCTGAAAGCCCTGCATGAAGAGGAAGCGCCCGTGCGGCTGGATGCGCGGCAAGGCAAGCTGCTCAAAATTGGGGAACTTGCCAAACAGGCGGGGGAAAGCGTCCCCACCATCCGCTTCTGGGTGAAGGAGGGCTTGATTGACGTGGCACGGCGCACCAGGGCGGGCTACCAGCTTTTCGACAAGACCATGCTCGCCCGCGCCAAACATATCCGCGCGTTGCAGGAAAAAAGACTGTCTCTCGAAGAGGTAAGAAAAAAGCTGGCAACGGATTAAGGATGCAATTTAAGCGGCTTGCCTGTAATTCAGGAAGGGGCAGAATCGCAGGGCTTTTCTTAACGAGCGCAGCGAGTTTAGAAAAACCTGCGCCCCGTGCAAGCGAGCCTTGCGAGCGCGACACGGGGTCCAGTCGTGACATCAAATATGGTGCCTGGGAGCAGAATTGAACTGCCGACACACGGATTTTCAGTCCGTTGCTCTACCGACTGAGCTACCCAGGCGTACCCGTCGCGCCGAAGCTTGCGGAGGAGGAAAAGCGGGAATCCCATTTGTTTTCAGGAACAAACTGGATTCCGGGTCGCGGTTGCCGCGCAACCTTGCCCGGAATGTTCATCTCGTCTTTTCAATGACTTGAGTTTAATTGTCCATTGAACCTAGTGAAACACGGCTTTCACTATCCCCGGCCTCGAAGGCAGCCATGTAGCCGAGGATCAGGTCGCGGGTCAGGTAACGGCCAAATTCCTCTTCATCGTGCTTTTTCACGATGGGGAATGTGGAGAGAACATAATCGGCCTCGTCACGGTTCAGGCCGTAAAGGATGAAAAACAGCGCATCCAGCCGCGCCATGCGGTGGCGGCGGTCTTCTTCATCCCATTTGAAGGGCGGGCCGTCATAGCCCATATCCTTGGCAAAGGGGGCCATGTCGTTGGCCGTGTAGGTAAGGGTCCGCACCTCATCGCGGATAATTTCTTCCGCCGTTACCTTGCCGATTTTCTTGGTCTTGAAAGTTTCAGGTTTGATGAAGGGGAGTTGTTCAAAAATATACCAGTTAAGGCTTGTGGATTGGATTTTTTGCCGTGCCACATAATCAAAACAAAAGGCGTTTATATTTGCTAAAAGAATGGGCGCAAGTTTTGCATAGATGGTTTTATCAACTGGCAAGAGCAATGGAAGTTTGTTATTAACACCAGAATAAGGAATGATTGCCGATACAGCGGTTCTTGCATTTGTAGGGTTCGTAATATCCCTGAAACCAAGGAGCCATTTTGTTTTTGAATTCCACCTAATTTCTTTTGTGGGCACCCAGAATTGCGCGGCAGGATAGAAATTCTGATCCTCGTGTTGTTCGATGGTGGTATTGTCGCTTCCGGCAGCAACATGTATGGCTTCTTGACTAACGCTTACAGAAGATGCCCGATGATCGAAATGCCAGATCATCTTTCCAACGTATAACGGGACATATTCCGCTTCTCCCTTTTTCAACCGGTTGCCTTCAACCGGATAGAAGCCTTCCTTTTCCAATTCCTCGCGTTTCTTGAAAAGGCCGGCGTCATTGGTCATGTCAAACATGCGGAAATACTTAACCGGGTAAAGCCTTGTTTCTTTATCCCCCTCACGCCGCACCAGAACCGGGTGCCGGGCGTAGATGCGTTTGGTGAGTTCGGCATCGCGCCGGCGGCGGAAAATGGGCGCGGTGCCGGTATTGGGGTTGACGGTGGAAAAATCATCCGCCGTCAGGGTGAACCTGCGCTCTGCGTCATTCAGTTCTTCGGGATCATGAACAAAGAAAGCGCAATCGGTGTGATTGAATTTCCGCGCCCTGCCGCCGAAAGCGAAGATGCAGAATTTGAAACAGCTATGCACATCAGGAAAAAAATCATCACTCCCCCTGCCCCGCCGGTTTTCAAAATCTATCAGCGCGGCAAGGCGGCCCGTGGTGGCGACGGATCTAAAAAACTCGCTCGCGCCAAGGTCGGATGCAATGCCGGACGGCACCAGCAACCCCACAATGCCCCTTGCATTCACCAGCCGGGATGCGCGTTCAACAAACAGGCTGTAAAGGTTTGTATCGCCGCCCGACAGAAGCGGATAATCACCCCTGCCCTTTTCTTCCCTGGCCCGCGCCACGCGGGAGGCGGCCTCGGCCATTCCCGCCGCGTAGGCGTAATCCCTTGCCAGCGGGTCTTTGGCCCTTTCAAGAGCCGCGATCATTTTCTTGCGGTCGCTGGCGCGTTGCTGCATGGCAATTTCGGGCTTGCGGGCGGCAAACCATTCCACCTCTTGCAGCTTTATTCTGTCCCATGGCGGGTTGCCGATAACGGCATCAAAGCCGCCTTTCAGCTCGGCGCTTTCCCAATCCGTCCATACATTGGGAAAGGCCACCTGCCAGTTCAGGAATTTTTGCTCTTCGGCAATGGCTTCAGCGCGGGCCAGCAGGTCAGGGAACAGGCCTGCGGCCTCGGCGACGGCGGCCATTCTCGCCGAAGACCGGGATTGGCCGTCCAGCTTTTTAGGAACGGAAGGCTTGGCGCTGCCCATGAGCACCGGCAGCGGGTCGCCATTGGTCCCCTCAAAAAAACCCTTCACGGCAAGGCGCTTTTGCCTGCCGTCATCCACGGCCCATTTCAGCGCGTGATAAAGCGTAAGCAGCCTGTCCAGTGGCGCGGTGCGTTTGGAAATATCGGCAAAAGTGCCGGCGGACTGGCGCACTTCCGTAATATCGGCGTCCGTCAGGTTTTCCACCATGCCCATTTCGGCCGCCGCCGTGCGGAGCTTCGTAACCTCTGTATGAAGAAGCAGTCCGCCGCGGCTGGCAAGGTCACTCATCACCGGGTTGACCCATGATCCGAACAGGCTGTCGCCACAGCGCAAATGATGGTCAAGGAAAGAAAGCGGCGCACCCACCGTGAAGGTGTGCAGCCACAGGGCAACCTTGGCCAGTTCCACCGCCATGGGATTTTTATCCACGCCATGGGTCACGCGCTTGAGGATCATGCGCCTTACCAGCATACGGTCTTCAAGCTGGGTTTCCTTCACAACCCATCCGTTCTTTTCGGCGGCGGCCAGAATATGCTCGCGGATGGCTTCTATCCGCGCCGCCAGAGGGGAAACATAATCATGTTCCGCGCCGGTATTTTCGGCCCATGACATGGCCACCAGAATCCTATCCGCCAGATAGTCAACCATGGAGACAAGAAAATGCCCGCTGCCCATGGCCGGGTCGCAGATTTTTAATTCGAGAATGGCGGAGGCCGGGTCTTGTTTTTCCAGATCCGCCTTGCGGATTTTGCCTTTTGCTTCTGTTGCTTTTCCTAGCAAGGCTTCAAACGCTTCGAGCTTCTCGTTAATAAGCGGCCCAATGGCGCGTTCAATAATCAGCCGCACCAGTTCATCGGGCGTGTAATAGCTGCCGCTGCCCTTACGGGCGAAAATGTTGGGCGCGACGACAGGATGCCCCTCATCCAGCTTTATATCGTACTCCAGCAGCCTTTCGTAAATTGAGCCAAGCTGCTGAACCGAAAGGTCGCGGTAATTGATGTAGACCTTGCGCCCCCCTTCCTCGCGCCGCGCCAGCGTGTCGATAACGACGGCCATCACGCTATCAGGCAATTTGCTTCTTTCCAGCACAGGCGCCGCTTCTGCGGAAAACAAGCCGCCATTGTAGGGCGGAATGCCAAGGCTGGCATCGCCCTGACCGACAATGCCGAAAAGCTCTTTCAGGTGATTGAAGAACTTCGCGCTTTTTTCCGAAAATGTGTCGTTGGTATCAACCCGTCGGGCGATTTCGTCCCGGACGGGCTTGCGCAAGCCATAGTCATCATAGCGGTTGTCGGATGCCGGAAGCAGGTCGCGGTCTTCGGCGTAAAGCAGGAAAAGCAGCCGATAGAGCAAAACCAGAGCGGCCTGCTTCACCTGCATCAGATAGGCGTCGTCAGGCCGCGCCGGGCGTTTGTCATCATTTTCATAAAGGCCGTTCACCAGCAGCGGGAAAACGTCGTTGAACACAAGGTCGGAAAGAGTTTTGGCAACACGCGCTTCCCACAAGCGGCCTTCGGTCAGGGCGCGGTCATGCAGGCAGCTTGCCTCCGGCCCGCTTGCCGTAAATGCGCCGGGGTTGAAAAACAGAAGGAATACCTTTAACCAGTGGGTGGCAGGCTGCGCCGAAACAAACAGATTCTCGCGCCCCGGCATTTTCAGAACGGCGGGCAGGTCAATTTCAAGAAAGTCTTCCGAACGCGAACGCGCATGGGCGAAATAAAGCCGCCACACACAGCCATCCGTTAACAGTCCCCAGCGGATTTTCCGGTCGGACTGAATTTCCGCCGTCGTTAAATAACGCAGAATTTGGGTTGAGGGGGCTTCCTCCCGCCCGGTGGCGCGGTCAAGCGGCATGTCCCGCGCCTTGTTTTCCAGAATGGCGAGGCCAAGGCGATAGCGGTCTTGCTGTTTTTGCAGAGTTGCGGCCCTGCCCTTTTCTTCGGCTGATGCAAACAGCAGGGCATCGGGAACATCCCGTGCCCTTTCAGCCGCTACTTGCTGGGTCAGGTATTCCCATTTCAGCAAAGAGATTATTTTGTAAATGCAATCCTGCTCGGTTACGCCTTCCTTGGGCCCGGCCGATTTCAGAAACGGCTTATAAATCGCTTTCAGGGAGTTTTGAAACTCCGCAATCGCACCATCGCTAATGGCGGCCCATTCGGGGAGCCTTGTAATTCCATCAAGCAGAAAATCCTGGGCGTATAAGCGGCCGTTCAACATGCTGGAGGGAATCCGTAATTTGTCGGGGCCCCACAGGTTGCAAGACTATTCTCCCGGCAACAAGGACGAAATAAATGTTTATGTTTTAAGGTCTTTTCTGGCGATTTGGATGATGTCTTTGAGACAATCATCAGCGGCCTTCCAATCACTTTGAAGGTACTCGTACCACGTCCGTTCATTAGCGGACATAAGCTTTGCCAAGGCTCACTTCGTTCGCCAGGCAAAGCTAATGGTGCCTGGGGGCAGAATTGAACTGCCGACACACGGATTTTCAGTCCGTTGCTCTACCGACTGAGCTACCCAGGCGTACCCATCAAAACGGTAGTGGGTATAGGTTTTGTTCGCCGGTTTGTCCAGTGCCCTGTGGGCGCGATCCGGGCGGGGAAACCCCCAATTATTGCAGATTTCCTCCTGATTCCTTCGAGCCGTCCTCGTCTTCGTCCTCGCGCACGGGAATGCGGTAAGAACCGCCCAGCCAGCGGTGCAGGTCGATATCGGCGCAGCGCTGCGAGCAGAAGGGCGCAAATGCATCCTCCGCCGGTTTTTCGCAGATGGGGCAGAGTTTTTTCATGAATCCCGCCCGTTCATCACCTCGTCCAGCGCGAAGCCCCGCCGGGCGCGGCTGATTTCAAACAGTCCCATGCGGGTGAAGCCGTAAACATCCATGGCATGCGCATCGCGCGAGGCAAGATTCATGATGGCGCCGGTCAGCGCGTCGCGCTCGTCGCGGGATTTCATTTTCAGGAAGTCGATCACGATCAGCCCGCCGATATTGCGAAAACGGATCTGCTCCATAATCAGCCTTGCGGCGTCATGATTGACCTCGGCGCCGCGGTTGCGCTCGCCGCCATTCACGTCAATCACGTTCAGCGCCTCGTTGCGGGCGAAGACCACGCTTCCGCCTTGCGGCAGCGGAAGCTTTTCCTGCAAAAGCGCATGGAAAAAGCTTTCCAGATCACCCTCGTCGAAAGCGTGGGGCGCAAGGCGCGGCTTTAGCGCCGCTGTCCAGGCGGGACATAAGCGCGACAGGTTGTCAAGCTGCGCGTGAAGGTCAATCCCTTCCTCCACCACAATTTCAAAACTTTCTTCGGCGGCGGCGGAAATCAGCCCTTGCTCGAATGCCGAAGGGGGCGGAAGAAAAATGCCGTTTGCATCAGGATCGCCGTCAAGCTTCTCCGCGAAAGCGGCAAGCCCGGCAATTTCGCGCTCCAGCGCCTCCGGCTTCGCGTTCCGGCAGGATTTGCGCAGCACCCAGCCACCCGGCTGCGCCTCGGCCATGGCCAGAATATCGGGGCCGACATGCCGCCGCCCGGCTTCGTCCAGCCGGCGCGAGAATGAAACCCCTTCCCCGTCGGGCTGGTGAATGAAATAAACGCCCGGCAGCGAGATGTTGCGGGTCAGTCCCGGTCCCTTGTTGCCGCGGGATTCCGACTTGATCTGCACCAGAACCTCGTCGCCGCCTTGCAGGTCTTCGGCATCGTTCAGGAAGCCGGTCGAACCGTCAGGCAGACGCAGGAAGGCGTGGCGGTTCCCCTGCAAAAGACGGTCGACCGTGGCGAGGCAGATCATGCCCGTCTGCGCGGCCTGCGTCTGCGGAGCGAAAAAGCATTCCGCCACGGCGCCGTTCGTTTTGACAATGGCGCGGGCAAGGCCTTCATGCTGGTCGTAGTAAAGAGTGCTGGTCATGAGCTGCCATACCCCGCAAGCTGCAACAGATGCGCCGTTTCGTAAAGCGGCAGGCCGATAATGTTCGAGGGCGAGCCGGAGGTGAAGCGAATGAACGCCGCCGCCCGGCCCTGCAACGCATAACCGCCGGCCTTGCCCAGACCTTCGCCGGTGGCGGCGTAGGCGTTGATTTCCTTTTCATTCAGGCGGCGCAAGGTCACGGCGCTTTGCGCAAGGCGGGAAAGGCAATGCCCGCCGGGCGCCATAACCGCCACGCCGCCGTAAACACGATGTCGCCTTCCCGAAAGCAGCGCAAGGCTTCGCTTGATTTCTTCTTCATCCCGGCATTTAGGCATGATGCGCCGCCCGCAGGCCACGACCGTGTCGCCCGCCAGCACGACGGCTTGCGGAAAACGGGCCGAGACCTCTTTCGCCTTCTCTTCCGCCATGCGCCGCGCGAAGGCGGACGGGAGTTCGCCTTTCAACGCCTGTTCGTTTACTTGCGGCGCTTCCACGCGACCGGGCGTGATGCCGATCTGCTTCAGCAGTTCAAGCCTTCTGGGCGATGTGGAGGCAAGGACGAAGCAGGACGACATGGGATTTTCTTCTGTTAACGATAACGAAAGATTGACCGGAAAAGTTTCATCCTGTACAATTCGAACATTATTTTAATGGCGGTATAATATGGAAATTGATGATAGATTTTCGGCGGCGCGCGAAGCTGTTGGTGACTGGAAGCGCGAGGCAGGTATTGAAAGGGGCAAGCGCGGATTTATGGATTTTCATAAAGAACTTCCTGAATGCAGCCCTGTTGGCCACCTTCTCAGCAAGCGTAAGGCAAATTTAGCTGCGACAATTAGCAGCTAAGCCTTGTTTCTTGCCCCGTTCTGCCTGGACCGGACATCAGCATCCCTGCTCTACTTATGGCGGAAGCTGATGCGGCCCTTGGTGAGATCGTAGGGAGTCATTTCCACCGTCACCTTGTCGCCGGCCAGCACGCGGATGCGGTTCTTGCGCATGCGGCCCGCCGTATGCGCGATGATTTCGTGACCATTATCCAGACGCACACGGAACATGGCGTTGGGCAGCAGTTCAAGCACCGCGCCGGAAAATTCGATGACGTCGTCCTTGGCCATAAGGTTCCGTTTGATATGGGGCGGCCCTGCCGCCGGGTCAGGCGCGGGAAAATGCCCGTTTTAAAGGGCTCGGTCAAGGGACTCTTGTATTTCCCCAGGCAAGGACAGGTATTTCCGCGAAAGCGGGGACGCCGGATGTCATTGCCATTGTAATGGATCAGCGCACGGCCGCGCGCAGGCGGCTGATCCAGCCGTCCAGTTCGCTCCCCCGCGTTTTATAGGCGGTGCGGTTAACAATCAGGCGTGAGGAGACATCGGCGATTTTCTCTGTCTCCACCAGCCGGTTGGCCTTCAACGTGCCGCCGGTGGCCACCAGATCGACCATGAAGGGGGCCAGGCCCAGAAGCGGCGCAAGCTCCATCGCGCCGCTTAGCTCGATGCATTCGGCCTGAATGCCGCGCCCCGCGAACCAGCGCCGCGTGGCGTTGGGAAATTTGGTTGCCACCCGCAAATGGCTGTAGCGCGAAAGGTCCGGCGACGGCAGGTCCTCGCGGTGGCACAGGCTGAGGCGGCAATGGCCGATGTTCAGGTCCAGCGGGGCGTAGATGTCGGGATAGTCGAACTCCATCAGCACGTCATTGCCCGCCACGCCAAGTTGCGCGCCCCCCAGCGCCACGAAAGTCGCCACGTCGAAAGACCGCGCGCGCACGAGCGACAGACCCGGCTCGCTGGTGGCGAACAAAAGCTTGCGGCTTTTTTCGTTTTCAAAATCCGGCTCAGGCTCGATTCCCGCCCGCTGCAATATGGGCATGAACTCGCGCAGGATGCGGCCCCTGGGCAGGGCCAGCAGAATGCCTGTGTTGCCGCTCATGCGGCCTCCTTCAGCCGCTCGATCTCCGCGCCGCAGGCGGCCAGGTTTTCCTCCACCCGCTCATAGCCGCGGTCCAGATGATAAACGCGGCTGATGACGGTATCCCCCTTCGCCGCGAGCCCCGCCAGCACAAGGCAGACCGAGGCGCGCAGGTCGGTGGCCATCACCGGCGCGCCGCGCAGCGTGTCCACGCCATGCACGACGGCGATGGAGCCGTTGACGGTGATGTCGGCCCCCATGCGGCTCAGTTCGGGCACATGCATGTAGCGGTTCTCGAATATGGTTTCGTTAATCGTGGCCGAGCCGTCGCCCAGGCACATCAGCGCCATGGCCTGTGCCTGGAGGTCGGTGGGAAAGCCGGGATAAGGCGCGGTGGTCACGTCAACGCTGCGGATGCCGTCCGCGCCCCGGCGCGCCAAGATGCCGTTGCCAGCGGACGTGATGCCGATGCCTGCCTGTCTCATATAATCAACAGCCGCCTGGACATGCTCTGGATGCGCCCCGATCAGCTCCAGCTCGCCGCCGGTCATGGCCGCCGCCATGGCGTAGGTGCCGGTCACGATGCGGTCGGCGACGATGCGGTGAGTGGCGCCATGCAATTCTGTTTTCCCGGTGATGCGCAAGGTATCGGTGCCGATGCCTTCGATCTCCGCGCCCATTTTTACAAGGCATTCGGCAAGGTCGGTCACCTCCGGCTCGCGCGCGGCGCCGACGAGTGCCGTATCGCCCCTGGCCAGGCACGCGGCCATCAGAAGGTTCTCGGTGCCGGTGACCGTGACCTGCGGGAACACGATCTCGGCCCCCTTCAATCCGCCCGGCGCTTCGGCGACGATATAGCCGCCGGCAAGGTCGATCCGCGCGCCCATTTTCTGCAAGCCCATGATGTGCAGGTCCACGGGGCGCGGGCCGAGGGCGCAGCCCCCCGGCAGGGATACCCGCGCCTTGCCGCAGCGGGCCAGCAGCGGGCCCAGCACCAGAATGCCGGCCCGCATCCTGCGGACGAGATCATAAGGCGCCGTGATGTTTTTGATCGCGGGCGTGGCCAGCGTGCCGCGGGCGATGTTCGCGCCGCCGCCGTTTTTCCGCACCGAAAAGGAACAGCCAAGCACGCCCAGCAACTCGCCCATGGTGGCGATATCGGCAAGACCGGGAATATAATCCAGATGCAGCGGATCGGAGGTCAGCAAGGCGGCCGACATAAGCGGCAGCGCCGCGTTCTTTGCGCCGCCGATAACAATTCTGCCCTTTAACGGGTTTCCCCCCCGGATGCGTATGCTGTCCATTTGCCGAAAGCTTTCCTGTAAAGTCTTGATAACTACAGAAAAGAAGACTCCGAAACAACCACCTTGCAACGCAAGGGCGTTCCCCTCACCTTGTTGTCCGGCGGCATCATCGGCTGTTTGTGCTTTTGGCGGGTTGTCCTGGCGGATTTTTGCCTTTAGCTTGCCCGAATTGGCCCCCAATGATGCGGCCCGAAAGCGGGACGGTTTTCCTCTTTCGCCCCCCACCTGTTCCGCATATCCGCGGCATCCAAGGAGTTCAAGCATGAAAAAGATCCTGTTGACGGCCGCCGTGGCGGCTCTGGCCGCGGCGCCTGCCTTTGCCGACGCCCCGGAAGTTTTCGGCTTTGCGGTTGATGAGCAGGGCCGGTTTCACTCGGCCCCTCCTTCTTCAAGCGTGAAGCCGCCCAAGGGCGCGGCTACCTGGTCGCGCGCCGCGGCGCCCGGCCGCAAGGCCAGGTGGGCTTCTCCGGTGATGGAAGAAAAGGTTATGAAGCCCGTGAAGAAGTACAAGAAGAAGCGCCATCACCGTAAGTACAGAAAAATGCGCGCGCCGCTGGCCAACCCGGCTCCCCGTAGATAAGCGTATTGCGTTGAAGTCAAAAGCCGGGAGCGCCTGCTCCCGGCTTTTTAGTTTTGGGAGTAATTTTTGGAAGGGTCATTGAGGGTCGGAAGGGTCCATGGGGTCAGCATAAAAGACTCTCATGACCCTTCCGACCCTCCCGACCCTTTCGCAGAACCCCTCCCGGTGGGAGGGGAATTTGTATTATCCTTGTCCGGGCTTTCCTGCTTCGTCTCGCGTTGGCGTTGCTGCTCCTTGCGGCGGAGAAGATTCTGGCGCAAGGCTTCGGCCTCGCGTTGCAGGCGCGCGGCGTCCGGTTTTGGCGGAGGGGTTTTATTGTCATCCATCACGGAGGAAATAACCCGCCTTGTGCCGGAGGTCAAACGCAAGGGCGCGGGGCTTGCAAGGCCCTGGAGCGCGTTTACCATAAAGGAATGCGGGGAGGCCCTGGTGACGCTGGAGGGGATGGGCCTTGCCCTGCCCTCCCCGCCCGCCTACGCGGCTTTCGGCGCGCCCTATGGCAATCGCGGCCCCTATTTTTTGCGCCACGGCGTGGCGGCGCGGCTGAAAGCGGCGCAAGACCGGTTGAGCGCGGCGCGTCCGGACTGGCGCATTCGCGTGTTCGATGCCTATCGCCCCCTTGCCGTGCAGGAATTCATGGTCGCGCATGAATTTTATCATCACGCGAAAAAACGGGGGCTTGATCCCCTTGCGCTTTCGGACGCGCAAAAAGACGGATTGCTGCAAGAGGTTTATCAATTCTGGGCGCCGCCCAGCGAAGACCCGGCCGCACCGCCGCCGCACAGCACGGGCGCTGCGCTGGATTGCACGCTGGAAGATGAAAAGGGGAACGAGATTGACATGGGCTCGCCCATTGATTTCATCGGGCCGGAATCCGCGTCGGGTTTTTTTGACGGGCGGCTGGGCGCGGATGCTTTAAGATACGCCGCCAACCGCGGGGTTTTGTTCAATCTTTTGTCTGCGCAGGATTTCCGCTGCCACCCCGGCGAATGGTGGCATTTCTCCTACGGCGACCAGATATGGGCCTGGCTTGCGGCGGAAGAAGGAAAGCAGCTACAGGCGGTGTATGGGCGGGTGGAGTGATGGCGCTGCATTTGGCGTCCCACCACTATTTCCTGCGGACCGGTTTTTGTTGGATTAACAATTCTGCCGGCAGAACTCTAAGAACCTTCGCAAGCTTTCCGATAATTTCAAGCCCCGGATAGCTGACGCCCTTTTCAAGCTTGCTGACATAGGTCCGGTTTATGGCGGCTTCATGGGCCAGTTCTTCCTGCGACAATCCCGATTTGTGACGCAGGCGGCGCAGGTTGGTTGCGAAAATTTCCCGTAAGTTCATACGGAAAAGCCAAGCCGATTGTTGCCTATTGACCAACCGCTTTAAAGCAACAAAAATCATGGCATGGATAATCAGATTACCGGCTTGTTTCTCCTGTTGGGCGGCTTGTGTTTTATTGGCGTGGCGCTAAGGATGACATGGAGCGGGTCAACGGAGTGTGAACCGGCGTTGTGGCGCAAGCCAATTTTTACATTGGATGAACGGGAATTTTATCACCGGTTGCGCAGGGCGCTGCCGGATTGTCATGTTTTTCCGCAAGTATCATTTGATGCCTTGCTCAAGTCCGTTCCGTGTGGTGAACAAGGCTCACTTCCTAACCAGTATTGCCAAAAATATGCGGGCTTTGTGATCTGTCATCCCGATACTTTTGATGTGGTGGCAATCGTGGAGTTAGACGACAGAACTTATGTTAAAGAAGAAGACCGAAAAAGAGATGCGCTTCTTCGTTCTGCCGGTTACCGGATTGAGCGGTTTCAATCAGAGGCAAAGCCATCCAGGGAGTACTTGTCAGATTTGTTTGGGGCCTGACTTAATTTGGCGGAACATCATGTCAGCGAAAGTTTTTTGGTTCCTATAAAAGTGGGACTCGGCTTCGCGGGCATGATGTTTTTCAAACTGAGACACTACCGTTTTTAGAGTGTTTTCTACCTTTCATTTTGAGCTTGACGGAAACAGTCTATACCAATATGATGACTATACGTATCATAACGGGAGTTTAACATTGCACGGCCTTTTTGTCTTGAAACAAGAACAGGGATTTGCAGGGACTGCTGGCAAAAAACGCAAAGCGAGGGGCATTGCGACAAGTGACGTCACTATGTCCGCGCATACTGCGGATAATTCTATTGTCTTCCCCCAGATCCTTGCGTTGCACGTAAAAAAGGGTGCAGTTGTTGCAGATATAACTTATGGCCTTGGAGTTTTTTGGAGAAATGTAAGCAAATCGGATTATCAACTATTGGCCTCTGACCTAAAGTTAGGGCAATGCTGGAAGCGGCTTCCTTATGACGATAATTCGGTAGATGCAGTCGTGTTTGATCCTCCTTATATGGAAGGCCTCTATCGGAAAACAAGGCAGGCTCTTGCGGGATCTGGTAGCCATGAATCTTTTCAGAAGGCATATTCTAGTGGAATCACGACTCCAGCAAAAGCAGAGCGCAAGTATCACGACGCTGTTCTTGAGACGTATCTATCAGTTCTTACCGAGGTTAAACGAATTTTAAAGCCATCCGGGAAGTTCATAGTAAAATGCCAAGATGAAGTGTCCGCGAATAGACAAAAGCTAACTCATATTGAACTAGTATGGGCATATGAGCATCAAATGTTCTATTGCAAAGATGTTTTCGTGGTTGTGAGAAAGAACGCTCCCATTATTTCTCGGCTGCTGCAGCAGAAACACGCGAGAAAAAATCATTCTTATTTTCTTGTTTTTGAGCGTCAAGATCATAGGAAAAAAATAGATTATACAAACTTCTCTGATTGGCTAAGAGGAAATGATTGAGCCGATTAAATCGGTCATGATTATTCTCAGGTCGGTTGACCATTCTTTGGATAAGGGCCATGTAATTTTTTCGGTGGAGGCGAGCAGGTACTTTGCTTGATATTCCGTATATTTTTTTGAGGTTGTTGCCCTGCAATCCACATTTTTTTTGTAGGCAAAATTCCATTTGCCGGTAAACGGAAAAAGAGGAACTGCAAGTATATCGTATTCGCCACGTTTATAGCAGGTTGTCATCACTCTAGAGCCATTGGGCAAGATGACCGTCCGTGCATCAGAAGCATCATTTTGAATATCTGCTTGTAATGCTTGAGTGATCGTATTTTTTCCAATGCTGTTAGTCTGCATAGATTTCAGTTGTATGCCATATACGCGCCCTCCATATTTCACTGTTCTATCAGATTTATTGACTCCTCGATCATGATCATCGTGCGTTTGAATATTATCGGGAGAAATTTTGTATTCATCGAATAGATGTTTCTCAAACATTTCCTCGGCTATATAGCCAAGAATCATCCCTCGAAGGCTGGGGGCCCGTTTAATTGATTTAATTAAATCTTCTGCCGAAATAGCATCTATCATTGACAATACACGCTCTCTTGCAGCAACAGCTTCTGCATCATTCTTGCTTACGACACCCTGTGCACTTTTTTTATTGGTTTTAGTTTTTGCTGTCATCAATTAACCTTTTTGGGGATACTTTTAGAGCGGTGGCAATTTTCTCAAGAGAATGAAGGGTAATATTTCTTTCAGCTCGTTCTATCCCGCCGATATATGTACGATGCAAACCGCTTTTATCCGCGAGTTCATCTTGGGACATAGATTGCCGGTTTCTGTGCAATCGAACATTTTTAGCGAGTATTTCAATGAGAGAGTTATGCATGCGATTATACTATTGCGATGCTACTTATAGTGCGACAGTCTATAAGTAGCATTTCGCTCGCATAATACTATGAACGCCTTGGCATGAACCGCATAGTTTTTCTTAACGAGCTTGCGAGTTTAGAAAAACTTGCGCCCCCGCGAAAGCGGGGGCCCAGATGAAGCATACAAAAGAAACCAGCCCACCTTCGCCAAGGCTACGGTGGACATAGGATTTTCCAGGGCCCGGCTTCGCCTTGCCGGGAAAATCCGGTGGTGCTGCCGAGAGGAATTGAACCTCCGACCCCGTCCTTACCAAGGACGTGCTCTACCCCTGAGCTACGGCAGCATTTGGTTTACTCGGAAAGGCAATGAACTATCAGAAGTTTTTATTGCAGGAAACAGTTTTTTCCCACGCAACCGCGTGAAAAACCGTCCTGCGCGCGTTTTCCCTTACAAGGTTAATCCACGTCCCTTCGCGCGGCGTCTCATCGCGTGAGCCCGCCCGGAAATCCCCGCTTTTGCGGGGAGGCCTGTTTTTTTAACGTCCGCAGCTTTCGAAAACAGGTTTCTCGAACAGGATCAGGTTACGGATTTGCGGCAAATCATCCTTGCCGCCATAGCTGAGGTGCAGCACCGACTCCCCTTCCGGCAAACGCAGCGTTATTGAGGCGGGGCGTTGCGGCCCGTGGCCAAGCACGGGCACGCGGATTGTCCGCGTTCTGCCGTCGTTGAGGCGAAACGCCAGCTTGCGGGGATGGTCGTCGGCAAACAGCAGCGCTGAAAAACGCGAGCAGCCCGTCCGGCTGGCCCTGAGCGTGAAAGAGGATTCCTGGTCCAGCATGGTCATGCGCCGCAGACGGCCCCTGACGGGAATGTTGATGTATTGGCGCAGCCCTTTGATGCCCGTGATCTGGACAAGGGGCGTTGTTTTCAGTTCATGCAAGCTGTCTTTCGACAGGCGCACGAAACGGGTCATCCCCGCCTGCGCCACGGTGGGGCCGAGGCGGTTGTCATTTTCGGTGGAAGCGAAAAGCGCGCCGTCGATTTCCTCAAACGGCCGTTCCGCGATCTGCGCCGCGCGGAGCGGTTTTGGCGGTTTGGGCAGGAAATAGGCCGATTTGCTCATGTCGAAACAGCCGTAGAGATAGGCCACGTCGCTGCTCCGGCCTTCCTTGCAGCGCGTGTCGAGATAGATTTTTCCGGCTGCGCGGAACTCCGGGTTCCGGGCGAAGGCTTGCGCCGGCATCGCGGCGAACTGCGCGTCATCCTGTCCCCGCCACCAGCCCGACGCGGCGGTCAGCCCCGCGCCCGTCACGAAAAGCAGCACAAGCGCATAGACCGGAAGGAATGATTTGGGGCGCAGATAAAGCGCCAGCACCAGCAGGGCGGCCAGCGCCAGATACAGCACGTTGCGCGTCAGAACGCCAGCAGGGGTGAGGGCCGTCCCCGTGAAAAAGGCGAAGCCGCTGATGAAATCCAGATTCAGCGCGCCCGGCAGGCCAAGAACCATCAGCACGAACAGGATCATCAGCCCGTTGGTCAGGATTTCGCGCCTTGTGCCGCCGTCCAGCCGCAAAAACACGATCAGCGGCAGGAACAGGTAAGGCTCGATCACGCGGTTGGTGATGTAATCCAGCTTTTTGGCGACGATCACGTCGTTGGTGAAGGCGGCGTAAAGCGCAACGCCCGCCAGCGCCAGAAAGCTGAAGCGGAAGAACGGCTCGCGCCAGAAGGATTTTCCCTTCATCAGCCCGGCCAGGACCAGCGCCAGTCCCGCCAAAGGCGCGCCGCCGTAGCAGATGTAAAGCAGGGCGTTCTTGACGAAGTTGAATCGCGCCAGCGCGTTGTTGAAGGCAAAAGGCTGATCCACGGCCTCGCCCATCAGGAAAGACATTCCCCGCCATGCCAGCCAGAGAAGAGGGGGAAGCAGCGCCACCGTCAGGACCGCGCGGCGTTCCCTCGCGCCGGACTTGAACGGACGAGTCAGGGCAAGGCTGATAACGGCGGCGAGCCATATGACCGAAGCACTTTGTTGCGTCAGGGCGGCGAGGCCCAGGAACAGTCCGGCCCCCCACCCTGCCGCGGCGTCCGCTTTTTGGGAAAAAATCCGGTCCAGAAAATAAACCGCGTATATCAGCAGCGGGATCAGCAGGGCTTCCGGCGTCGTCAGCGGCGCGTAGGAGGCAAAAGCCGGCAACAGCAGAACAAGTCCGGCCAGAAAGCTCGCCGCGGCCTTGTCTTCCGCGCCGTTGTTCAGGATCAGCCCGCGCAACGGAAACCAGGCCGAGGCCAGCAGCAAGGATTGAACCACCACCAGCAGCGCATGGCCGGTTTTCAGGTTTTCAAAAATATAAACCGGCAGAAGCAGCAGGCCGTAAAGCGGCGGGACGGAGGGATAGAAAGCGCTTTGGGCGAAAGTCCCCTCTTCCAGCAAATGCCGGGCCCGGTCGGCGAAATAAAGAACGTCGGGCAGGACAAGAACGGTCCCCGCCGACCAGGCGTAAAATAAAATCATTGCCAGCGTTGCGCCGAATACCGCCCAAGCCAAGGGGCTTTTCGGGAAAAGCGGCGGCGGGGCGCTGGAAAAAAAGGGAAATCTCATGATTAGAGGCCGTTGAGGAGACTCATTCCGAAAACATGGACCGCCACCCCCGTCCCCGCCTGCGCGAGGACAGGCTCCGGCGAGAGTCCACGCTTATAATCTTTTGATTTATTTAGATTTCAAGCGTGGATGCCCGCCTCCCTGCTTCGCCTTCGGCTTCGCAGGGCGAGCTTGCAAAACCGCCCGGCGTAGCTTTAGCGAAGACGGGTCGCGGGCATGACGGGTTATTTTTTGGCCTGTTTCAGCATCTTCGCAATAATGGAACAGGCTCAACTGTTTCATGGATTCTCCTGGTTTGTTCAAGTTTCGAAAATATTTGCTGACTAACGGGCAGCGGGGAAAATTTTGCCGGTTGCGTTAAGAAACTTTTCATAAAACCGGCCTCTAATTGGTCTCACACACGGTTGTGGTGGCCAGCGCAACAATCCCCCGTCAAGCCTGTCCGCCGCGTCCGATCTTCGGTTTGTCCCTCGATATATCAAGATTTTCCTGCTTCATCCGGAGTCGTTTCGTGAATCAACTCGTTCAAACCCTGAGGGGCATGGGTCCCGTCCGCCTCGCGGCGCTGGCCGGTCTGGTTCTGACCGTGGTGATTTTTTTCGGATTTCTCACGACCAAAATGGCGACGGGGCCGATGGCGTTGCTTTACAGCAACCTCGATCCTTCGGACGGCGGGGCGATCATCAGCCAGCTTGAGGCCAGGAAAATTCCCTACGAAGTGGGTTCGGGCGGCTCCAGCATCAAGGTTCCAAGCGACGTGGTGGGCCAGTTGCGCATGGAAATGGCGCAGGCCGGATTGCCGCGCGGCGGATCAATCGGCTACGAGATTTTCGACCAGAAAGACGGATTCTCCACCACCAGCTTCGTGCAGAACATCAACCATTTGCGCGCGCTGGAGGGCGAGCTGGCCCGCACCATCAGCACCCTTGCTCCCGTTCAGGCGGCGCGGGTGCATCTGGTTCTGCCCCGGCGCGAAATGTTCAGCCGGACCGAGCAAAAATCCACCGCCAGCGTCTTCGTGAAGATGCGCGGCGGCGCCAGCCTTTCCAAGGAGCAGGTGGCGTCGGTGCGGCAACTGGTTTCCGCCGCCGTGCCGAACCTGATGCCCGAAAGCGTCTCGGTGGTTGACAATCGCGGGAATCTCCTGGCCCGCACGGCGGGCGTCGAAGGCGACGGGATGGAAACCGGCAACCGCGAGGAAATGCGCGCGAATTACGAAAGGAGGCAGGCCAAGAAGATTGAAGAACTGCTTTCGCGCTCGCTGGGGTATGGCAAGGTGCGGGCGCAGGTGTCGGTGGAGATGGATTTCGACAAGGTCAGCACCCAGTCGGAAATCTATGACCCCGACGGCCAGGTGGTGCGGTCCACGCAAACCATTTCCGGCGAAGACACCAGCAATGAATCCGCGGGCGGCGGCGTGAGCCTGGCCAACAACCTGCCCTCCGCGCAGGATGTGGCGGCGTCCGGCGGCAATTCCAACAAGAGCAGCCATACGGAAGAAACCGTCAATTACGAAATCAACAAAACGGTGCGCAACCAGGTGCGCGAAAGCGGCAATATCCGCAAGCAGACGGTCGCGGTGCTGGTGGACGGCATCTACGACAAGGACGGCGAAGGCAAGGAAACCTACAAGCCCCGTGGCAAGGAGGAGATGGACCAGATCCGGGCGCTGGTTCGCAGCGCGGTCAACATCGACGCGGCGCGCGGCGACACGCTGGAAGTGGTCAACATGCGGTTCCTGTCGGCCATGGATGGCGCGATGCAGGACGACGAAGGCCTGATGGGTCTGCCGGTTGCCGACATCATGCGCATGATGGAATCGGTCATCATGGCGGTGGTGGGACTGCTGGCCGTCTTGCTGGTGGTGCGGCCCATCCTGCGCCAGGTGCTGGAAGGCGCGGTGGGCGCGACCGGCGGCGCGATTGCCGGCGGCGGCGGGACGGGCAATCTTCTGACCAGCGCGGCCGGCGTGCCCGCGGGCGGCCCGGCCAAGCTGCCGCCGCCGGGCGGCGCGCTTTCCACCCAGCTTTCGGCGGAAGCCGAGCAGGAAGACGACCAGCTTGAAAAAATGATCGACATTTCCCGCGTGGAAGGCCGGGTGAAGGCTTCCAGCGTGCGCAAGGTGGGCGAAATCGTGGAAAAGCATCCCGAAGAGGCCGTGTCCATCCTGCGCAACTGGATCTATCAGGAGACGTGATGCATGGCGACCCGCGTTCGTGAAGATGTGCGCGCCCTCAGCGGCGCCGAAAAGGCGGCGGTGATGATCCTGTCGCTGGGCGAGGAGAACGCCTCCAAGCTTTTCTCGCTGATGAGCGATGACGAGATCAAGGAAATCTCGCAGGTCATGGCGAACCTTGGAAACATTTCCTCGAACCTCGTCGAAAAGCTGTTCATGGAGTTCGCCGAGCAGATGTCGTCCACCGGCGCGCTGATGGGCTCGCTGGAATCCACGGAGCGCCTGCTGATGAAGGTGCTGGACCGCGGCAAGGTCGACAATATTCTGGAAGACATCCGCGGCCCGGCCGGCCGCACCATGTGGGACAAGCTGGCCAACGTCAATGAAAGCCTTCTGGCCAACTATCTGAAAAACGAATATCCGCAGACGGTGGCGGTGGTCATGTCCAAGATCAAGCCGGACCACGCCGCGCGGGTTCTGGGCCAGTTGCCCGAAAGCTTCGCCATGGAAGTCATCATGCGCATGCTGCGCATGGAATCCGTTCAAAAGGACGTGCTGGACGACATCGAGCGCACGCTGCGCACCGAGTTCATGAGCAACCTCGCCCGCACCAACCGCCGCGACGCGCATGAAATGATGGCGGAAATCTTCAACAATCTCGACCGCTCCTCCGAAGCCAAGTTCCTGAGCGCCCTTGAGGAACGCAACCGCGACGCCTCCGAGAAAATCAAGAACCTCATGTTTACCTTCGAGGACCTTGGCCGCCTCGATCCCGCCGGCATCCAGGCCCTGCTGCGGGTGGTGGACAAGGCCAAGCTGCCGCCCGCCCTGAAGGGCGCGTCCGAAACCCTGCGCGACCTGTTCTTCAGCAACATGTCGGAACGCGCCTCCAAGCTGCTCAAGGAAGAAATCGCGAGCCTCGGCCCCGTGCGCCTGCGCGACGTGGACGAGGCGCAGGCCGCGCTGGTCGTTAACGCCAAGGATCTTGCCGCCAAGGGCGAAATCAACATCACGCGCGGCGGCGAAGAGGAGGAGATGGTTTATTGATGACCGACGCTTCCCGCAAGCCATTCCTGTTCGACCAGTCCTTCGATCCTTCGGTTCTGAGGAAGAAGGAAGAGAAGGACGCCGCGCCCGTTTTCAGCGAGGCCGATGTCGCCGCGGCACGGCAGGCCGGGCGCGAGGAAGGCCGGACCGAGGGCCGCCAGGCGGCCCTGCAGGATATCGCGCAGAAGCAGGCGGCCGTTTTGCAGAATATTGAAGGACTTCTTTCGAACCTGGCCCGCGACGTGTGGAGTGTTTATGACCAGCAAAAGCACGCCGCCTGCGGCATCGCGCTGACCGTGGCGCGCAAGATCCTGCCTGAGACCGCGCGCAAAAACGCCCTTTCCGAAATCAACGCCGCGATTGAATCCAGCATTGCCGAGATGATCAACGAGCCGCGCCTTGTGCTGCGCGTGCATGACTCGCTTTTCGACAACATCGGCGCGCCGCTGGGCGACATCACCTCCCGCCTTGGCTTTGCCGGCAAGATCATCGTGCTGGCCGACAATGCGCTGGGCGAGCAGGATTGCCGCTTGGAATGGGCCGATGGCGGCATGGAGCGCAATGTGGGGCTGGTCTGGTCGGAGGCCGAGCGCCAGATCATTCGCCATGATGGCCAGGTTCCCCTTCCCGCGCCGCCCGTCGCGCCCGCGCCGGAAGAGGCCCCCTCTTCCACAACCGATATCGCCGTTTAAAAAAGGAGTAGCGTCATGTCAGAAAAGGAATCCCTCACCCTCAGCGAGTTGAATGGCGGCGCGCCGCCGCCCGAAGGCGCGCACGTGACCGTGGACCAGCTTGACGCGGTTTACGCCGTGCCGGTCGAAGTGGCCGCCGTTCTGGGCAAGGCCACCATGCCGGTGTCCAGCCTGCTCAAGCTCGGCCGTGGCGCGGTGGTGGAGCTGGACCGGAAAGTCGGCGAGGCCATCGATATTTACGTCAACAACCGCCTTGTCGCCCGCGGCGAGGTGGTGGTGGTGGAAGACCGCCTGGGCATCACCATGACGGAAATCATCAAGGCCGAACGGCAGGGCCAGGGTTAGCAGGGTTTGAAGGATTTGGATCATTCACGGTTTATGGAAAGGAAACATCATGCGGCTTCTGATTATCGGCGCCATGCAGGGCCCCATCGCGGTCGCGGGCAAGATCGCGCATCAGCGCGGCGCGAAAGTGTCGCACATCGACACGGTTTCCGGCGCGATGAACGTGTTGCGTTCGGGCGCGGGCATTGATCTGGTCATGGTCGACGTGAAAAGCGAGGTGGGCGATCTGATCAACCAGATCAAGGCCGAGCGCATCAACGTGCCGGTGGTGGCCTGCGGGCTCGGCAACGATGCCGACGCCGCGGTGCGCGCCATCAAGGCCGGAGCGAAGGAATACATCCCCCTGCCCCCCGATGCCGAACTGATCGCCGCGGTGCTGGAGGCCGTGACGGCCGAAAGCCATGCCCTGATCGCCGCGGATCCCGCGATGAAAGCCGCCGTGGAGCTTGCCGGAAAGGTGGCGCCCAGCGTGGCCTCGGTGCTGGTGACCGGCGAGTCCGGAACGGGCAAGGAGGTTCTGGCCCAGTATATTCACCGCAAGAGCCCGCGTTCGGCGCAGAATTTCGTGGCGGTCAACTGCGCCGCCATTCCCGACCAGCTTCTGGAATCCGAATTGTTCGGCCACGAGAAAGGCGCCTTCACCGGCGCGGTGGCGCGGCGCATCGGCAAGTTCGAGGAGGCTTCGGGCGGCACCATCCTGCTGGACGAAATTTCCGAGATGGACCTGCGCCTTCAGGCCAAGCTGTTGCGCGTGCTGCAGGAACGCGAGATCGACCGCGTGGGCGGCAGCCAGCCCATCAAGGTGGATGTGCGCATCATCGCCACGTCCAACCGCAACATGGAAGAGGAAGTCCGCGCCAGGCGTTTCCGCGAAGACCTTTACTTCCGCCTGAACGTGATGGCGATCCGCCTGCCGTCCCTGCGCGAGCGCCCGCTGGACATGAAACCGCTGGCCGAGCATTTCGTGGCCAAGTTTTCCGAAGCCAACGGCCTGCCGGTGAAGCCCTTGGCCGGAAACGTGCTGCCGCTTTTGCAGGCGCATGCCTGGCGCGGCAATGTGCGTGAACTGGAAAACTGCATCCACCGCGCGGTGCTGATGGCGCGGGGCGAGGAGATTGACGATTCCGCCATCGTGCTTTCCGGCGGGCAGGCCGCGCAAGGCGGCCAGCCCATGGGCACGGCGGCGAAGGTCGGCCAGTCGGTGGCCAATGCCAATTACGTGCCCGGCGCCATGGTGGGCCGCACCGTCGCCGACGTGGAGCGCGACCTTATCCTGGAAACGCTCCAGCATTGCCTTGGCAACCGCACCCACGCCGCGAACATTCTTGGCATTTCGATCCGCACGCTGCGCAACAAGCTGAAGGAATATTCCGACCGGGGCGTCAGCGTGCCCACGCCGGGCGGCGAGGCAAGCCAGGCTACGGGAGCGTGATTGAAGGGTCTATAGGGTCATAAGGGTCGAGAGGGTCTTTTAATGTGACCCTTTCGACCCTTCCGCCCCCTCGACCCGGATACAGACAAGGTATCCTTCGATGAAGCTTGTTGAGTTGAACCATTCAGGACAGCAATGACCAACGCCCTGCCCACCACGACTGAAGAGGCTTCGCCTCCCACGGCCCCCGAAGGGGGCGGCGGAAAGCCCCTTGCCATGCCGGACGAGATGGCCGAGATCAACCGGCTGTTCCAGCGTTCCGACGTCTGGATGGCGGTCGGGCTGGTGGCCATCCTGATGATGATGATCCTGCCGGTCCCGCCGCTCGTTGTGGATTTCGGCCTCACCGCGTCGCTGACTTTTTCGGTGACGGTGCTGATGACGGTGCTGTTCATCAAGAAGCCGCTGGAGCTTAGCTCGTTCCCCACCATTTTGCTGATCGCCACGTTGCTGCGCCTTGCGCTCAACCTGGGCACCACGCGCCTGATCCTCTCCAAGGGCAACGAAGGGGCCGATGCCGCCGGCCATGTGGTGGAGGCCTTTTCCGGCTTCATCATGCGCGGCAGTTTCGTGATCGGCATCATCGTCTTCGCCATTCTGACCATCGTCAATTTCGTGGTCATCACCAAGGGATCGACCCGTATCGCCGAGGTGGCGGCGCGCTTCACCCTGGACGCCATGCCCGGCAAGCAGATGGCGATTGACGCCGACCTGTCCTCCGGCCTCATCAACGAGGAAGACGCCCGCCGCCGCCGCAAGGAGTTGGAGCAGGAAAGCAATTTCTTCGGCTCGATGGACGGCGCTTCCAAATTCGTGCGCGGCGACGCCATTGCCGGCCTGGTCATCACCTTCGTGAACATCGTGGGCGGCACGGTGGTCGGCATGGTGATGCATGACATGCCCTTTATGGAAGCGGCCAACAGCTATATCCGCCTGACCATTGGCGACGGGCTCGCCACGCAGGTGCCCGCGCTGATCGTTTCCGTGGCGGCGGGATTCCTTGTCACCAAGACCAACACGACGGAAACGGCGCAGGCCGGCATGGTGACCCAGATAGGCGGCTATCCTGCCGCCCTTGGCATGACCGCCTTCCTGCTGGGCGCCATGTCCCTGATGCCCGGCATTCCCAAACTTCCCTTCTGGGGATTGGCGGGGGTGATCGGCTTTTTCGCCTGGCGCATGCGGCAGACGCATCGCATGGCCGAGGCGAAGGAAATCGCCGCAAGGGAGGAAATTCCCCTTGAGGTGGCGGAAGAGCCCATCAACCGCTCGCTGGCCATCGACATCATGCGCATCGAGCTTGGTTACGGGCTTCTGTCGCTGGTCAACACCGAGGCCGGGCAGCGCCTCACCGACCAGATCAAGGGCCTGCGCCGCCAGTTGGCTTCGGAAATGGGCTTCGTCCTGCCGGCGGTGCGCATTCAGGACAATTTACAGCTTGCTCCGAACGCCTATGTGATCCGGGTGAAGGAGATCGAGGCCGGGCGCGGCACGCTGCGCCCCGGCATGCTGCTGGTGATGGACCCGAAGGGCGAAACCATCTCCCTTCCCGGCGAGCCCACCACCGAGCCCGCCTTCGGCCTGCCCGCCGTATGGTCCGACCCCTCTTACCGCGAAGAGGCGCTGTTCAAGGGCTATACGGTGGTGGATACGCCCACGGTGGTCACCACGCATCTGACCGAGGTGGTCAAGGACAACATGCCCGAAATGCTGTCCTACGCCGAAACGCAAAAGCTGGTCGACGAACTGGACCGCGAGCACCAGAAGCTGGTGGCCGACGTGATCCCCTCGCAGATCACCATCGGCGGGTTGCAGCGCGTCTTGCAAAACCTGCTGGCCGAGCGCATCTCGATCCGTGACCTGCCGACCATTCTGGAAGGCATTTCCGAGGCCGCGGCGGTCACGCGCAACATCACCAGCATCACCGAGCATGTGCGGGCGCGCATGGCCCGCCAGATTTCCGAGGCGCATACCCGCGAGACCGGCTTTATCCCGCTCATCACCCTTTCGCCGGAATGGGAGCAGGCCTTCGCGGAATCCATCATCGGCGAGGGCGAAGACAGGCAACTGGCCATGAGTCCCTCGCGCCTGCAACAATTCATCAACGGTGTGCGGCAGGTGTTCGACCGCCACGCGCTGATGGGCGAAACGCCGGTGCTGCTCACCTCGCCCGCCATCCGCCCCTATGTGCGCTCGATCATCGAGCGCTTCCGGCCCGCGACGCCCGTCCTGTCGCAAAACGAAATCCATCCCCGCGCCCGCATCAAGACGCTGGGGCAGGTGTAGCCATGCAGTTTGAAAACAACAATTTCTTCCTATTCTTGCGTCCCCGCGAAAGCGGGGACCCAGTTTGTTTTATAAAACTGGATTCCCGCTTTCGCGGGAATGCCTGTTATAGGAATGGCCTTTGCCTGGAAGCATTACCGGCACTTTGGGTTGGAAAAGGAGCCTGATCCATGCGCCTTCGCTCCTTCCATGGCCAGAACCTGAACGACGCCATGCGGCAGGTGCGCGAGGCCCTGGGCATGAACGCGGTTATCGTCGCCACCCGCGACGACGACATGGGCGGCGTGCGCGTGACGGCGGCCGTGGAAGACACGCCGGTCGACACCTCGGCGCCGCTCTCCGCTTCCGCGCCATCCACGCCCGCGCCGCCGCCATTCCCTCCCCCGTCCTTGCCGCCGCCGGTTGATACCGGTGACGTGGCCGAGCTGGTGGCCGATTGCCTGATGCGTCACGGGCTGCCCATGATGCTTTCGGAAAAAATGATGGACGTGGTCACGCATTTTTCCGATCACGACGCGCTGATCGCCCTGGGCGCGGCGATGGACAGGTTCTTCCGCTTCGCGCCGCTGTTTGACGATCCGCCCCGTCCCGTCTGCCTGGTGGGGTCGCCGGGGGCCGGCAAAACCCTTGCCATGGCGAAAATCGCGGCGCAACGCGCCCTGAACCGTAAAAGCGTGGGCGTGATCACAACCGACATGACGCGCCCCGGCGCGGTGGAGGAACTGGCCGCCTACACCCGCATCATGAAGCTGCGCCTGTTCGAGGTGGAGGATGCGAACGGGTTGAAGGACGCGCTGGAATCCCATCCGCCCGGCGAGGTGGTGCTGGTGGACAGTTCCGGCCGCAATCCCTTTCACGCGGGCGAGATGAAGACGCTCGGCGGATTGCTGGAACTCGGCGTGGAGCCGGTGCTGGTGATGCCCGCCGGCCTTGATGTGCAGGAAGCCTGCGATCAGGTGCGGGCCTTTGCGGATCTTGGCGTGAAAAAGCTGATCATCAGCAAAATCGATCTCGCGCGGCGGCTGGGCAGTCTTCTGGCCATGCTGCGCGAGACGCGCATCGCCGTCAGCGACATGAGCCTTTCGCCCAAGGTCACCGACCCGCTGCAACCCGCCAATGCCGTGACCTTCGCCCGGCTTTTCCTTCCCCCTGAAATCGTGGCTCGCGCCCTGAAGCACCGCGCCACCGCCTGATGGAGTTCTCTCATGAATGAAGCCACCGCCAATATGAACGCCCCGGCCCTCCTCGCCTGCCCGAACATGATCGCCATCGCCAGCGGCAAGGGCGGCGTGGGCAAGACCTGGCTGGCCGCCACCTTGTGCCATGCGCTGGCAAAATCCGGCGCGCGCGTTTTGCTGTTCGACGGCGATCTGGGCCTGGCGAATGTGGACATCCAGCTTGGCCTGACGCCGGAGAAGGATCTCGGCGCCGTGATCGAGGACCGCATGCCGCTGGCGGGAGCCGTGACCCCTTTCAGGGAAGGCGATTTCGATATCGTCGCCGGACGGTCCGGTTCGGGCAATCTGGCCAGCCTGCCCGCGCAGCGCGTGGCCGAGTTGCGCAACGACCTGATCAAGCTGGCCGCCGCCTATGACAAGGTGGTGGTGGATCTGGGCGCGGGGATCGACCGCGCGGTGCGCGTGATGGCGGGACCGGCGGCCCGCGTCCTCGTGATCGTGACCGACGAGCCCACCTCGCTCACCGACGCATACGCCTTCATCAAGGTGACCGTCAAGGCCAATCCCGCCGCGGCGCCATGCGTGGTCGTCAACATGGCGGCGAATGCCGCGGACGGCCACAAGACCTATGAGACCATTCAAACGGTTTGCAGGAAATTCCTTGATTACGACCCGCCGCTTTGGGGCGTCGTGCGGCGCGACGCCAGGGTGCGCGACGCCATTCGCGCGCAAACATCGCTGCTCACGCGCTATCCCGGTTGCGCCGCCGCCGCCGATATCGAGGCGCTGGCCAACAGGATACTGGAGTAAGCCGGGTGGCGGACCAAACTCCCGATCAGCTTGCCGCCGCCAACGCGATCCTGCAGCAGGCCCAGAAGGGCTCGCAGGAAGCCGCGCAATACAGTTTTCCGGTCAGCATCCAGAACGCCAGCATTTCCATCAATCCCTCAACGCTGCTGCGTCCCGTGACGCTGGAAGGCACGGCGGTGTTGCAGGGGCTGGACCAGCTTGTCATGCGCACCGCCATGGGCGAAATGCTGTTGAAGGTCCAGCAGATGCAAAATCAGGATATCGCCAATCTGCTGCCTGCCCGCGTTTTTTTGCAGATTCGTCCCGGCCTGCAAGGATTGGCCGCCGTGCTGGTGGTGGGAGGAAAGACCCTCATGCCGGAAAAGCCGATTGAAAGCTCGGCCTCTGGCTCGTCGATGAGCGCCTTTTCCCAGACGCAGACCGCCGAAATTCCCAAAATCGGCAAGGTGCATCCGGCGCTGGTGTTGCCCTCGTCCCTCTTTTCCCCGCATGCGCCGGAGAAATTCATCAAAACCGCCGCGGCGAAATCCCATGCGAACATCGGCATGCTGAACATGAATGCGCCGGAAATCGAAGCGGCGCGGAAAACGCCCGAAATCATCAAGCGGCCCGATGCGCCTCCCGCCGGACGGCAACAGCAGGCCGCGCCCACCAGCGCGGCGGCCGCGCCGCAGGCAACCTCGATAAAAATCCTTGGAATCCTGGCTCCGAACAGCACGCCGCCCGCCATTCCGAATTCCGAAGTTGCCATCGTGCTGGGCAACATGCCTTCCGGCCAGCCGGTCCTGAGCGTGGGCGGACAGATGGTGGCGGTGCAGGGCGCGCAGAACTGGCCGGTGAATACAAGACTCCTGATTTCCATGGGGCCCCTGGCCGGGCTGGTGGTGGACCGGCCGCCTGAAGTTATGGATGACGGCGCCTGGACAGGCCTGCGGCAGGCGCTCGCGGCCTTTGCCGCGCAATCGCCCGCGGCCTTTGCCGAATTCGCGCAGGCCCGCCTGCCCCAGCCGAAGCCCGCGCAACTTGCCGGCGCGCTGCTGTTCTTTTTCGAGGCTTTAAAGGGCAACCCCGTCCAGTGGCTGGGCGAAGATTTTGTCCGCCGCCTGCGCGATCTCGGCAAGGACGACCTTGTAAAGACTATCCAGGAACAGTGGAAAGAACACGCCAGCCGCGATTGCGAAGGCCCCGGCGGGCCGTGGCGCGGCCTGAGCGTGCCGCTCTTCGAGCAGGACAGGATGCACCTGTTCCGCTTTTACATATACGATCCGCATGAGCGGAACGGAAAGCCGCGCGATCCGAACCTGGCGCGGCGCTTCGTGATCGACGTGTCGCTGAGCCGCCTTGGCCCGGTGCAGCTTGACGGGCTTGTGCACAGGAAGAAGCTCGACCTTGTGGTGCGCACCGACCGGCCCTTCGCCGCCGGTTTGCGCGCCGAACTGTTGACCCATTTCCAGCGCGCGCTGGAAGAAGTGCGCTATGACGGCAGCCTTGCGTTTTCCGCCAACCGCATGGGCTGGGTGACCATCCTCGACAAGGCCCGCACCACGATGGGACGCGAGGTTTGATATTTGATAAGGGTCAAAAGGGTCTTGAGGGGCGAAAGGGTCATGAGGGTCTTCGACCCTCTTGACCCTTATGCCCCTCTCGCCCCTGCAACCTGTCAGATCAGGGTGGCATAACTCCCCTCTCCTTGCCCGCCTTCGCTAAAGCTATGGCGAGGTCCTTGAAGGAAGTTCGTCTGCCAAAGCTCGCCGAGCGGAGGCGGAAGGGAGGGGATCAAGGGGTGGGGTCTTATGGCTGCCTCTCGCGTAAACGGTGAGGCTTTGAAGCTCCCACGCTCCACCCCACCCCCAACCCCTCCCTCAAGGGGAGGGGAGATGTATTTTGCAAGCTCGCCCTGCGAAGCCGAAGGCGAAGCAGGGAAGCGGGGGCCGGGGTGAGAAACTGTTTTTTGAATGCAAAACCTGTTTAATTGAGTCCAGACTCCTCAGGCAATCAAATGAGCTTGGCCTTAATCATGTATCATCCTTCCGTCTCCGGTGCTGCACACCGGCCTGCTCGTCATAGGTGATGCGTTCCGTCCGGCTGCGCCCGGCTTCCTGCTCGGCCTCCCAGTTTTCCTGAACGATTTCATAGCGCTTCAACTCCTCGAACAGCGTGGCCAGCTTTTCGCGTTCGGCTTCCATGACCTTGACGGCGGAGACCAGTTTTTCCTTTAAGTCTTCCTCGCGCTCCAGCTCGGCCTGGATGAAGGGGCCAAGCATGTAGCCTCCCTCTTCCAGAGCCGCCGGATTGTGCTTTTCCATCTCCAGCCCCTCGCGCAGGACGCGGAGGTCGTTTTCAATGCGGTCCACCTCGGCCTGACGCGCGGCCAGGACGCGCCGCTGGTCGTCCACGAGCAGCTTTTGCATTTTGATGAGGGTGGTGACGTCGGGCATGACAGATAAGGGTCAAGAGGAGATCAAAAGGGTCGCAAGGGTCATCAGGGTCAAAGACCCTTGTGCCCCTTTTCGACCCTCTTGACCCTTGTTTACTTCTTCCCCATGTCCAGAGCCTCGGCAAGGCGGGCATGGCCTTCGGCAAGGGTGCTGCTTTCCTCCTTTGTCTGCGAGAGAAAGGCTTCCAGCGCGGGGTGGTAATGGATGGCTTCGTCGGTCAGCGGGTCGCTGCCGCGGCGGTAGGCGCCAAGACGGATCATCTCGGCCATGTTCTCATGCGCCGCCATCAACTGCCGCGCGCGGGAGACGACGCTGTTTTCCTCGTCATTGTTGCAGGCGGGCATGGTGCGCGAGATGCTTTTCAAAACATCGATGGCGGGATAGCGCCCGCGTTCGGCAATGCTTCGGCTCAGCACGATATGCCCGTCCAGAATGCCGCGCACGGCGTCGGAGATGGGCTCGTTATGGTCGTCGCCATCCACCAGAACCGTGAAAAGGCCGCTGATGGTCCCGGCCCCTGCCCGGCCCGGCCCGGCGCGCTCCAGAAGCCTTGGCAGTTCGGCAAAGGTGGAGGGTGGATAACCCTTGGTGGTGGGCGGCTCGCCCGCCGAAAGGCCGATTTCGCGCTGCGCCGTGGCAAAGCGCGTGATGCTGTCGATCAGGCACAGGACATTCTTGCCCTGATCGCGGAAATGTTCGGCGACCGACAGGGTCATGTAGGCCGCCTGTCTTCGCATCAGCGGCGCCTCGTCGGACGTGGCCACCACCACCACCGAGCGGGCCAGGCCCTCCTCCCCCAGATCGTCATGGATGAATTCCTGCACCTCGCGGCCGCGCTCGCCCACAAGGCCGATCACGGTGACGTCGGCCGAAGTATAGCGGGCAATCATCGATATCATCACCGATTTTCCCACGCCCGAACCCGCGAAAATGCCCATGCGCTGGCCCTTGCAGCAGGTCACGAAGCTGTTGATGCTTTTCACGCCAAGGTCGATCTTGCCCCCCACCCTTTGCCGCTCATTGGCGGGCGGCGGCGTGTTGCGGATGGGAACGATGGCGTCGCCCTGGTCCAGAGGACCCTTGCCGTCAATCGGCTCGCCCAGCGCGTTAATCACCCGCCCCAGCCATCTGTCGCCCGGCGTGACGAAGGCCTGCGCCTCGGCCAGTTCGGCTTTTGATCCAAGGCCGATGCCGTCCAGCGTGCCGAAGGGCATCAGCAGGGCCTTGCCATTGCGGAAACCCACAACTTCCGAAAGAACCCGGCGGTCATCCTGCGCAATCAGATGGCAGCGGCTTCCCACCGAAAGACGGCGCTCAACGCCCGCGATCTCCACCAGCAGGCCAAGCACGGCGGTCACACGCCCGTAATGGCGTATGGGTGGAATCGCCTCCAGATCGGCCAGAAGTCGTTTGAATTTCATGGGCGTAACCAGACTCTGCCATTGTCAAATTCCAATGTTTGACAAAGGCTTAACTCTATTCGCGTCGCGGCGTTAACTTTTTTACCAAATTTTAATGCCTGTTAGGGTTAATTAAGGTAACTTTTCCTAACGGGCCTCGTTAATAAGTCAAATGGCGCGAGGGACGTTAAGGAAATAGGTTAAATTATGGAATCCTCGAAGGAGGGATGCCATGCGCGTATTGCTTGTCGAAGACGATAGCTCAATCGCCAAGAGCATTGAGTTGATGCTGCAAGCCGAGGGATTCATCGTCGATACCACCGATCTCGGCGAGGATGGCCTGGAGATCGGCAAGCTTTACGATTATGACATCATTATCCTTGACCTGATGCTGCCCGATATTGACGGCTATGAAGTATTGCGCCGGCTAAGACAGGCAAAGGTTAACACCCCTATTCTGATCCTCTCCGGCCTGAATGAGCTTGATAACAAGATCCGCGGCCTTGGATTCGGCGCCGACGACTACCTGACCAAGCCCTTCGACCGGCGCGAGCTGGTGGCGCGCATCCACGCGATCATCCGCCGCAGCAAGGGCCATTCGGACAGCGTGATCCGCACCGGCAAGCTGACCGTGAACCTCGATACCCGCACCGTGGAGGTGGAAGGCCAGCCCCTGCACCTGACGGGCAAGGAATACGGTATCCTTGAGTTGCTGTCGCTGCGCAAGGGGACGACCCTGACCAAGGAAATGTTCCTGAACCATCTTTACGGCGGCATGGACGAGCCGGAGTTGAAAATCATCGACGTGTTCGTGTGCAAGCTGCGCAAGAAGCTGATGACGGCCACCAGCGGCGACAATTACATCGAAACCGTATGGGGCCGCGGCTATGTGCTGCGCGATCCCGTGGCGCAAAGCAACGACGAGCAGAAAGCAGCCGCGGCAAGGGCGACGGCGTAGGGAGCAAGGCCTATTCTGTATGCCTGTTATTCATATTCACCACCGCGACGAATTGTCGAAGGAACAAAAGCGAAAACTGTCGAAGGAGCTTACAGACGTTTTTGTTAACGTTTTGAACAAGGATGCTGATCTGGTCGAAATATTCTGGCACGATGTCAAGGATCACAATTTCGCGCGCGGCGGGTTGCTGCTGGAAGATATCCTTAAGCGCCGCAAAAAATAGAAAATCTGTCCATTTTATTTACGCCGCCGCGGTGGCCTTCCAGGCATCGGCGGGGCAACTGGCGGGAATGTAGATGCCCTTTTCGCCTTCCATGTTCTTGAAGCGGCTGGTCAGGCCCAGCACGGCCTCGGCCCCGCCAAGAAACAGCACGCCGTCCGGCGGCATCAGCCCGGCGATGCGTTCAAGCATGCGGCTTTTGGTCGGCGGATCGAAATAGATCAGCACGTTGCGGCAGAACACCACGTCGAACGGGCCGATCCCGCCCCAGTCGGCCAACAGGTTCATGGCGCGGTACTGCACCATGGAGCGGATTTTTTCGCTGATCTGCCATTTTTCGCCCTCCTGCCTGAAGTATTTCATCAGCATCGTCACGGGCAGGCCGCGTTGCACCTCGAACTGGTTATAGAATCCCTCTTTTGCTTTCTCGATCACCTCCGCCGAAAGGTCGGTGCCGATAATATCCACCTTCCAGCCTTGCAGCTTCGCCGCTTCCTCGGCGAGGATCATGGCAAGCGAATAGGCTTCCTGCCCTGTTGAGGCGGCCGCCGACCAGACGCGCAAGGATTTCCTGGCGGCCCGCGCTTTCAGCATATGGGGCAGGATGATTTTCCGGAACTGGTCGAAGGGCTTCTGGTCGCGGAAGAAGAAGGTTTCGTTGGTGGTCATCGCCTCGGTGATCGCGGTGGCCAGTTTTTCGTCGCGCTTGTCGCGCACGGCGCGGGCAAGATCGTCGAGGTCCTTCAGGTCGAACTTGCGCGCCACCGGTATCAGGCGGGATTCCAGCAGATAGGCCTTGTCGCGCGTCAGCACCAACCCGGAGCGTTGCTTGACCAGATGGGCGAGAAGATCGAAATCCTCTTCCTTCATGCGCCACCTTTTTTCACGATGTTCATGACGTAAGGGCCCAACTCCGCCAGGGACAGCACGGCATGGCAAAGCCCCGCCTCCGCCACGGCGCCCGGCATGCCCCAGACCACGCTGGTGGCCTGATCCTGCGCCACCACGCCGCCGCCCGCGTCCACGACCACCTTGCTGCCCTTGCAGCCGTCCGTGCCCATGCCGGTCAGCACAACGACCAAAAGCCTTGATTTATAAACGGCGGAAAGGCTGCGCAGCATGGGATCGGCCGCCGGACGGCAATAATTTTCCGGCGGCTCCTGATTAAGGCGGATAACCCTGTTCGCATCTTCCTGCGCCACGGTCATGTGGAAGTTGCCGGGGGCCAGATAGACCTGTCCGTCCTTGATCACGTCCCCGTTTTTGGCTTCGGCGCAGGGATTGGCGCCAAACCCTGTAATGTGACTGGCAAGAGTGGTTGTAAAGCTGGAGGGCATATGCTGGGTAATGAATACCGGCTGGGAGATTCCCTTGAAATGCGGCATCAGGCTGAAAAGGGCTTGCGGCCCGCCGGTGGAACTGGCGATGGCAATCGCGTCGGGCCGGAAAAGCAGGGTCTTGCGCAAGACGACCGGCCTGGAGGGTCTTTCGGTTTTATGTGGCGCGGCGGAATCCTGCCTGCCGGACAGTTGCGCGGGCGGCGGGCGGCGGCGGCCCCAGGCCCTGACTTTTTCCAGAAGCTCACGATTAAAATCAATGCCGCTGCCGATGTCCTTAAGGGCAGTGGGCTTTGGAATATAATCGGCGGCGCCGAGGCTGAGCGCCTTCATGCTTACCTTTGCGTTCCGCAGGGTGATCGTGGAGACCATGATGATTTTTACATCAGGTTTGATGTGGAGAAGCTTTGGTATGGCTTCCAGCCCGTCCATGTTCGGCATTTCAATATCAAGCAGCACCACGTCAACCGGCATTCGTTTTAGAAAAGCAATAGCCCCTTGCCCGTCACCGGCGGAAATGGCGACCGTAATGTCGGGCTCACGCTCCAGCATGCGGGTCATCAGGCCGCGCGTCACGGCGGAGTCATCGACAACCATCACGGAAATGCGCGGCTCATGGCCGGGTCGTTTGGAATCCACAGGCGGCGGCGATCCGAAAGTCATGTCAGCCGCCTTCTTCGATCAGACCAAGCATTTCCAGCTTGGAACGGATAATGTCGCCGTCGAAAGGCTTCATGATGTATTCGTCAGCCCCGGCTCCCATGCCCTCCTGAATGCGGGACATTTCATTTTCCGTCGTGCAAAAAATGACTTTCGGCGCGTCGCCGCCGGGCATGGAGCGGAGCTTGTGGAGGAAATCCAGCCCGTTCATGACGGGCATGTTCCAGTCGAGCAGCACCACGTCGGGCATGGCTTTTTCACATTCCTCGACGGCAAGCTGGCCGTTTTCGGCCTCGCGGCATTCGTATTGAAAGCCCGTCATGATCGTACGGGCCACCTTGCGGACGACGCGGCTGTCTTCAACGATCAGGCAGGATTTCCCGGCCATTTATCAACCCTTCAACGGTGTTGTAACCAATCAGACAGTTGATTGGCCTAGGCCTTGGAAGATACCCCGCCGCTTTGCATGTGCACAAGGTTCAGCAGGCGCAGAACGTCGAGGACTACCAGCAACTGGTCCTTCAACCGGAAAACGCCGCCCGCGATGGCTTTCCAGGCGGGATCCAGGTTGATCGGATTCGGTTCAAAATCGGTCATGGACAGGCTCATCACATCGCCAACCTTGTCGACCATCAGGCTGTATAGCTCTTCCTTGTTTTCCACGACGATGAACATGGAGGCGGAGCCGGTTTTGGGCGGCAGGTTCAGGCAACGCCGCACGTTGATCGTCGTGGCGATGCGGCCGCGCAGGTTGATCGAGCCGCAGACCTGCGCCGGCGCCAGGGGTATGCGCGCGATTTTTTGGTTGTTCAACACATCTTGCACCTGCAAGACGGGAACGCCGAAAGTTTGCGCGCCAAGCATGAATGTAACCAGATCGGATGCCTGTCCGGTAAAGAACTGGACATTCATGGATGGCGCCGCGGCAGGGACAAGTTCGGAACTCACGCGGATTTCCTCATGTTTTTCCGGGACATAACCTGGGCGAGAGTCGCCAGAAGCCGGTCGCGGTCGAACTTGGCCACATGATCGGCAAACCCGGCCTCATGACTGCGCTCGATATCTTTCGGCGTGCTGTGCGAGGTAAGCGCGATCATGGGGGTGTTGGCCCATTTTTCCGAAGCCTGCGCCTTGGCGGCGAATTCGAATCCATTCATGCCCGGCATTTCAAGATCGCTGACAATGACGTCAAAAAGAATGCCTGATGTGCACAGGTCCAGCGCCTGCGCGCCGCTTTCCACCGCGGTCACGTCGTAACCCGCCACGCTCAGCAGCGGGGCAAGCAGATTGCGGAAGAAAGCGCTGTCGTCCACCAGCAACACCCGCCGCGTGGCGGGTTGCTGGAAATTGGCGGCGTTATCCCGCACGCTGAACCAGTCGCTGAAAGCCTGCGTCAGATAATAGCCGGCGTCGATGACATCGGTGGCCTTGCCGGCAATGATGGCGCTGCCCAGTATGCTGCCGTCCGGGCTTGTTCCGTGCAGGTCGACATGGAGCCTGTCTTCGACGATGTCGAGAATTTCCTGGACAATCAGGCCCATGCAGCGGCCCTGATCCGAAAAGACCAGAACCGGCATATTGCCTTCGTCCGGTATCGGGAAATTGTCGTTGATGGGCAGAAGCGGCATCAGCCTGCCACGGTACTGAATGACGCGCTGGCCGGAAGAGTGTTCCACCTTGGTCATGTCAACGTCTTCCAGGCGCGAAATCAGGGACAGCGGCACCGCCTTGGGCGAGCCGTCGCCGGCGCGAAACAGCATGAAGGTGGCGGCATCATCGCGGCCGCCGGCTTTTTTCTGCTGGGCCTTGTCTTCCTTGGCGGCGCCCTGGATTTCACCCACGCGCGCGGCAATGCCGCTCGGATCAAGGATCATGATAACACTGCCATCGCCAAGGATGGTGTTGCCGGAATAAAGATCGATGTGGCGCAGCAGGCTGGTGACCGGTTTCACCACGATTTCCTCGGTGTCATAGACCTTGTCGACGACAAGGCCGAATACCGACGTGCCCATATGCGTGACCACGATGTAGGCGGACTCCTGTTTCTTTTCCGGCTCGTCCAGGTCGAGGATGCGGCGCAGGAATGCCAGCGGCAGCAACCGGTTGCGCAGGCGCAAAACGGGGGTGGTGTTGATTTCCTCAATTCGCTGCTCGCTGGTGGCGGTGGTGCGCACCAGTTCGAGGACGCTGATTTGAGGAATGGCAAAGCGCTCGCCCGCGCATTCGACGATAAGGGCCGAGACAATGGCCAGGGTAAGGGGAATTTTGATGGTGAAGCACGAGCCTTTGCCTTCCTGCGAGAAAAGCTCGATTGTGCCGCCGATTTTTTCGATATTGGTTTTCACCACGTCCATGCCCACCCCGCGGCCGGAAACGGACGTGACCTCCGAAGCGGTGGAAAAGCCGGGGCGGAAGATGAATTGCTGGATCTGCTGCTCGCTCATGGAAGCGAGCTGGAGGGCGCTGGCCATCCCGCTGGCGACGGCCTTGCTCTTGATTTTTTCCACCGGCAGTCCCTTGCCGTCGTCCTTTATCTCGATAATGATGTGACCGCCTTCATGAAAGGCGTTCAGGGTAATGACGCCCGTTTCGTTCTTGCCGGCGCGGACGCGGTCCGCCGGCATTTCGATGCCGTGATCGGCGGAATTGCGCACCATATGGGTCAGCGGGTCTTTGACAAGCTCAAGCACCTGCCGGTCAAGCTCGGTCTCGGCGCCCCGCATCTGCAAGTCCATTTTCTTGCCGAGTTCCACCGACAGGTCGCGCACGACGCGCGGCAGCTTGGCCCAGGCGTTGCCGATGGGCTGCATGCGGGTTTTCATCACTCCGTCCTGCAACTCGGAAGTGATCTGGTTCAGGCGCTGCAAGGGCGCGGTGAAGGCGCTTTCCCCTTGCGTGCGCAGGATCTGCAGAAGCTGGTTGCGCGTCAGCACCAGCTCGCTGATGGTGGTCATCAGATTTTCCAGAAGATCGACATTGACCCGGATTGACTGATGGGCGACGGCGGACTCCTTTGTATCCGCCGCGCCGCCGATGGTCATGGGGTCGGGTTTGGCGGCTTCGCTGGAAACCGCTTCTTCCGCTTGCGCGTCTTCTTCCACGCGCGCCGGGGGTTCGGGCTTGGGTTCGGACCCGGATTCAGGTTCGGGCTCTGGCTCCGGCTCAGGCTCGAATTCCACGGTTGGAGCTTCCGGCTCCGGGTCGGGAGCAGCCGGCGCGGGGGTGGCCGGAGCGACGGTCTCGCCTTCCGCCAGCGCGTTGAGCCGCATGATGAGGTCGACATCGTCGCCGTCGGGCTCTCTTTCCGTCTGCTCCAGAATGGCAAGGATCCGTTTGATGGCATCCAGCGATTCAAGAATAAGGCTGACCGCGCCGGCATTGACCGGCACAAGACCATCGCGGAATTTTCCCAGCACGTTTTCCGACGCATGCGCCACGCTTTCAAGCCGCGGCAGCCCCAGAAAGCCGCAGGTGCCCTTGATGGTATGAACAATGCGGAAAATGCTGCTCAGCAGCGTGGGATCGTTCGGATTTTGCTCCAGCGTGACGAGCTGATTATCCAGTACGGCGAGGTTTTCGTTGGTCTCGGTCAGGAAGTCTTGGAGAAGCTCATCCATGGGGCGCGCAGGATGGGAGAGAGTTGACGGCCTTACGACTGTAAGAGCATCATTTTTCAACGCAAAGCTTAATAAGCGGTTATCCCTGTCCTGACGCGGTGATCAATATACCGGCGTGTGGTCGAAGCAAAAAGATCGTGACGCGGCCAGAAATATCGCGTTTATGGAAGAACCAAAATACTCAGCTTTTCTTCGGAAATTTGCTGCACGCTTATTTTAAGCCCGTAATGTTCGGAGAAGCCGCGGAGTACATAGGCATGCACGGTGCGGGGCGTCACCTCTTCCACGGGCGTCTCTCCGGCCAGCGCGGCGCGCGCGGCATCGGAAAAAAGCGCGTGACTGCCATGGGCGGTGACCGACACGCCCGCGCTTCCCGAAGGGGCCGGTTCAACGGTTATCGTGCCCCCATGGCTGAGTGAATCTTCGGCCAGCACAATGCAGTTCAGCAAAATTTTCAGCGCGCCTCTCAACTCGGCAAACCCGGAAATGGGAAGGTTTTCATCCCATTTCAGGCTGGTCTTGCCGTGCGCAAGATATTCGCGCGCCACATTGCGCGCATCGTGCAGCGGCACTCCCTCGGCTCCCGCCCGTCCATAGGCCAGCCGGAACAGCCGAAGCCGCCGCGCCGCCTGTTGGGCGCTGGACGCGATAAGCTTCATGGCGTCGCCGGTCACGGAAGCGCCGATATCCTCAATCAACTCAACCCCGTTGTTGATCGCCCCCACCGGGCTGATAAGGTCGTGACAAAGCTTGGAGGCCAGAAGTTCGAGGATTCGCAGGTCGAGCAGCATGTGAGACCGTATTATCGGTATGTAACAGGAACTGAAAATTGCTATCATACTGGTTGAAGAAGTCCACCGGTTTGCCGTCTTCCGTCAAGGACCCTTAATGGCCGAGCCCAAACTGACCTTTCTAGCTGCCGAAACCTCCGTCGCCCAAGACGCGCAGAAAGAGATCGCCGCCCGTTACGGGTCGGCACCGATTGAGGAGGCCGACGTCATCGTCTCGCTGGGCGGCGACGGGTTCATGCTGCACACGCTTCACCATGTCATGAAATACGGCAAGCCGGTCTATGGCCTGAATCTCGGCGCGCATGGCTTTCTTTGCAACGAGTATGACGACAAGGAGTTGATCGAACATATTGTTCTGGCCGAGCCGGTGGAGTTGCATCCTCTTGTGATGCAAGCGGTGACGCAAACCGAAACGGTGCGTGCCTATGCTTTCAACGAGGTGTCGCTGCTGCGCCAGACGCGACAAAGCGCCAAGCTGCGCCTTTCGGTGGACGGCATCGAGCGGCTGTCCACGCTAAATGGCGACGGGGTGATGGTGGCCACGCCCGCGGGCAGCACGGCCTATAATCTTTCGGTGCATGGACCGATTATTCCGCTGGGGGCGTCGCTGCTGGCGCTGACTCCCATCGCCGCCTTTCGCCCGCGCCGCTGGAAAGGCGCGCTTTTGCCCGCGCGCGCGGTGATTGATATTGAGGTGCAGGAGCACGAAAAGCGCCCCGTCAGCGCCACGGCCGATTTTACCGAAGCGCGCAACCTGCGCCGCGTGCGCATTCAGGAAGACCGCTCGGTCAGCATCCAGATCCTGTTCGATCCCAAACACAACCTGGCCGAAAAAATGATCCAGGAGCAGTTTGTGGAGTAATATCAGAAGCGCGAAATTTGCCCTACCCCCCAAACGTAAACACATAGGCCTGCAAGCCGGGGCCGAGGGCCTGAATATCGATCAGGCCGGCTTCGTTGTCGATGCGCGGCACACGGCGGTTCAAAAGCTCGTATAGCCGGTGATCGTCCACGGTGACGATGCCGGTTTTCGCATCCGCCCCGCCGTGGTTGGCGACCGGCGTGCCGTTATGGAGTATGCGCGCCTTCACGGGCTTGCCGGTGGTGCTGCCCATGACCAGAAACACCTTGCCGCCACGAAAGCGCAGACGCAGCGCCGCACCGGCCTTTTGCGTTTCGATATATTCGGGGTAGCGCTTCCAGCTTCCCGAAAGGGTCCAGTGATCCGGCGCAAGGCTTTTGGCGAATGTGTAGCTGTTCTTCCCTTCGCCGGGCTCCAGCGCATGACGCGCGCCGCGCGCGGCGCCCAGATAGGTCTCAGGCGTCTGATGGCCGGCGGCCGGACCGCCCGTGTCTTCCACTTTCGCCCGGCCGCGGCTTTCGTCCAGAAGGGCGCGGATATTGCCTTCGGTGACGTCATATTTGCCTTCGCCGCCAATCTCCGGCGCGGGAAAAGGGTTGGGCCGCGCGTCTTTAACCGGAGCGGCTTGCACAGAATTCGAAAAGAGCAGGATCAGGAAGGCTACAATCATTCTTGAAAACATGATGTGTCTCCGTAAAAATCGACTCCGTTTTCCATTGAGAATGGGGGTGAAACCAGCAACTATTAAAGAAACCTGTGGCCAATTACGACTTGCTCCATCCTGCAAGAAGAGTCGTCATGCCCGCGCAGGCGGGCATCCACGCTTTAAAGTCCATAGATTCAAAGCGTAGACCCCCGCCTTCGCGGGGGTGACATTACTGGGTTTGTGAGTCATTTCATGATTCTCTCGATATTACTCCCACTCCCGGAAAATCAGGCAGGCGTTGGTGCCGCCGAAGCCGAAGGAGTTGGAAAGCGTAACCCGGATGTTTTTCTCGCGCGTCTTTTTGGGGACGAGATCCACCCCGCCGCAGTTTTCAGACGGGTTGTCGAGATTCAGCGTGGGCGGGAGCAGATTGTTTTTCGCCGCCAGAATGGAATAAACCGCCTCCACCCCGCCGGCCGCGCCCAGCAGATGGCCGATGGCCGATTTGGTGGAGGAGACGGAAACGTTTTCGATAGCCGGGCCGAACAATTGCCGGATGGCGTTCAGTTCAATCTCGTCGCCAAGCGGCGTGGACGTGCCATGGGCGTTGATGTAATCCACCTCTTCGGGTGAAATCTTCGCATCCTTCAGGGCGTTGCGCATGGCGCGATAGCCGCCGTTGCCGTCTTCGGGCGGCGCGGTCATGTGATACGCATCGCCCGACATGCCATAGCCGATCAGCTCGGCATAAATGCGCGCGCCGCGCTTTTTGGCGTGCTCCAGCTCTTCCAGCACCACAATGCCGGCGCCCTCGCCCATCACGAAGCCGTCGCGGTCCCTGTCATAGGGGCGCGAGGCCTTTTGCGGCCTGTCGTTGAAACCGGTGGAAAGCGCGCGGAGCGCCGCGAAACCCGCCATGCCGATGCGGCCCACGGCGGATTCAGCCCCGCCCGCCACCATCACGTCGGCATCGCCGTAAACGATCATGCGCGCCGCGTCGCCAATCGAATGCGCGCCGGTGGAACAGGCGGTGACATTGGCATGGTTCGGCCCGGTAAAGCCGTATTTGATGGATACCTGCCCGGAGCACAGGTTAATCAGGCTCATCGGAATAAAGAAGGGCGAGACGCGCTTGGGCCCCTTCTCCTTCAGCGTGAGCGATGTTTCATAGATGCTGTTCAGCCCGCCGATGCCGGAGCCGATGGTCACGCCCGTGCGTTCGCGCTCCTCGTCCGTCGAGGGGATCCAGCCGCTGTCCATGATGGCTTCGTCCGCCGCCGCCATGCCGTAGATGATGAAATCATCCATCTTCTTCTGGTCCTTGGGCGGAACGTGAAGACCGGGATTGAACGCGCCGGGTGGATTGGGCGTCTCCGGCGCGACCCGCGGGATAAGCCCCGCGATGCGACAAGCCAGGTCGCTGGCGTCAAAATGGGTGATGGCGCGGATGCCGGAGCTTGAGGCGGTCAGCCTTTCCCAATTCGTCTTCAGGCCAAAACCCAAAGGCGAGACAAGACCCATTCCGGTTACGACGACACGGCGCATTTCAGGAACCAGAAGTCAGAAAAAAGTCTGAAATCAGCCTATTCCGGCTTCCGGCCGCGCTTACGCGGCCTTGGATTTGGCGTTGATGAAATCAATCGCGTCCTTGACGGTCAGAATCTTCTCGGCGGCGTCGTCAGGTATTTCGACGCCGAATTCTTCTTCAAACGCCATGACCAGCTCGACCGTATCAAGGCTGTCGGCGCCGAGATCATCAATGAAACTTGCGTTTTCCGTGACTTTTGCCTCATCCACGCCCAAATGCTCGACGATGATTTTTTTGACGCGCGCGTTGATATCGCTCATTGGAAAACCTTTCCTCTATGGCTCTTTACGGGGAGAGACGTTATGGTTTGCTCTCTGGCGAAGGGATGCCGGGCGCGGCCCGTAACCCTTGCAGGGCCACATGATATGCGTGGGTTTACGCTCCGCCGTCAAGAGCAAGCTTCGGACAGTGGATAACTTGCCTGAACCCCGAATATCCCTGAAGGTCAAAACGCAATTATTTCTTTTAATAACAGCAGCTTAACAGGTTCCCTTCTCGTGCGCGCAAGGCATTCGGCAGAAAGAGGCGGCATGGCCTTGGCGGGAATTTCCGATTCGCAAGGGCAAAACCAGCCCCCTCCCGCGCGGAGCTTGCAGGTGCTGGGAGCATTGCTGCCTTTTATGCGGCCTTACGGGCGGCAGATATGGGGCGCCTTGGCCGCGCTGGTTGTGGCCAGCGGCACGGTGCTGGCCATGGGCGGCGCGCTGCGCGCCGTGGTGGACAAAGGCTTCGCCACCGGAGACGCGGCGCATCTCAACACGACCTTGCTGGTGCTTCTGGGCCTGATCCTGTTGCTGGCGGGGGCGACGTTTGCGCGTTTCAGCCTGGTGTCCTGGCTGGGCGAGCGTCTGGTGGCCGATTTGCGCGGGAAGATGTTCGCCCGGCTCATGGAGCTTAGCCCCTCTTATTTCGAGAGTACGCCCACGGGCGACCTTGTTTCGCGCATCAATGCCGATACGGGCCTTTTGCAAACGGTGGTGGGATCTTCGGCCTCCATCGCCCTTCGCAACCTGCTGATGCTGGCGGGCGGGCTTGCCTTGCTGATCGTCACCAGCCCGCGCCTTTCGGGCCTTGTGCTGGCCATGGTGCCGCTGGTGGTCGTGCCGATCATCCTGTTTGGACGGCATGTGCGCCGTTTGTCCAGGGCCAGCCAGGAAAAGCTGGCGGGCGTGGCCGTGGGGCTGGATGAAGGCATCCATGGCATCCGCACCATCCAGTCCTTCGGCGGGGAAGAGCACGAAAAGGCCGATTTCACCCGCCGGGTGGAGGAAGCCTTCAAGGCGGCCTTGGGGCGTATCCGGGCGCGGGCGTGGATGACGGCCTGCGTGATCTTTCTGGTCTTCGGCGGCGTGGCCTGCGTTTTGTGGCTGGGCGGACGCGACGTGCTGGACGGACGCATGACGGCGGGCCAGCTTTCGGCCTTTATCTTCTACGCGGTGGTGGTGGCGGGCGCGATGGGCGCCGTGACCGAGGTGCTGGGCGAATTGCACCGGGCGGCGGGAGCCACCGAGCGCATCGTCGAGATATTGTCGCTTCAGCCGGAAATCCTGCCGCCTGTGTCGCCGTCCCTGCCGCGCCTCCCGGTGCGGGGCGAACTGGATTTCCGCCATGTAAGCTTTTTCTACCCGGCCCGTCCGTGCCCGCCGGCGCTGGACCATTTTCACCTTCACGTCATGCCGGGCGAGCGGGTGGCCCTTGTGGGGCCAAGCGGGGCCGGGAAAAGCACGCTGTTCCAGCTTCTGCAACGCTTCCACGATCCGCAGGCGGGAAGCATCTTGCTGGATGGCGTGGATATCCGCGACATGGACCCGAAGGCGTTGCGCCGGCTCATCAGCATGGTGCCGCAGGACGTGACGCTGTTTTCGGCCGACGCCATGTCGAATATCCGCCTTGCCCGGCCGGACGCCGGCGATGATGAGGTGATGCGCGCCGCCCGGGCCGCCAACGCGCATGAATTCATCGCCGCCCTGCCGCAAGGCTACCGCACCTATCTGGGCGAAAAGGGCGTGCGGCTTTCCGGCGGCCAGCGCCAGCGCATCGGCCTTGCGCGGGCGGCCTTGCGCGCCGCTCCCCTGTTGCTGCTGGACGAAGCCACCTCGGCGCTGGACTCCCAAAGCGAGCGCGCGGTGCAGGAAGCCCTGGCGGCTCTCATGCATGACCGCACCACGCTGATTATCGCGCACCGCCTTGCCACCATCCGCAACTGCGACCGTATCGTCGTGCTGGAGGGCGGATTGATCGCCGACAGCGGTACGCATGACGAACTGATCGCCCGCGGCGGGCTCTACGCCAAACTGGCGCGGATGCAGTTCCGGGCGTGAGCATGGGAGCGCTTGTTAAAATTTACGGGGCGGCCTTAAAAGAACGAAGATTGCAAATGCCCGCCTATCTTTGAGTGATGCAGTTTTAAATTTTTCAACAACGGATTCAACACGGTTAATATCGACCAATACGGCTGATTTGAATAGCTTTTCGTTTGGATCATAATCAGCCTTATGTCTTTTAACCTGCATTTCCAGAAACAAATTTGCAAAGTCCTGAATCTCCGACGGGAATTTGGTGAATATATCCTTTTTGTCGCAGGCTTTTCTGACAAAACCATGATCGAGGGCCCTGTAAGCCTGCTTCCATGCCTCGTCACTGCGTTGCGCCCCGGCGCTTCCGACAAGTGAGTCTGCGCCACATTTGGCCAAAGCATGGAACATTGCATAATATGCCGTGCTGACTGCACGGCGCAAATCCGCTTGTCTGGGGCGATTGGACCCAGAATGAACCAGAAAGGCTGCGGTTTTTAGTAGATCATCAGGAAGCACGGGCTTCGTAATCTGCTTTTGAGATAAAGGACAGGAGAGGAAGCCCGGACTCGTGAATCTTGTCCAGTTCGGGACGCAGATATCTTGTCAGGCCGGACAGTTTCTCGGCGTCCAGATCCTTGGGGGAGCCGTCAAATATCACATTAATCAGCAACACATCGTCACCATCGGCATCGACATCTTTTTGAACATCAATTTTTAATATGCGGATGTGATCAAAATGGCCCGAGAGGGTTTCTTTTACAATTTCTTCGATGGGCTTGAGGTTTTTCATTTAGGCCATCCTATGCTAATCTATATACGGTGTATAAAGTGAAATGGTTTACAAGCCCTAAAAGTGTTTTTAGGGTCTAGACTCAATTTAAGAATTGCCCCTTGAAAAGATTCACTTTCACCTCATTCCAGCCAAGCGTACCCCGGCGGGAGCCGGGGCGAGCGCGAGCTGGAATCCAGTTTAACCGTTTGAATTTTCTGGATGTGATCCCCGCTTTCGCGGGGACTAAAGGCTGGAGCCTGCCCCTGCGCCCGGCTTCGCCTGCGGCTACGCCGAGGTCCTGGCACACCCGTCGCGCCGAAGTTTGCGGAGGCGGAGAAGCCGGGGCAGGCATGACATTTGGTTAAATTGAGTTCAGACCCTAGAAAAACATGATATTTCAGCGTGTTACTGTGTGTTGATTTTGTCATTAGCGGCTCCACGGCCATTTATGCCGGTGGTGGCGGAATTTCTTGATCAGCGCTTTCACGGCAAAGAAACCCGCCACCGCCACCACCAGGCCGATCATCACGTAATGGATGTCGCCCATCACGTTTTCCAGCACCTCGCCGAACAGATAGCCGGTCATGGCAAAGCTGAACGCCCACAGCGCCGAGGCCACGCCGTTCCAGAACGCATATTTCCCGAAATCCATTCCGCTCATGCCGATGGCGAAGGCGCTGATCATCCGCACGCCGTAGAGATAGCGATAGGCGAGAATGAAAGCCACGTCGTATTTGCGCAGAAGCTCGAAAACCTTTTCGGCCGCGCGCTTGCGTTTGGGATTTTTGTTGAGCAGGGCATGGCCGAAGCGGCGGCCAAGAAGGAAATAGACGTTATCGCCGCAAAAGGTTCCGGTGGCCGCGCACAGCATCAGAATCCATACGTCAAGCGCGCCCTGCGCCGCCGCCGCGCCCGCGAAGATCAGGAAGGTCTCGCCCTCCAGAAAGGCCCAGACGAACGTGATGGTGTAAAACCACGTGCCGTGCCGCTGGATCAGCTCGTAGATATCGACATTCTCGAAAAAGAGAACGACGGCCTGCCAAAGGTCTGCGAGGGTGGCGACGTGTTGCATGGAACGGCGATAGCCCGGCTTCCCGGCGGAATCATGGCCGGAGGGGTTCTTATACCCGAATTATTTGAACGCCACCTTCAAAATTTCATAGGCCTTGGTGCCGCCGGGCGTGTTGATTTCCACTCCGTCCTTCACGGACTTGCCGATCAGCGCCCGTCCCAGCGGCGAGGTGATGGAAAGCAGGCCTTTTTTAATATCGGCTTCGTCCTGTCCCACGATCTGGTAGGTGACTTTTTCGCCGGTGTCTTCGTCGGCCAGCGTCACCGTCGCGCCGAACTTGATGGTTTTCCCGGAGAGGCTTTCCACGTCGATGACCTCGGCGCGGGAAATTTTGTCTTCCAACTCGCTAATGCGGCCTTCAATGAAGCCCTGACGCTCGCGCGCGGCGTGGTATTCGGCGTTTTCCGATAGGTCGCCCTGCTCGCGCGCTTCGGCAATCGCCCGGATTACCGCCGGACGCTGCGTTGATTTCAATTCCTTCAATTCCTCGCTCAGGCGGTCGTATCCGCCCCGCGTCATGGGAATCTTTTCCATGTCTGCCCCTGATCTGAAAGCAGTTACGGTTAAGTCTTTGATTTTTGAAACAAAAAAACGCCCCGGCCTTTCGGAAAAGGGCGGGCGCGCATCCTTCGAAAAAAGATGCTAAAGCAGTTTTTTCCATGCGGCAAGTGGAGACGCTTGCCCTATGGTACGTATTTGATTTTTATGGTTTTCACCGGACAAGGCCGCGCCGGCGGGCAAGAAGTGATGAAAGAAGGCAGCTTCGACGATTACGCCGAATTCGCCCATGAGGCGGAGAAGGTCGTCATCCATAATGACGCCGCTTTCGAAGGCATGCGCAAGGCCGGCCGCCTGGCGGCGGAGGTGCTTGACTATATCACGCCGCATGTTCAACCCGGCGCGGAAACCGGAAGGCTGGATGCGTTATGTGAGGAATTTATGCGCGACCATGGCGCCAGCCCCGCCCCCCTGGGCTATCGCGGCTTTCCCAAGGCGACCTGCATCTCGCCCAATCACGTGGTGTGCCACGGAATTCCCGGCGACAAAAAGCTGGAGGATGGCGATATCGCCAATATCGACGTTACCGTTATCTTGAACGGCTGGCATGGCGACACCAGCCGCATGTTCTGTGTGGGGACCCCGCCTTTAAAAGCCCGCAAGCTGGTGGACGTGACTTATGCCTGCATGATGAAGGGCATCGGACAGGTGAAGCCGGGGGCCACCCTGGGGGATATCGGCCACGCCATCCAGGCCCATGCCGAGGCCAACCGCTTTTCGGTGGTGCGCGATTTTTGCGGGCATGGCGTGGGACTGGTCTTTCACCAGCCGCCATCAGTGCTGCATTATGGCAAGCCGGGCGCCGGCATGACGCTGAAACCGGGCATGATCTTTACGGTGGAGCCGATGATCAATGCCGGACGCCATGAGATAAAGGTTCTTTCCGACGGCTGGACGGCGGTCACGCGCGACCGCTCGCTCTCCGCCCAGTTCGAGCATACGATTGGGGTGACGGAAACCGGCCACGAGATTTTCACGCTCTCCCCCGCGGGCCATGCCGCCCCGCCCTACCCCGCGCCGCAGGCATGACGCAGTCTGCTTCAACAAAAGAAAAATCCCCGCCCCATTACGCCGGCCACCGCCGGCGCTTGCGCGAGCGGTTTCTTTCTGGCGGGACGGACGCGCTGCAGGAATACGAGTTGCTGGAATTGCTGTTGTTCGCCGCCATCCCCCAGCGCGACGTCAAGCCGCTGGCCAAGCAGCTTCTTGCCCGCTTTTCGGGGCTGAAAGGCGTGCTGATGGCCGAGCAGGCCGCCTTGCGCGAATTCGGGCTGGGTGACGGCGTCGTGGCGCTGCTGAAGGCCATCGCGGCCGCGCATCTGCTCATCGGCCGCGCGGAAATCATGGACCGCCCGGTCTTGAGCAACTGGCAGAAAATCCTTGATTACTGCTTTGCCGTTTTGGGGCACGAAACGCGCGAGCAGCTTCGCGTTCTGTTTCTCAACCGCAAGAACTGCCTGATCGCCGACGAGTTGCAGCAGCGCGGCACCATCGACCACACCCCCGTTTACGTGCGGGAGGTCATCAAGCGCGCGCTGGATCTGGGCGCGGGCGCGATCATTCTCGTGCACAACCATCCCAGCGGGGATCCAACCCCGTCCAAGGACGACATCGTGATGACCCGTGATCTGGCCGTGGCGGCGAAATCCGTCGGCGTCGTGCTGCATGACCATATCGTGATCGGCAACGGGCGGCATGTCAGCTTCAAGGAACAAGGGCTGCTGTGAGGGCTGGAAAGGTTATGAGGGTCTTTTTTGTTGACCCCGTTGACCCTCGTGACCCTTTTGCCCCTTCCCCGGCGGATTCGGCCCCCGTGATAGGGCTGGACCATGGGAAAACCCGGCATTATTCTGAAAGCCCTGAAGCAAAAGGATTTTTCATGGTCCGCCCCTTTCTCTTGGCTCTTCTCGCCGGCCTTGTCCTGCTGGCCACGGCCTGCAGCAACGGCGATGATGACTGGAAGCCCAGCATCTATCTCACGGCGTTCAGCTATTGGCGGCCCATCAGCGACCCGAATGTTTTCATGCCGCAGAGTCAGGCGCAGACCAAGCTGAACCACGACCTGGCCCAATGCCGTTGCAGCAACTACCCCATGAACTACCCGCATAGCGAAGCGGCGGTCATGCAGCCTGATCTGGGGCGTCTGGCCGAGACCAGCGCCACGAAGATCGACACGCAAACCGGGTGCCTGACCTCGCCCGAAGGCGTGCTGATCGAATGCATGCGCGCGCGGGGCTGGGAGCCCACAAGCTGCTCCGGCCGCCTGAATACGCCGGGCGGAACCACCTGTGCGCTGGCCACGGGCGATGTGGTGTCGTACCCCGACTCCTATCCCTACCAGAACCCCTATCTCTATAATCCGGTGGACGAGGAAGAGCCCACGGGGCCGCAGGCAAGGCAGCGCTATCCATGATCCCGCGTTACAGCCGCGCCGGAATGGCGCGCATCTGGGAGCCTGAGAACAAGTTTCGCATCTGGCTTGAGATTGAGGCCGCCGCCTGCGAGGCGCAGGCCGAGCTTGGCGTGATCCCCAAGGAGGCGGCAAAGGCCGTGCGCGAACGCGGCGGCTTCAATATCGCCCGCATCGACGAAATCGAGCAGGAAACGCGCCACGACGTTCTGGCCTTCCTCACCAGCCTTGCCGAGCATGTGGGGGATGAAGCCCGCTTTGTGCATCAGGGCATGACGTCCAGCGACGTGCTGGACACGGCCCTTGCCTTTCAGCTAAGGCAGGCATCCGATATCCTGCTGGAAGATCTGGACCGGCTGCTGGATGCCCTGAAAGAAAGGGCGCTGGAGCATAAAAACACCCTTTGCATCGGCCGCAGCCACGGCATTCATGCCGAGCCGACGACCTTCGGCCTGAAGCTTCTGGGCCATTACGCCGCCTTCGCCCGCAACCGGGAGCGGCTCGCCGCGGCAAGGAACGATATCGCCACCTGCGCCATATCGGGCGCGGTGGGCACGTTTGCCACCATCGACCCTTTCGTTGAAAAACATGTCGCGGAAAAGCTGGGCTTGAGGCCGGAGCCGGTATCCACGCAGGTCATTCCGCGCGACCGGCATGCGGCTTTCTTCGCCACCTTGGGCGTCATCGCCGCGTCCATCGAAAACCTGGCCATTGAGATCCGCCATCTGCAACGCAGCGAATTGCGTGAAGCCGAAGAACCCTTCGCCAGCGGCCAGAAAGGCTCTTCCGCCATGCCGCACAAGCGCAATCCGGTCCTGTCGGAGAATTTGACGGGGCTCGCGCGCATCGTGCGGGCGGCGGTGATCCCGGCCATGGAAAACGTGGCGCTGTGGCACGAGCGCGATATTTCCCATTCGGCGGTGGAGCGCGTGTTTGCGCCCGACGCCACCCTGGCGCTGGATTTCGCCCTCGCGCGGCTGGAAAAACTGGTGCGGGAGCTTGTGGTTTATCCTGAACGCATGCGCAAGAATCTTGATGCGCTGGGCGGCGTGATCCATTCCCAGCGCGTGCTTCTGGCCCTCACGCAAGGCGGCGTCAGCCGGGAAGACGCCTATAAAAAGGTTCAGGCGGCGGCGATGAAGGTCTGGGAAAAAGGCGGGCTGTTCCGCGACTGTCTTCTGGACGATGCCGCCATCGTCAAGGCGCTTGGCCGCGAAAAACTGGAATCCCTTTTCGACGAATCAACCTACACCAAAAACGTGGATATGATTTTCGAGCGGGTGTTGGGCTAGGTTCAATGGACAATTACCAACACGAACATTCCCGCCCCCGCTTGTCCGCTTCCGCAAAAGCTTCGGCGCGACACATGCGCCAGGACCTCGGCGTAGCCGAAGGCGAAGCCGGGCGCGGGGATAAACTCCAGCGGGAATCCAGTTTAAATACCAACGGCCTTATAAACTGATCCATCCCATAGGAAGAACCGTCATGCCCACGCAGGCGGGCATCCACGCTAAAAAACCACCAAAACAAAAGTTTTAAAGCGTAGACCCCCGCCGTCGCGGGGGTGACGGTCCGTGCTTTCGGGATGAGTTATTTCATAAGACCGCTGGTATTAGATATTTCTGGATTGATTCGTCAGCCCTTCGGCCTCCTCGCAAGGACGGTTTGTGATTCAAATCAACGCGCTAAGCGATTTTGCTGAAGAGCGGAAACCCATCGATTCGGCCTGAAAATTTTCCCGGCGGAAAACTGGCATGCGGTTCGCGTTTGCCGCGGCGGGAATCCCAATCTCTTAAAAAAGCGTTTCTTAACTTTCGGGTAAGAATTGGCCTTTGAAACTGCTTAGTATGAGGCCGACCGCGCCCGTCATTTATCCACAGTTTACGCAAGCTGCGGGAACGCCGCAGGCTGAGCCGCCGTCGCGTACTCCGAAGAATGCGGGCGCGAATGTCGTGCAGATCCGCGACGAGGCGTCCTCGCGCCGCGCGGCGCATTCCTCGCCGGGCGCAAACAATCCGGCAAGCCGTGAGCCAGGTTTTTCCGAAGCTTTCGAAAACGCATCTTCCGGCGTGCAAACTTCCGGCGCATCGGCGCGCTTCATCACGCCCGACGGGCTGCTGCCGCCGTTTGAGCGCGCGCAGGTGGAGCATCTTCGCGCCCGTGAAGACGTGGTAAAAAAGGAAATCGAAAGCCGCAGGGAACAGGGCGACAAAAACAGCGTTACTTTCGTCTATCAGGCCGGTCCCGACGGGCGCAGCTATGCCGTGGGCCTTGCCACGCCGCTCGTGTTGCAGGAAACGTCCACAGATGCGGGCGGCGCGCCCCCGTCCCTTTCCGACCGGCAATACGACGCCGCCATCGCCGCCTATCAACGCCGCGCCGGACCGGGGTCGTTTTTGTGAGGGCCTCTCCAACTATAGCAAAACCAATAATTTCCGTATGGAAATTTCCCATATGCGCATTCCCGCCCCGCTTTTCCGCCTCCGCAAGCTTCGGCGCGACGGGTGCGCCAGGACCTCGGCGATGCCGCAGGCGAAGCCGGGCGCAGAGGTAAACTCCAACGGGAGCGGGGCTCGCCTGGCTGGAATGACGTGAATGGATATGAATGGGCACGGTTATAATCCATGCACCTTGCGGAGAAGGAGTTAATTTCCCGGATAATCGAGCATTTTTGCTCCGTGAATGATCCGTAACACCGTTACAGTCTCACCCGCAAGCGTGAACAGAATCCGGTAATCGCCGTAAATCAGATGCCGCAACTCGTAACCACGCCACCCGTTCTCCGGCGCATGCGCGCACCGCCTGGGCATGGATTTCAGGCTACGGATTTTACCCAAGAGCGCATCAACATGCGCTTCCGCCCGCTTGGGTGCGTCGCGGGCAATATAATCCATAATGCTTTCAAGATCGTGAACGGCTTCGCCCGTCAGGCAGATACGGAAATTCATCGCCATTACTTCGCGGATTTGCCGGAGCGTTTGGCCTTTAATTTTGCTACTGTCTTTTCAAAATCATGCGTGCGACCGGATTCAAGATCGTCCAGGCTGCGGTCAAGCTTCTGCTTGCTCTCGGTCAGCACCGCGAGATCCAGCAGGCGCTGATAGGATGACGCCTCCTGCACGACAAACTCGGCGCGTCCATTGACCGTAAGAATGGCCGGGCGTCCCGTTTTTTTCAGGCGGCGCGCGAAATTCTTCGTGTTGCGGGCAAAATCGGTGAGCGAATGGATGTCCTGCAGGTTGATCATGTCAAACCGTAATGTGCGAATTAACAGCAAATAGCAGCATATCAGAATGTCCCGTGATTTTCAATGTTTCGATCAGCATAGCCTTTTTTCTGTTGCCTTCCCACCTTGATTGCCGGTCACCAAGTGACAGTTTCAGCTTTTGTTAGGGGCCAAACCCCAGGTTCAATGGACAATGACCAACACGAACATTCCCGCGCCCGGCTTCGCCTGCGGCACCGCCGAGGTCTTGGCGCACCCGTCGCGCCGAAGCTTTGCGGAGGC